>CABZNY010000004.1 GCA_902527265.1 uncultured Pelagibacteraceae bacterium | reverse complement strand
TTAATTAAAGAAGTTGAACAACTTCAAAAAGACTTAGCTTCTGGTAAAGCTCACTCTTTTACAGGTCCAATTTATGATCAAAAGGGAAATATTCTTGTTGCCGAAGGTGCAGTAGCAGACGATGGCATGTTAGCAGGAATGAATGTATATGTTAAAGGAGTAGAAGGAGATATTCCTCAATAAAACTCAATTAAAAATTAAAATTAAAGGCCAGCTTAGTCTGGCCTTTTTTTTATTTAGAATATTTTTTTTTCAAACCATCAATATCGATTTCATCATAATACTCTGATGGTTGAACAATCCATGGATCATTATCTAATAAAATTGGACAGAAATCAGGAGTAAAAGTGGAAGATTTTTTTTTCCAAAGACACGCTGTTTTAATTTCACTTATGTGATCCTTAACAGGTTCATATTCTTTAAGCCACTCTATACTTTTATTTAAAGTTAGTCCTGTGTCTGATAGATCATCTACTAACAATACATTTTTAAAATCTTCGTTAGTTGCAATTGCACTTATATCTCTTGCAAATATTAGCTCCCCTTGTTTATCTTGTACCGAATCACCAGAGTAACTTTGAATTACAACATAAGCGGTAGGTAATTTAAAAATTCTAGATAAAATATCTATAATTGGAGCTGCACCTCTCATGATACCAACTAATACTGTTGGCTTATATTTTTTTTCAATTTCTAAAGCAAGTTTTTCGACTACCTTTTTATATTCTTCATAAGTAATTATTAATTTATCAGCCATAAAAATTTGGTATCATAAATAAAAATATTAAAAAAGGATAAATATGAAAACTTATTGGATAAGTCTATACTTAGAAATCTCAAGCCAGGATAACTTAAAAAAATATGGAGAAAAGGCTGTTCCTATAATAAAAAGTTATGGGGGGAAACCAGTAGTTAGAGGTGGAAAATTAAAGTCATTTAGTGGCCCAAACATTGTGCGTACTGTAATGTGGGAGTTTCCGACTTATAATGATGCTATGTCATGCCATGAGTCAACTGAATATAAATCTGCATGGACTCATGCAGAAAATACAACTAAGAGAATAATGTTTATTGTTGAAGGAGTAGAACAAGAACAAATTTGATAAAGTAAAAATTGATTATATAATGATAAATAAAGGAAAATTATGAAAGGTTACGTAGTTTGCGTGTGGGAAAAAATTAATAGTGAGGAAAAATTAAAGGAATATGCACAAAAAGCCAAGATTGCTGCAGATAAATACTCAGGGATATTTATAATTAGAGGTGGAAAAAATAGAACAAATGAGGGAATTAACTCTCCTAGAACAACTGTAGTTGAATTTACAGATTACAACACAGCAATAGAATTTTATGATTCCCCTGAATATCAGGAAGCACTAGACGTTATTAAAGGCCATGCTGTAAGACATCATCAAATAGTTGAAGGCACTTAATATTGTATAGGCTCATCGTCTATGGAGCGCCATAAATACCACGTAGCTACGGAACAATATGGAGAAAACCTCTTTTTCAATCGATTTACATAGCTCATGGGTGGTAAATAGCTTTTTCTATAATTGTTTGAAATAGCTCTAAGTAAACCAATATCTTGAACGGGCCATATATTAGATCTATTGTAAGTAAATAGTAATATCATCTCTGCAGACCATCTACCTATTTGTCTTAACTCAGATAAATAAAGAATTGCCTCCTCGTCTCCCATTTTTTTTATAATTCTTGGATTAAATGTTTTGTTTACAAATTTTTTTGCCAACTCTTTAATTCCTCTAACTTTTTGTCTGCTTAATCCACATTTTTTCAAACGAGCTGAGGTAATAGCATTAACTACTTTTGGATTTATCTTTCCTCTACATTCTTTTTTAAACTTTAAAAATACAGAATTTGCTGCAGCAACACTTATCTGTTGTCCTATTATACTTTTACATAGAGACAAAAAAATATCTTTTCTTGTAGTTAAGGTTTTGTCTTTGTATTTAGAAATAAGTTTTTTCATTATCTTATCTTTAGAAAGAAACTTTACTGCCTTTGACCAATAAATCGGAGGTTTACTCATTTTTAAAAATTAAGTTTGGTTTTTTCAAATAGATTTCTCTTCTAAATATAATTAATGAAGATAACACTACAAGTAATGAACCCAATAAAGTTTTATAAGATGGTATTTCATTCCAAATAAAATAACCAAATATAATTGCAAATACTAAACTTAAATACTTAAGTGGAGTAACTAAAGAAACTTCTGAAAGTTTATAAGATTGTCCAAGTAGTAAATTAGCAATACCTCCAAGCAAACCAATCATACACAAAAAGATAAAATCTATTAATGTAGGCATTACCCATCCAAAAGGAATTGTAAACAAACCTAAAATAGATATCGCTACTGAAAAATAAAAAGAAATAAGCCAAACTGGTTCGGATGTAGATAACTGTCTGATAGCAATTGCAACATATGACATTCCTAAACAAAAAATTATTGGGTAAATATAATAAAAATTTAAAGTGGAAATACCTGGTTGTGTAATAATTATTACACCTATAAAACCAATCAAAACTGCTAACCAGCGGTATTTACCAATTTTTTCTGACAAAAAATAAATGGATAAAATTGTTGCAAAAATTGGTGCAGCAAATGAGATACCAACTACCGTTGCCAAAGGTAAATTTCTTAGTGCAATAAATACTGATACTATTGCCATTAATCCTGCAGCACATCTAAAGAAATGTAATTTAGGTCGATCTGTTTTATAAAAATTTGTGTAGTTTTCTTTTGGTATTAAAAAAAATATAGGTATTAATCCGCAAATTCCTCTAAAAAAAAGAACTTCACCAACAGGATAATTTTCAGACCACTTAACAAGCACATCCATCATTGAAAATGCACACACTGACAGAAACATGTACAAAAAGCCTAATTGATTTCTAGATAACATGGATTAGATTATATTATTATTATAACATTAATCTATGGAAATAGCAGTTTTAGCTTTGGGATGTTTCTGGGGTCCAGAAAAAAAATATGGCCAATTAGATGGCATCTACAGAACAGAGGTTGGATATTGTGGAGGAAACAGTCCTAATACAAATTATAGAGAAGTTTGTACAGGAACAACTAATCATGCAGAAGCTGTAAAATTAGAATTTGATCCTAAAGTTATTACATACGAGCAAATAATTAAGAGATTTTTTGAATTTCATGATCCAACTACACTAAACTCTCAAGGTCCTGATTTTGGAACACAATACAGAAGTGAGATATTCTACCTTAATGAAAAACAAAAAAATATTGCTCAAAAAGTAATAGACGAAGAAAATTTAAAGTTATCAGGAAAAGTTGTAACTAAGCTATCTGAGTTGAAAAATTACTGCACTGCTGAAGAGTATCATCAGAAGTATCTAGAAAAAATATAGAATGTCACTTATTACATCAGATTGGTTAGAAAATAATTTAAGTGACGTCAAAATAATTGACTGCTCATGGCATATGCCAGGAATTGATAGAAATCCTAAAGAGGAGTACTCTAAAAATCATATTCCTGGTGCAATTTTTTTTGACTTAGACAAGAATTCAGATCAAGATACAGATTTACCTCACATGCTCCCTACAAAAGAAAAATGGGAAGAAATAGTATCTTCAATGGGCATATCAAATACCGATAGAATTGTAATTTATGATAACTCTGATGTTTTAAGTTCATGTAGAGGTTGGTACAATTTTATTTATTTTGGTCATGATAAACACCTAGTAAGTGTTTTAGATGGTGGTTTAAAAAAATGGTTGATTGAAAATAGGAAAACAACAGGTGAAAGAACAATTTTAAACAACTCAACCTACAGAGCAACAGAAAATAAAAATCTGGTAAAAAGTATTCTTGAAATAAATGAAAATATTGGACAAAAAAATTTTACAATAATCGATGCTAGAAGTAAGGAAAGATTTAATGGAAGTGTTCCAGATCCCAGGAAGAATGTGAGAAGTGGATCTATTCCAAACTCTGTATGTCTTCCATTTAAAGAGATTATAAATAGCTCAGACAACACTTTTAAAGGTGTAAGTGAAATCTCAAAAAAGTTCAGCGAAATTATTGATTTAAATGACGATAAAACAGTTTTTTCATGTGGATCTGGTATAACAGCATGTGTTTTAGGTCTTGCATATTCCCTTGTAAATAATACATATTCTCCTACAGTTTATGATGGTTCATGGGCTGAATATGGAAGAATATAGAAATGAAGAGATCTACTAAAATAACATCAATAATAGTAATTTTTTTTCTAATTATTGCAGGTGTGATCATTGCTCGAACAATGATTGGGAACCATTTTAAAAAAAAATTTAGTAAAAGACCGCCACCAGGTATCATTGTCAAAACAGTAGAGGAAAGAAAGTTTCAAAATATTATTGAAACCTTTGGAACAGCGGTTCCAATTAAAACACAGTCATACAATATTGAAAAATACGAAATTCTAGAAGAAATCAAATATAATACTAAAGTTAAGTCTGGTGATGTTATTGCAAAATTAAAAAGTAGAACAATCACAGCACCCTTCGATGGAGTAATTGGTAAAAGAAACTTTTCTGATGATATTAATGTTTCAGAAAGTTCAGTTGTAATTGATATTGAAGATGCATCTTTTTTATTTATTGATGTTGATGTTCCAGAAATATTTGCACCATTTGTAGAAAAAGGACTTGGTGTTGATGTAAAATTTTCTGGCAATAAGAATAAAACTTATAAAGGTATAGTAGATTCTTTGGCAAGCAAAATTGATGTTAGCAATAGATCTTTAAGACTTAGAGTTAAAATGCAAAATTTAAATTCTGAGATTTTGCCTGGTGCTTTAATGGAAGTCACAATAAAATATAATGAGAGAGTTTCTTTAGGAATTCCAGATACAAGTGTAATCTTAGAAGGTAATAAAGTTTATATTTATAAAGTAGATAAAGAGAATGTAACAAAAAGAGTTGAAGTTAAAGTTGGTAACAGAAATAAAGGATATCTAGAAGTGGAGTCAGGTTTAAATGAGGGCGATATAGTTGTTGCTGAAGGATTGAAAAAAGTAAGACCCAATGGAAAAATTAAACCCATTAAAGATGGTGAAAAAAAAAGTGCGTCTAGTTGGGGTAAAAAAGAGAATAAAAGTAAATAATTAAATGTATTTAACCGATGTTAGTATTAGAAGACCAGCATTGTCATGGGTATTATCTTTAATACTAGTTGTATTTGGAACTTTTGTTTTTTCAAAATTACCAGTTAGAGAACTACCATCTGGTCTACAACCCCCCGTGGTTCAAGTCCAGGTAGAATATGCATCAGCGTCAGCTCCAATTGTTGATGAAGAAGTGACACAAGTAATTGAAGAAGTTATAGGTGGAGCAGAGGGAATAAAAAACATAGACGCTAAATCAGAGAATGGAAAAAGTACTATAAATATCGAATTTGATACAGATATAGACCTTGATAATGCGGCAAACGATGTAAGAGAGAGAGTTGCAAGAATTGTCGGAAGACTGCCAGCCGAGTCTGAGGCCCCAAGAATACTTAAGCAATCTGCGGGTTTTACAACTACAATGTGGCTTGCTTTATCTTCAGAAACCTGGAGTGATCTTGAGCTAGGAGACTATGCAGAACGATATTTAGTTGATCAATTTTCTAGCATTAAAAATGTTGGTCGAATAAGAACGGGTGGCCTTAGGGAGCAGAGTATTAGAGTATGGATAGATCCAATCAAATTAGCTGCAAATAATTTAACTATTCAAGAAGTAGAAAGGTCTTTAAGAAACGAAAATGTTCGATTACCAGCGGGTACACTTGAGGCTGAAAATATAGATTTAACGATCAATATCGATAAATCATATAATAATTTAGAAAAACTTGAGGAACTGCCAATTAAGAAAGCTCAAGATAATATAGTAAGATTATCTGATATCGCAAATTTAGAATTAGGCCCTGTCACAGAGAAAGTTTTATTTAGAGCTCAAAGTAAAGGAGCATTAAATTTAAAAACCATGGGCATAGGAATTTATGCAAGAAGTGGGGCTTCAACTGTTGAATTATCAAAAGATGTTGAAAAAAAAATCAAAGAAATTAGAAAAACTTTACCTGGCGACTTAAATTTGGAAATAGCTTTTAATAGAGCTACTTACATCGGTGAAGCAATAAATGAGGTTTATAAAACTTTAGCTATAGCTTTTATACTTGTTGTAATTATAATTTATTTATTTTTAGGAAATTTAAAAGCAGTTATTGTTCCTGCAATAGCTTTACCTGTAAGTCTAATTGCTACATTCTTAGGTTTATATATATTTGATTTATCTATTAATATATTTGTCTTATTAAGTTTTATATTAGCAATTGGAATTATTACTGATGATTCGGTCATTATGACCGATGCGATATATAGAAGAATTGAAAATGGTGAGACACCGCTGGTAGCAGCATACAAAGGCTCAAAACAAATTACGTTTGCAATTATTGCAACAACTCTTATTTTGGTTGCAGTATTTTTGCCTTTAATTTTCATTGAAGGTATTGCTGGAACTTTATTTAAAGAAACTGCAATAGCACTATCATTTGCAATAGTAGTGTCATCATTTGTTGCTCTAACACTTTCACCAATGTTAGGTAGTAAATTTCTTGATAAAAAGAAAAAATCTAATTTCCTTACAAGAGGATTTGATAAATTTTTTCAAGGCTTTTTAAAATTTTACACTGAGACATTAGGATTTTGGATGAACAAGAAGAAAACAATAATAACATTCATAATTTTTATCATAGTTGCCTCTGGAGGTTTGTATAACTATACAAAAAAAGAATTGTTACCATTAGAAGATCGTGGAGTTTACTTAGTTATAGGATTTACTGATGAAGGAAGTTCATTCCAATATACTCAAAAAAGGGCGGAGGATGTGGAAAAAAGACTAATTCCACTACTTGATGGCGATAATAGTCCATACAATAGATTTTTAATGATAGTTCCAGGTTTTGGCTCTGAAAATAGCTTCTTAATAATCTCACTTTTGGACAATTGGAAAAATAGAAAACAGAATTCTCAAACAATAATGCGACAAGCGATTGGAAAAATAGTTACGGTACCTCAAACACTAGCTTTTCCAATTTCTCCTCAGTCTATAAGAGTTTCAAGTTACAATAAGCCAGTTCAAATGGTTATTTATGGAAATACATACGAAGAGTTAGAACAAATACAGTCTAGAGTTATTAGAATGTTAAGAAAGAACAGAAATTTATCAAGACTTGAATCTGATTATACCAGAAATAAACCTGAAGTGAATATAAAAATTAACAAAAATAAAGCAAAAGACTTGGGAATATCAACTGAAGCAATTGGTCAAACTTTAGAAACTTTGTATGGGGGCAAGACGGTAACAAAATTTAATAAACTTGGAAAAGAATACCCAATTATTTTACAACAATATTTAGAAGATAGGAAAAATAAAGAAAGTTTGAGTAAAATATTCGTTAGATCAGAAAAAACAGGTAATTTAGTTTCCCTCTCTAATCTTGTTGAATTTAATGAAAAAGGAACGGCAAGTAAGTTATCAAGATATAACAGACAACGTGCCGTAACAATATCGGCTAATATAAGTGAAGGCTATACTTTAGCTGAAGCAATTAAATATTTAGAAGAAACAATGACTAGTGTTGCTCCAGATAAACAAATTACTTGGAAAGGAAAATCTGAAGAATTAAAAGAAACAAGTAATGAACTTTATATCATATTTGCTTTAGCATTGTTGACTGCTTATCTTGTTATGTCAGCTACTTTTAATTCGTTTATACACCCATTTATAATTATTTTAACTGTTCCACTCGCAGTATTTGGAGGATTAATATTTATTCTATTCTTAAATTCATCAATAAATATATTTTCACAAATAGCCTTGGTAATACTTATTGGTATTTCAACAAAAAATAGTATTCTTATAGTTGATTATGCAAATCAATTAAGAACAAAAGGTAAAGAAATTGAAAAAGCTGTTAAAGAGGCCTGCAGTTTAAGATTTAGACCAATTATAATGACATCCATAAGTACAATGATTGCAATGTTACCTTTAGTTATTGGAAATATTGGCCCAGGTGCTGGAGAAGGTTCGAGACTTGCTGTAGGTGCAACTATACTTGGTGGAATGATAATTTCTACCTTTTTTACTTTATATGTAACCCCGACTATGTATTTAACTTTAGCTAAAAATACAAAGAGAATTGATGCAGTTGATATAGAGCTTAAAAAACAATTAAACTAAAATATTATATATTTCCTAGTAGTAAGTGATTTTCGACAATTGTTTAGCTGTGTTTTGTATTTCTTAGACTGATTTTCAACTTTTTTTGCCAAAAGAATGATTTTTTGATTTTTTTTATAATTTTTGTAATTTCCCCAACCTTCATGATAAGCAACATATTGATTAAAAGCATCATTTTTTGGGATTTTTAGGATCTTTTCTGTTTTGTTTGTATACCAACCAATAAAATCTACACTATCTTTAAATCTTGTTCTGGTAGCATACTTGTTTCCTGTTTCCTCTTTATATTGTTTCCATGTTCCTCTTATTGCTTGAGAATAACCAAAAGAACTTGATGGTCTTTTATAAGGAATAACCTTAAATAATTTTTGTCTAGGTGGTTTTGCCAACCAATCAAAATCTGACTCCATTTTAATTATAGCAAGTTGCAAATTAATTGGCGTGCCCCATTTTTGTTCTGTTTTTTTGGCGTGTTTATACCAAAGATATCTTTCTGAAAAAATTGAACAGCCATCAGCAGTATTTTTAGGAATTGAAGAGCAAGCAGAAACTATAAAAAGGGTTAAAAATAAATATATATATTTGTTTCGAATCATTTTTATTATTATCTATTTTTTTTTCTCCATATCCAAGGATATTCGAATTGCATTTGCCATAAACCCAATGAAAGATTTTTTGCATAAATCTGGTGTTTTCTAAATTTGCCATTTGAATATTTAGGATAATCAAATGCATAACCATTTTTAACCATAAAAACTGAGAGACTCTTATTTTTTACAAAACATTCACCAATTAACCTACTGTATTGATCTTTATTTTTTTCTATTCTACAATTAACAATCTGATTTCCAATTTTTTCTATAAGTTTTTCTTTGGATAGCTTTCCACATAAAATTTCAACATTATTTAGAATACATAATTGTTTTTTTCCAAAAAAATAACTTTCAGGGGCATCAATTCCACTAAAACGAATTTTCTTATTATTAATCTTTAGTGTATCGCCATCTATAATTTTTGGTTTGCCTGAAATTAATAAATTATTGTCTTCTAAGGAGAGTGAGGAAATATTATTAAATAAGAGAAAAAAAAAACTAATTAAAATCAGTTTTTGCTTTTTCATTTAATTCATCCATTTTTTTTCGAAGTTCTTCGTCTGAAACGTTTTTCGCTTTCAAGTCATCTTTAATTTTTCTAAAAACATCTTGATCACCTACTTCAGCAAAATCTGCCTTTATGACTGATTGAATATATTCTTTTTCTTGATCTGGATTAAAATTTAGTATCTGAGATACCCATTCTCCTAAATATTTGTTCCTTCTGGCACTAACTTTGAATTGAAGCTCTTGATCGTGAGCAAATTTTTTTTCAAAACTTTTTTTTCTATCTTCAAATGAACTCATTTTAACAAATTAAAAAGATTTTGCTTTATGTCAATCTAATTTAATTTATATTTGTGTTAAATTTATGAATAATTTAATACTTATTCGACACGGGCAAAGCGAATGGAACCTGGAAAACCGTTTTACAGGTTGGGTAGATGTGGGTTTAGCTGCCAAAGGCAAACTTGAAGCTTGTAAGGCAGGAGAGTTAATTAAGGAATTAAACCTTGAATTATCTTATTTTTATACATCCTTACAGACGAGATCGATTGAGACACTCAATTTAATACTCAATACCATGAGAATTAAAAACCAAGATGTTGTTAATGCTTGGGAATTAAACGAGAGGCACTATGGTGCTTTAACAGGTTTAAATAAAGACGAAATGAAAAAACTTTATGGAGAAGAAAAAATTCATACTTTTAGAAGATCTTGGGATCACCCACCAGAGCCGCTTAAAAAAACAAGCCCATATCATCCTTTGAATATTGATATATATAAAAATGTTCCAAAAGATAAAATTCCAGATACAGAATCTTTAAAAAATACTTATGAAAGAGTAATACCTTTTTACACAAAAAATATTGAACCTAAATTAGATAAAAACATTATTGTATCAGCTCATGGAAATTCAATCAGATCATTATGCAAATACTTATTTAATTTAGATAATAAAAAGATTTCGAGCTTAGAAATACCAACTGGTAATCCTTTATTGATTGAAACTGAAAAAGGAAAGATTAAACAAGCAAGATATTTAGATAAAGATAGAGCAAAAGATCTTTTAGTTTTCTAAATAAATAATTTTTCGTATATTTCAAAATCAGTTAGATGCTTGAATTCACCTTTATGCTCATAACCGTAGAGTTTGCTTTCTCTCAAAAGCGCATCCCATATTTCAGATATAGGAAAATAATTTAATTGTTTATGAGATATTAAGTCCTTATTAAATATTTGACATCCAGTATATTTAAAATTATTTATTTTTTCCTTTAGAAGGATATTATTTTTTATCTCAAAATCTCCATTAAATCTTTTATCAAAACATGTAGAGTTATTTACAATTAATAAAATGTTTTTCATTTTTCTTTCAAAGTAAATTTTTTCCATTGCATCAATTGAGTTGATATAACTATCATTCCAAATTGTATCTGGATTGATTACTAGAACATCGTCCTCATTAGATTTATTTATAAGATTTAGAGTACCACCTCCTGTTCCTAAGATTGTCTCACCATCATCTACAATTTCAATATTTAATGGGAAATTTTTACTATCAATAAAATCTATGATCTTTTCTTTTAAATAAAAAACATTAATTTTAATTTTTTCAATTTTTATTTTTATAAGAAAATTAATTGTATTTTCTAATAAGGTTTCATTTTTATAAACTATTAATGGCTTAGGCAAACTGTCTGTTATCGGTTGTACTCTCTTTCCAAATCCAGCGCAGAGTATTAGGGCAGTTTTAATTTTCATAAGACTTTCTAATTTTTCTATCAAAGTTTTTACTTAATAGGTAATTTAAGTCTTTGAATATTGGATTATTCAGAGTTCTGTAATCGATTAACTCCCATGCATGAGGTATAAGTTTAAGATATTTATTTTTTTTATCTCTTTCAGATAATCTAGTAAATATGCCAATTATTTTTAAATTCCTTAAGACAGATAAGATCTCAAAATCATTTTTGAACTTTTTAAGATTTAATTGTTTATTTTTTTTTATGAATGCATCAAAAATATATTTTTTAGTCTTAATGTCTGTTTTAAACCTGACATCATCGATAAGAGAAGCTAAATCATATGCAATATTACCATAGACAGCATCTTGACTGTCTATCAATCCTAAACCTTTTTTAGTTATCATTATATTAGATATATGAAAATCTCGATGTACAAAAACTTTATTTTTATAATAAATATTATTTAGTAATTTTTTAAATATCTTATTAAATTTGACATTTAAAATTCTATTTTTTTCTCTTTTAACATATTTTGGCAAATACCAGTCTAAGAATAAATTACTCTCATCTAATAATTTTTTTAATGAATAGTCTGGAACTTTATAATTAGTTTTCAAAAACGTTTTTTGATACTTAGCTTTTATGTTTTTAATTTTAATCAATAAATCTAAAATTTTTTTATAGTAAATTTTTTTATTTATAGATTTTTTTTGAAATTTTTTAAAAACTGTTAAATCTCCAAAATCTTCAATCTCAATATAATTATTTTTGTAATTCTGAGATATTAATTTAGGGGCTATAATATTTTTTTTAATTAATATTTTGTTAACAGCATCATATTCTAACAAATTACTTTTTTTATTTTTTTTACAATGAACAATAATATTTTTTTTTCCTCTATAAAAATTTCTAAATGATGCATCTCCAGTTAGTTTTTTCAATTTATTTAAATTCATTAATTATTTTTTTGTTTTTTGAAATTATTGTAAGATAACGCTCAGTATAGCTTTTATTATATTTAAATATTAAGCTAATACTATTTTTAATTTTTAGTTTTTTTACAATTTCTGGCCATTCAATTAGGGTTATTTGTTTTTTTAAATTTTCTTGAATACCTAAGTTATTAAGCTCTTTTTGATTTTTAATTCTGTATAAATCATAGTGCTTTATTGAAATTTTTTTTATCTGATATTCATTTGTAATATTAAAAGTAGGGCTAGGAACTTCCGATATTTTCTGTCTATTTATTCTTTGAAGAGAATTTATAATGTATTTAATGAACGTAGTTTTTCCTACACCTAAATTGCCAGTTAAAAGTATGAAATCTCCTATATTGATAAGTTTACAAAGTTTTTCAGCTACAAGTTTTGTATCTTTTTCTTTAGAAATATTTATTTTGCCGCTTCTAGTAGCGATAAGCATGAGGCTTATATGGTCCCTCTGGTGTTACACTTATATAGTCAGCTTGCTCTTTTGATAATGGTGTTAATTTTGCACCAACTTTATCTAGGTGAAGTCTTGCCACTTTTTCATCTAAGTGTTTAGGAAGCACATAAACTTTATTTTCATAGTTGTGTGAATTGTTCCAAAGCTCAATTTGCGCAATAACCTGATTGGTAAATGAGGCACTCATTACAAAGCTTGGGTGACCAGTTCCACAACCTAAATTTACAAGTCTTCCCTCAGCTAATAAAATTAATCTTTTATCATCTGGGAATGTTATTTCGTGAACTTGTGGTTTTACTTCATCCCATTTATAATTTTTCAAAGCCTCGACTTGAATTTCGTTATCGAAGTGTCCAATATTGCATAGAATAGATCTATCTTTCATAGCTCTCATGTGATCTGCGGTTACTACATCTTTATTTCCAGTAGCAGTTACAACAATATCTGCTTGACCTATCATTTCATCCATTAAAACCACCTCATAACCTTCCATAGCAGCTTGCAAAGCACAAATAGGATCCGTTTCTGTTACCAAAACTCTTGCACCACTTTGTCTTAGAGATGCTGCACTTCCTTTTCCTACATCACCAAAGCCTGCAACGATTGCAACTTTTCCTGACATCATGACATCAGTAGCTCTTTTAATTCCATCAACTAAACTTTCTCTACATCCATATAAATTATCAAATTTTGATTTTGTGACTGAGTCGTTTACATTAATTGCTGGCACTAACAATTGACCTTGTTCTTCCATTTTTTTAAGGGCTAAGACACCTGTTGTTGTTTCTTCACTCAAGCCTTTTATACCTTTTAATAAATCTTTATAATCTTTATGCATAAGAGCAGTAAGATCTCCGCCATCATCTAAAATCATGTTAGGGATCCAATCTTTTTTACCTTCAATAGTTTGTTTTACGCACCACCAATATTCTTCCTCTGTCTCACCCTTCCAAGCAAATACTGGGATACCAGCTTTTGCAATTGCTGCTGCTGCATGATCTTGCGTTGAAAATATATTGCATGAAGACCATCTACATTCTGCACCTAGATCTACTAAAGTTTCAATTAAAACTGCTGTTTGAATTGTCATATGTAGACAACCTAAAATTCTTGCACCTTTAAGAGGGTTTTTACCTTTATATTCAGCTCTTACTGCCATTAATCCTGGCATTTCAGTCTCTGCAAGAGAGATTTCTTTTCTTCCAAATTCTGCTTCGTTGATATCTTTTACTTTATAATCTGTCATAAGGTAGGGCTTGTAGCAACTTTATTTGTATTAATCAACTTTTCATTGGGTCGCCGGGAAAATAATTTCAACTTTTGCACCCTTCTCTTTATTATTCTCAGCTTTAATTTGTCCATTATGTAATTCAACTAAGTTTTTCACTATATTTAGGCCTAAACCAGAGTGTTCTCCAAAATTTTCAGGTCTATTGCTATAAAATCTATTGAAAATTTTTGTGGTGTCCTTCTCACTAAAACCAGTCCCCTCATCAGTTACGACAAGTCTTGGCTTGCCTTCTTTGTTCTTACTAACCTCTACTATGATTTCTTGATTCTCATGACTAAAAGAAATTGAATTTTCAAGCAAATTTGCAATAATTTGTTCTATTCTATTGTTTATACCAAGTATAAAATAATTCTCAGATCCATTTGACTTTAATCTTATTTGTATCTTTCTCTTTGAATTATAAATATTGTTAAAATCATCAACCACAGATTTTGCAATATCTTTAATATCAATTTTTTGCATTGTTTCTTTGGAGATTACTGCCTCATCTTTCAACATTTGAGAATAATCAGTAATTAACCTTTCTATTCTCTCAACATCATGAGATACAATATTAATTAATTTTTCTCTTTTAGTTTTATCTTCTGTTTCTGAAATAATCTCAGATGCACTTTTTAACGAGGCTAGAGGATTTCTGATTTCATGAAGTAAGTCTGTTGAATAATTTTCAGCAGTTTTAATTCTTTTATTTAATTCACTGGTCATTTCATCAAGTGATTTTGATAATATTCCTAATTCATCATTTCTTGTCTTGACCCTTTCTATATCTGTTTTTTCGTTACTTTTGTTTTTTATGATATTTGTATATGTAACTAAATTTTTAATAGGTTTTAAAAAATATCTATTTAAAACATATGAAAAAATAATGATAACCAAAAGTACCACAAGAGCTGTTCTAATAATAAAATTCTCTCTCTCTTCAATTTGTGCAATTATATTGTCAGCATTTTCAGATATAAGAATATAGCCCTTATTATTTAAATAATTTATACTTTTAATACTAAAAACAAAAAACTGATCTTGAATTTGTTTTAAATTGGTTAAAGGTTTTTCGGATCCTAATAAATAATATTTATTAAGATCTTCATCAAAAATTGTTTCATTTTTATTTTCTTGATTATTAAAATTATTCTCACTTGATTGTTCAGTTAATTCTTCAATTAATAACGTTGAGGATGGAATAGATCTTGTATCGCCAATCCAATTTAATTTATCATCAAAAAATATTACTCTCTCTAGTTTTTCAAAATAAGGAAATCGGGATTTTTTAGAAAATAAAAATTCACTTATTCCATAATCATTTAATTTTATATTTGATTTTTCAAGATTTAATATTGTTTGAGTTATTATATTTTTATGATCTTTTTGTTTTTCATTAATCAAATTTTTTTGAATAGCACCTAAATAAAAGAAAGTGATTATTATTATAAATATGAATACTACTAGATTAATAAAAAGGAATTTCTGTAATATAGAGAGATTTTTTAGTATTTTTCCCATAATTATTATTTAACATTCCATCTATATCCACTTCCATATCTCGTTTCAATTGCTGAAAAATCACTATCTATCTTTTTAAATTTTTTTCTTATTCTTTTAACATGACTATCAATAGTCCTATCTTCTATATCTGTGTCTTCTCGATAAGCTACATCCATCAGCAAGGCTCTCTCTTTAATCATTCCTGGTCTTTTTGCTAGCTCCTCAACAATTTTAAATTCCGTTGTAGTCAGTTTATCAGGCAATTGTTTACCATCCCACTCACATTCAAGTTGGGAAGGGTCTAATTTTAACTTACCATGAGCAATTACATTTTTATTTTCTTCGATGTTAATATCCTTATCTTTTTTTCTTAATTGAACCTTAATTCTTTCAACTAAAACTTTGGTTGAGAACCCTCCAGTTTTACCAACAAAGTCATCTGCACCGAGTTTCAAACCACTTACCTCGTCGGTTATCTCGTCTTTAGAAGTTAAAAAAATAACTGGCATAGAAGTTTTTTTTCTAAGTTTTCTAAGAAGTTCTTCACCATCCATTCTTGGCATTTTTATATCAATCACAGCAAGATCCGGCGGGGTTCTCGATAATCCAACAAGAGCATTCTCACCATCAATATAAGTTTGAACTTTAAAACCTTCTTTTTCTAAAGCCATCTGGACAGAAGTTAACAAATTTCTATCATCATCTACTAACGCAATTGTTTGTGACATAAATTAAAATAAAAATACTAAATTGTTCATATTAGGGCAATTGTTTGTTTTCAATGAAGTTCACCCCAATTTTCTCCAATATTCACATCGACTAAAAGAGGTATTGAAAATGAATGAAGTTCACTATCTCTCACACTCAACATCAAATCCTTAATTAACTTAGTGCTTTTTTTTGTTTCTTTTAAGCTTTCCTCAAAAATTAACTCATCGTGTATTTGTAACAACATTTTCAAACTATTATTTTTATTATTGGAGATTTCTTTATTTATTCTGATCATTGCTAATCTCATTATCTCCGATGCTGACCCTTGAATTGGAGCATTTATCGCTGCCCTCTCTTGAAAATTTCTTACATTAAAATTCTTATCGTTAATTCCAGTGAGATGGGTTTTTCTTCCAAATATATTACTTACATAGCCACTTTTTCTACAAAAATTCACGGTTGTTTTCATATAATCTTTAATTTCTGGAAATTTTTTAAAATAAGAATTTAAAAATTCTTCTGCTTCATTATTTGAAACATTGATTTGTTTAGCTAAACCATATTGTGATATGCCATAAATAATTCCAAAGTTGATTGCTTTTGCTTTTCTTCTTGTTTCTGAATCAATTTTATTAATTTCTTTTCCAAAAACCTGACTAGCTGTCAAAGTATGAATATCCTCATTATTTAAAAACGCCTTTTTCAACTGTTTTACATCTGCAAGGTCTGCCAAAATTCTCATTTCAACTTGGTTGTAGTCTGCTGAAATCAATTTGTTATTTTTTTCAGAAACAAAGGCTTTTCTTATATCCTTACCATCATCTGATTTTATTGGAATATTTTGTAAATTTGGATCACTAGATGCAAGTCTACCTGTTGTAGTAGCTGCTAACAAAAAAGATGTATGAACCCTTTTAGTATTTTGATTTATATGTTCTGGCAATGCATCTGAGTAAGTATTTTTAAGTTTACTTATTTGCCTCCATTCCAAGATGAGTTTTGGAAATTCATAACCTTTAAAAGCTAGGTCCTCTAAAACTGAAGCACTAGTTGCAAAACTTCCTTTTTTTGTTTTCTTTAAAGCTGCTATTTTTAAATCGTTATACATTATTTCACCAAGTTGCTTAGTTGATCCAATGTTAAATATTTTCTTTGAAATCTTAAAAATAGATTTTTCTAATTTTTCGATTTTGGTTGAAAATTTTGAAGACAGTTTGTTAAGTGCAGATTTATCAAGTTTAATACCTTTTATCTCCATCTCCGCTAGTATTTTAATTAATGGTTTTTCAAATAACTCATAAATATTCAATAATTTTTCTGCTTTTAATGATTTTAAAAAAATTTTGTACAATCTAAATGTAATATCTGCATCTTCAGCCGCATAATCTTTAGCTTCAGATATGTTAACTTCAGAAAAATTTAGTTGTTTTTTTCCGGTACCTACTAGATCTTTAAATTTTATAGTTTTGTGACCTAGATGGATCTCTGAAAGTGTATCCATATTATGCCTGTTTTTACCAGCATCTAGTGTGTAAGACATAAGCATAGTATCTTCCATGGAATTCAAAGTGATTCCACGGTGATAAAAGACAATAAAATCAAACTTAATATTTTGACCTACTTTTTTAATGCTCTCATCCTCTAAATAATTCTTTAAAATACTTAAGACTTTTTTTTCGTCAAGATTGTTTCCTCTAACATGATTTAATGGAATGTAACATGCATTTCCAATTCTGTTAGAGATTGAAATACCAACTAACTTTGCTGTATGTGGGTCTAATGAAGTTGTTTCAGTATCTATTGCAAATTCACCTATTTCCTCAGATTGTTTCATCCAATCTTCAATCTCCTTCTCATTTTTAATTAATTGATAATTTTTTTTCTTAATTTCCGTTGTTTTTTTTGAATTTTTATCAATATCTTTAGTTACAAGGTTATTTGTGTCTCCATACTTTGAGATAGCAGAACTTAATAGCCTATTAAATTCCATTTCTCTTAGAAAAGAATAAAGCTTATCTTGATCAACACTTTTCAGTATGAATTCTTCAATTTTATTTTTTACAGGTACATTTTTTTTTAATGTAACTAATTTTTTGCTAATAATTGCATCGTCCTTGTTATTTATTAGAGTTTCTCTTCTTTTATTTTGTTTTATTTTTGATGCATTTTTTAATAAGTTTTCTAAAGTTCCATATTGATTTATCAATTCAGCAGCAGTTTTAACTCCTATACCAGGTACACCAGGCACGTTATCTGTGCTATCACCAGCTAAAGATTGTACATCTATTACTTTTTCTGGAGTAACTCCAAATTTATTGTGGACATCGTCTTGATTTATAAATTTGTTCTTCATTGGGTCATAAATTCTCACCCCTTTTTTATAAAGCTGCATTAAATCTTTGTCTGAAGAAACAATTGTTACCTTTGCACCTAAGTCTAAAATTTTTTCTACATATGTTGCAATTAAATCATCTGCCTCATAATTGATTAACTCAATTGAAGGTAAATTAAAGGCTTTTACAGATTTCCTGATGTATTCAAATTGAGGAATTAGATCGTCAGGTGCATCAGATCTATTTCCTTTATACTCTGAATATATTTCATTTCTAAAATTTTTTCTTGCTGAATCAAATATCACTGCAAAGTGTGTTGGTTTTTCTAAATTATCATCAGATTTAGAGTCCTCTAATAATTTAAAAAGCATGTTGCAAAAACCGCTGACAGCACCAACTGGTAATCCATCACTTTTTCTAGTTAAAGGAGGAAGGGCATAATATGCTCTAAATATGTATCCAGAACCATCTATTAAGTAAAAATGGTCACTTTTTTTAATTTTGTCCATAATGTAATGATATCTTAATTTTTATAAATGTAATAAATGTATGTCCTCATATGAATAAAAAAAACGTATTAACTGTTAAAAACTTGAATAAAGTTTATTCAAAAAACGGTTCTAAAAAAACGCAGGCGCTAAATAATTTAAACTTAGAAGTGAAAGAAGGTGAAATTTTTGGTCTATTAGGACCAAATGGCGCCGGAAAGAGTACATTTATAAACATATTAGGTGGATCAGTTGTAAAAACTGGTGGTGAAGTAAATGTTTGGGGGTTTAACTTAGATAAAAATCCTAGACAAGTTAAAGCCTCAATTGGAATTGTTCCACAAGAGGTAAACTTTGATCCATTTTTTAGTCCCAGAAAACTATTAGAACTTCAGGCAGGACTATATGGAATTAGAGAAAAAGATAGAATTACAGATACTATATTGAAGTTGGTATCATTAGAGGAACAGGCTGACAGTTATGCTAGAGCCTTATCTGGTGGTATGAAGAGAAGATTACTTGTGGCAAAAGCGATGGTGCATCAACCTCCAATTATAATTTTAGACGAGCCTACTGCAGGAGTAGATGTGGAACTTAGAAATACATTATGGGAAAATGTTAAATCTTTGAATAAACAAGGGGTAACGACAATACTAACAACTCATTATCTTGAAGAGGCAGAAAAAATGTGTGATAGAATAGGTATCCTAAGTGGAGGAAAGTTAGTAGCTTTAGATACGACTAAAAATCTCTTAGAAAGAATTCAAACAAAAATTGTGTATGTCACCACAGATAAAAAAACTAATATTAACGACAACACTTTTGAGTCATTAAAAGTTATATCAAATAACGAAAACAGGTTAGTTTTATCATATGAGAAGAGTAAACTCAGCATAGACTCAATAATCTCAGAAATTAAAAAACAAGATATAAAAATACAAGATATTTCAACTGATGATGGAGATCTTGAAGATGTATTTTTAAGACTTACAAAAAATTAGTTTATCTAGGAGATCTTTTAGATAATATTCTCTGAAGTGTTCTTCTGTGCATTTTTAGTCTTCTTGCAGTCTCAGAGACATTTCTGTTACATAACTCAAAAACTCTGTGTATGTGCTCCCATTTTACTCTATCTGCAGACATTGGGTTTTCGGGAGGAGCTGGTTTTTGATTTGGATCAGCTAAAAGAGCTTTTTCAACATCATCTGCATCTGCTGGTTTAGCAATATAGTCAATAGCTCCCTCTTTAATTGCAGCAACTGCTGTTGGAATATTACCATATCCAGTTAACATTATGATTCTGCTTTTAAGATTTCCCTTTTGAATTTCTTTTACTACTTCTAGTCCATTTCCATCATTTAATCTTAAATCAACAACAGCAAATGCTGGACTTTGTGATTTTACGGTCTCAATACCAATCTTTACACTCTCAGCTTGTGTAACAGTAAAACCTTTTTTTTCCATGGCTCTAGCTAATCTTTGTCTAAATGGATTGTCATCGTCAACTATCAAAAGCGATTTATCCTCAAAATCACTTAATTTTTGGAGTGTTGGTTGGTTTATCATAGCCCTTATATGGAAGTGAATTTTAATATTTCAATAGCATTATTTGCTTTACATTATTAATTATTTCCCATAAATGCTGCATTTATGAAATTTGCATACGTGATATGCAGGTTTTTTTTGTAAATTTTTTTTAGAGGTGCAAATATGCAAAAATTTAAGTCAGTTGAAGAATTAGTTAATCAACTGAGACCGACAGTTCCTGTCTATTGTATTAGAAAAAAGTCAATCAAATTGGCTTCTAAATACTTTCAAAAAAATTTCCCTGGAAAAATACTTTATGCCTTAAAAACCAACCCTCATCCAGTAGTTCTTAAAACTATTGTTGAAAGCGGGATTAATCATTTTGACGTAGCATCTATAAAAGAAATAGAGGCTATAAGAAAAATAAGTCCAAATGCAAATTGTTCTTATATGCATACGGTTAAAAGTAGAGAAAGCATTAAAGAGGCATATTTTAAATATAATGTTAAAGCCTTTTCTTTGGATACTAAAGATGAATTAATAAAAATTTTAGAAAGTACAAATTATGCCAAAGACTTAGAGTTATTTGTTAGAGTTTCTGTATCTAATGAACATGCAGAAATTGATTTATCAAAAAAATTTGGAGCAATTAATAATGAAGCGGCAGGACTTCTCAGGTTAACAAAACAATATTCTAAAAAAATTGGACTTAGTTTTCATGTTGGATCACAATGTATGCACCCAATATCTTATTCAAAAGGAATATTTGAAATCAATAATATAATTAAAAAAACTAAAATTATACCTGATGTGATTAATGTTGGAGGAGGCTTTCCTACTATTTACCCTGATCTAATTCCTCAATCTTTAGATGCTTATTTTAACGAAATTAAAAAAGGTTTAAGTAATTTAAAATTGGATAAGCTTCCAGAAATTATTTGTGAACCTGGAAGAGCGATTGTTGCAGAAAGTGGCTCAACGATTGTGAGAGTGGATTTAAGAAAAAAACAGAAACTTTATATAAATGATGGAACGTATGGAACTTTGTTTGACGCAGGTGTTCCTAACATTGTTTATCCATCAAAAATGATAACTAATGGAAGAGTAATTTCCAAGAAATTAACATCTTTCGATTTCTACGGCCCAACTTGTGATAGTATGGATTATATGAAAGGTCCTTTTATTTTGCCAAATAATATAAAAGAAAATGATTATATAGAGTTAGGACAGCTTGGAGCATATGGATTAACTTTTAGAACTAATTTTAATGGATTTTACTCTGATGAAATTTATGAAGTTGAAGATAGTCCAATCATGACGATGTATGACAAAGAAGCAAATAAAGAGTTTCTTGTTGCTTAATGTCAGCTAATAAAAACCAATCAAGTAATAGAAAAAGTGATTTACTAAGTAAAGAAGTAGAGCATATTGATATAACTTCTTTTGATGCTAGAAAAATCGTCTCTTCAATGGAAAAAATGTCTTTCGTTTCAAGAGAGACTGCAAATGCAGCAAATATTTATAATGAAATGATAAAAGATAAAGATTGTACAATCTTTTTAACACTTGCAGGATCAACGTCTGCTGCAGGATGTATGAATATTTATAGAGATTTAGTAAAGTATAATATGATAGATGCAATAGTGGCAACTGGAGCTTCAATTATTGATATGGATTTCTTTGAGGCACTTGGTTTTAAACATTATCAAGGGTCGCAATATCAAGATGATACAGAGCTAAGAAATAACTACGTTGATAGAATATATGACACTTATATTGATGAAGAAGAGCTTCAGATGTGTGATAAAACTATTGGAGAAATTGCAGACCAATTAGAGCCTAAAAGTTATACATCAAGAGAATTTATAAAAGAGATTGGCAAATATCTTAAAACTAACGCAAAGAAGAAAGATTCATTAATAGAGGTTGCCTATGACAACAACGTTCCAATTTTCTGTCCAGCTTTTACTGACTCAAGCGCAGGATTTGGGCTTGTAATGCATCAAGAAAGAAATCCAAAAAATCATATCACAATCGATTCAATACGAGAGTTTAGAGAACTAACTGAAATTAAAATTAAATCTAAAGGATCAGGTCTTTTTATGATTGGAGGGGGAGTACCTAAAAATTTTATTCAAGACACTGTCATATGTGCTGAACTTTTAGGTAAAGATGTAGATATGCATAAATATGCTATTCAAATAACAGTTGCTGATTCTAGAGATGGAGCATGCAGTAGCTCAACATTAAAAGAAGCAAGCTCATGGGGTAAAGTAGATATTACCAAAGAGCAAATGGTTTTTGCTGAAGCAACAAGTGTATTACCTTTAATAGCAAGTGACGCCTATCATAGAGGTGAATGGAAAAATAGAGAGAGAAAAAATTTTTCCAAGATATTTTGATTAATGATAAAAAAAATCAAAATCGGTTTAATACAAAGTAAATCTTTAGGTACTATTCAATCTAATATTGATTTAGCTATAAAAAATATTAAAAAAGCTGCAAAAAAAAAAGCAAAGATAATTTGTCTTCCTGAGCTATTTTTGACTAATTATTTTTGCCAAACAGAGAGCCATTCAAACTTTAAATTAGCAGAAAAAATTCCAGGAATAACCTCTAGTATATTTTGCGATCTAGCAAAAGAGCTTGGGGTTGTATTGAATATTACAATGTTTGAAAAAAAGACATCTGGGTTTTATCATAACACTAGTATCATTATTAATGAAAATGGAAATATTTTGTCTAAATATCGTAAGATGCACATACCTGATGACCCAGGATATTATGAAAAATTTTATTTCAGTCCTGGAGACCTTGGATTTAAAAGTGTTAAGACAAAATTTGGAAAGATAGGTCCTCTTATATGTTGGGATCAATGGTTCCCCGAAGCCGCTAGACTAACAGCTTTAAAAGGAGCTCAAATTATTTTTTATCCTACTGCTATTGGATGGCATCCAAAAGAAAAAAGAAAGTTTGGAAAATCTCAATTAGAATCTTGGATTACAATACAAAAATCTCATGCTATTGCTAATGGAACTTATGTGGCTGCTATAAATAGAGTTGGTGTAGAAAAAAAAGGGAAAAAAAAAATTGAATTTTGGGGTAATTCAATGGTTATAGACCCTAATGGTAAAATAATTGCAAAAGCAGGAAATAAGAAAGAAGATATTTTAGTTTGTGAAGTTGATTATAAAAAAATAGACACTGCTAGACAACACTGGCCTTTTTTAAGAGATAGAAGAACTGATTTTTATAAAGATATTCTCAAAAATCCTGAAGATGAGTAAAAAAATAGATGAATTCAGAATGCCAGCAGAATGGGAGCCTCAAAAATCAGTTTGGATTGCGTGGCCACATAATAAAAATGATTGGCCTGGATTATTTGAAAAAATTCCAAATATAGTTGGAAAAATAATAAAATATTTAACAAAAGATCAAAGAATAGATTTATTGGTCAATAATAACAAAAGTATTGATACCACAAGAATTTATTTAAAAAAAATAGGTTGTAATCTTTCTAAAATTAAATTTCATAAACTTAAGACAGACAGACTTTGGCTAAGAGATTCTGGACCAATCTTTTTAGTCAACAAGAAAAATCGAAAAAAGACCATGCTTGATTTTAAATTTAATGCCTGGTCAAAATATAAAAATTTCGGAAATGATAACAAAATCAATAAATATATTAGTAAGTACTTAAAAATTGAAAGTATTCTGCCTAAAAAAGTAAATTCAAAAAAATTTGTAAGAGTAGTGATGGAAGGAGGTGCATTTGACAACAATGGATCAGGCTCCATCTTGCTTACAAAGGAGTGCTTATTAAGTAGTAAACAAGAGAGAAACAAAGGTTTCAAAAAAAAAGACTATGAAAACCTGTTTTCAGAATATTTAAATGCAAAAAATTTTATTTGGCTTAATAAAGGAATTGTTGGAGATGACACGCACGGTCATATCGACGATATTGCAAGGTTTGTTTCAAAAAGTACAATTATGATAGCAGTAGAAAAAAACAGATCAGATAAAAATTACAAATCTCTTAAAGAAAATTTAAAAATATTAAGTAAAAGTTCTGATGAAAACGGAAAAAAATTTAAAATTATAAAGATTCCTATGCCAAGCCCAGTGATCATTGATAAAACTCGTGTCCCAGCAAGTTATTTAAATTTTTTCATAAGCAATAAAACAGTCTTGGTTCCAGTATTTAATGTAAAAGAAGACAAAAAAATTATAAAAATTTTTAGAAAATTTTTCACAAACAGAAAAGTTATTGGTATTGATTGTAGTGATTTAATTTGGGGCTTTGGAGCCATACATTGCATGACACAACAAGAGCCAAAAATTTGAATTAAGCAGCTTTTAAAGTACCTAATAATAGTCTAAAAGGTATCAACATTAATAAAGCAACAATAATCTTCACCGCTAAATCTCCTAAAGAAAGTGTTACCCAAGGTATTCCTGTTCCATAAAATGAAATTGAAAAGAATAAGAATGTATCAACTGTGGAACCAATTAATGAAGATGCGAGAGGTGCAATAAACCATTTTTTTTGTCTTAATTGATCAAATATTTGTACATCCAATAATTGAGCAATGATAAATGCTGTACCTGAACCAATTGCTATTCTTACTGAAA
Source organism: uncultured Pelagibacteraceae bacterium (assembly GCA_902527265.1). Lineage (GTDB taxonomy): Bacteria > Pseudomonadota > Alphaproteobacteria > Pelagibacterales > Pelagibacteraceae > Pelagibacter. Next base: position 42,583 of record CABZNY010000004.1, on the reverse strand, counting down.
TTAAATCTGCAAAATTTGTTGAGAAAATTAGTGTAAACAAAATTCCTATTGTGAATCCTATATATACAATTTTTCTAGCAACTAATTTACCAAAAGACCTATTTGCTAGATCAGTTATTAAAAAAGCTATTGGGTAACTGAATGCTCCATATGTAAGAATTTCTTGAAGACCATAATATTGAATTGGAAATTGGACTAAATAATTAGACGCTAAGACAACTGATCCCATTAAAAATGAGAGTGTTAAAAATACTTTATTCATTATGCTGATTTACTTACTAATGATTTTTTTAATTTTTTAAGTCTTAGTGATAAATCTTTTGATTTAGCTGAAATTAAAAATTGGTCAAAACTACCCTTTTTATCTACTGATCTAACACCCGCATTTGAGACAGTTAATCTTAAACTTCTCTTAAGTAGCTCACTTTTAAATTTAACTTTTTTAAGATTTGGAAGAAATCTTCTTTTAGTCTTATTGTTAGCATGACTAACGTTATGACCCTTAAGTGGGATTTTTCCAGTAAGTTCGCATTTTTTTGACATAAATTATGAGCCTGTATAGGATCTGAATCTTATCGCGTCAAGATTAATTTTTAGTTCCAATAGCTTCTGAAACATTTTTAAACCCCTTATTTTTTAATAAATCAATTAATTCGTTACTTATTTTTGAAGCTATCCTAGGCCCTCTAAAAACCATTCCAGTATATAACTGAACAAGTGTTGCTCCAGAAGTGATTTTTTTAAAAGCATCTTGTCCATTACTAACACCACCCACACCTATTATTTTTGTTTTATCTTTTAATTTTTTATAAAATTTAGAAATTACCTCATTTGAAATCTTTTCAATTGGTTTTCCTGATAGGCCACCTTTTTCTAATTTGTTTATATTTTTTAAATTTTCTCTATTCTTATCTGTTGTGTTTGAAACAATAATTATTCCTATTTCTTTTTCTAAAATAATGTTAGACACTTGATTTATTTGATCATCATTTAAATCAGGCGAAACTTTTATTGCTAACGGAACATTAGAATTTAATTTTTTTTTTTCATTTTTTATTTTATCAATTAAAAAATTTAGTTCATCTTGATTATGAAAGTCTCTTAAATTCTCTGTATTAGGTGATGAAATATTTATAGTTATATAATCAGCTAAATTATAAAATTTACGAAAGCAAATTAGATAATCCTCAACTCTATCGATAGAATCTTTATTAGGTCCAATATTTATTCCTAAAAAACCTTTTTTACTATTTTCCTTAATTCTCATGCTAATTTCATCTGAACCAGAATTATTAAAACCTAGTCTATTAATAAGAGCCTCATCTTCTTCAAGTCTAAAAACTCTTGGTTTAGGGTTACCGAATTGAGGCTTTGGAGTAATTGTTCCTACTTCAACAAAACCAAATCCAAGATTAAACAAAGGATTATACACTTCAGCATTTTTATCAAAACCAGCAGCAACACCAATTGGTGAAGATAATTTTTTTTCACAAAAAGTTGTTTCTAGAATATGATTGTCTTTAGGTTTTGAGTAAGGAATATTGTTTAACTTTAGTGCTTTTATTGCTAAAGAATGTGCTACTTCAGGACTAAATTTGAAAATTAGTGGTCTTAAAATATTAAACATTTTCTAATTTACTTTTAATTAATTCTTTAGTTTCTTGAACCCCAAAAAAGCTTATAAAAAAACCAAATCTTGGTCCATTTTCTACTCCAAAAACTACCTCATATATTAACTTGAACCAATCACGCAGATTTTCTCTATAACCATTATCTTTGCCAACAGTATAAATTGTAGTCTGAATGTCCTCTGGTTTCATTGTGTCATCACAATTTTCTAAAGAGTTTACTAAAGCAACTAAAGCAATCTTTTCATTTTCATTTGGTTTTTTATAAATCTTTTTTGATTTTATAGCGTCATTAAAATATTTAATTGCATAAGAAATTAAGTTGTCAAAAATTGGTTGCTCAGCCTCATTTATATCCTTCTTATATTTTTTTACAAATTTCCAAAGTAATTCTTTTGAGTCTGCATTACTTGTTTCAACTAAGTTTAACAACATTGAAAAAGACATTATTGAATTTTCGCTTGGAATTTTTGCATTGTGAACATGCCAAACAGGATTCATTAGTTTTTGAAGTTCATTTTGAGTTTTACTTTTTTCAATAAAATCAAGATATTCATCTACAGCCTTTGGGACTACTTCTCTATAAAGTTTTTTTGCTCTTTTTGGATTCTGGTACATGTACAGTGAAAGACTCTCAGGTGATGCATATTCTAACCATTGATCGATGGTAATACCATTTCCTTTTGACTTAGATATTTTTTCACCTTTTTCATCTAAAAATAACTCATATGCAAACCCAGATGGGTTTGACTTTCCTAACAACTTTATGATTTTTGTTGATAAAATCGCACTCTCTATCAAATCCTTGCCATACATTTCAAAATCAATATCTAGAGCATACCATCTCATAGCCCAATCTACTTTCCATTGTAATTTGCAATTACCATCTAAAATACTTTGTTCTAATTTTTTTCCATTATTATCAAAAATTATCTTTGAACTTTTAGTGTCTAGTTCTGAAACTGGTATCTCTAATACAACGCCAGTATCTGGACATATTGGTAAAAATGGAGAATATGTTTTTTGTCTTTCTTCACCAAGAGTAGGTAGAATAATATTCATTATCCCTTCATAATTTTCTAAAATTAATTTTAATGTGTCATTAAAAAAACCAGATTTATATAAAATTGTTGAACTTTTAAAATTATATTTAAAATTAAATTTATTTAAAAAGTTTTTTAACATTTCATTGTTGTGCTCTCCAAAACTATTAAATTTCCCAAAAGGGTCTGGAACTTGGGTTAAAGGTTTATGAAGATTTTGTTCTAGTTTTTCAGAATTAGGTATATTTTCTGGCACTTTTCTTAGTCCATCCATATCGTCGGAAAATGTAATTATTTCTTTAGGGAGATCTGTTAAATGATTTAGAGCATTAACAATCATCGAAGTTCTTGCTACTTCACCAAAAGTACCAATGTGGGGTAAACCACTAGGGCCATATCCTGTTTGTAGAATAATTTTTCCTTTATTTTCAATATTTTTTTTTCTATCTCTTAGAAGCTTTTTAGCCTCAACAAAGGGCCAAGCGTTTGTTTTATCTATGTTGGTTTTATCGATCACTTTTAATCAAATAGCCTATAAAATAACGTTTTAAATAATTCTTATAGAGTTGAAATTTATTTACCATAAAATAATGTCCAATCAAAATGTCCAATTATAAAACAGTTTTCTTCACCCTTGGAGTTTTGCAAATTATTTTGGGTTTATCGATGATTGCGCCAATTTTAACGCAGTTTTTTTATGATGAACTTGACTCTGGTTTCATAAGTTCTGGAATCGTAACGATTATTTTTGGAATTCTTTTTTTACTCAGTAATTTAGATCATGATAAAAAAATTAGTTTGCCTCAAGCTTTTCTATTAACGGCTTTATCATGGCTGAGTATCGCTGTTTTTGGCTCACTTCCTTTCATATTTTCTGAGATAGAATTGAGCGTAACTGATGCTTTTTTTGAGAGTATGTCAGGTATTACTACAACCGGATCAACTATAATCACCAATTTAAATGAAATTCCTAAAAGTATATTGCTATGGAGGGGAATGCTTCAGTGGTTAGGTGGAATTGGTATCATCGTTATGGCAATTACTTTAATGCCACTCATGAACATTGGTGGAATGCAATTGTTTATTATATCTACAAGTGATACTCCAGAAAAAATTTTACCTAGATCAAAAGAAATAGCTCTAAGATTGATCTTAGTATATTCAGGATTAACTTTTATATGTGCTTTATTTTATAAAATATTTGGGATGAACTTTTTTGATAGTATAGTTCACTCAATGACAACAATAGCGACAGGAGGTTTCTCAAATTATAATGAGTCTATTGGTTACTTTGATAATTCTTTGATAGAATTAACATCAATAGTATTTATTATTTTAGGAAGTATTCCATTTATTGCATACGTTAAATACTTAAATGGTGACAAAAAAATATTTTTTAAAGATACACAAATTAAAACTTTTATAAAGATTGTTCTTTTTTCAATTCTTTTAATGTATCTATATCTACTCACAAAAAATCAAAGTTTTTTTGATATCAGCATAAGGTCGGTTGCATTTAATGTAATATCAATTTTAACTGGAACTGGTTATGTAACTCAAAACTTTAGTGATTGGGGTCAATTCCCATTAATTTATTTTCTTATTCTTATGTTCATTGGTGGATGTGCAGGATCTACAGCGTGTGGGATTAAAATATTTAGAGTACAAATTTTATTCCAATTTATCTCTGTTCAGCTAAAAAAAATAATTTATCCAAGAGGTATATTTAAAATAAAATATGAAAATAATAATATTGATGAAAAATTTTTAGCATCAATTATTTCCTTTATATTTTTATATATTGTAATTTTTTTTATTATAACTGCTCTTTTATCAACAAGCGGTTTAGATTTAACAACTTCAATATCTGCTGCTGCAACATCAATATCAAATGTAGGGCCTGGTTTAGGTGATATAATTGGTCCAAATGGTAACTTTGCTAATTTATCTGATTTTTCAAAATGGATTTTAAGCTTAGCGATGATTTTAGGTAGATTAGAGTTGTTTGCTGTATTAGTATTGTTTATTCCATCATTTTGGAGAAAATATTAATGTCTGAAACAAAACAAAGCTGGGTTGACTCATTATTAGTTTATAAAGATATAAGGATGTTAAGAATATTGCTTCTAGGAGCAATAAGTGGTTTTCCATGGGTATTAATTGCAAGTAGCTTAAGTCTTTGGCTTAAGGAAGAGGGATTAAGTAGATCAACAATTGGTTGGGCAGGATTAATATTTGGAGTGTATGCCTTTAATTATTTATGGGCTCCATTAATTGACAGAGTACAAATTCCATTTTTAACAAAAAAGTTAGGACATAGACGTGGATGGATTGTATTAATGCAAATAATTATTTTACTAAGCTTGATAGTTTGGAGTTTTATTAATCCTACTCAAAACCTAGCACTTTTAATTAGTATTGGATTAGTAATTGCTATTGCCTCTGCTACTCAAGATATTACTGTTGATGCACTAAGAATTGAACAGATTAATTCAAATGAAGGAAAATCTATGGCCGCTGGAGCTGCTATGGCAGTTGTTGGATGGTGGACAGGGTATAAATTAGGAGGTGTTGTAGCATTATTTACTGCAGAATTTTTTGAAAACATGGGCGTAGCAGATTATTGGCAGGCTACTTTTTTAGTTTTAGGAATTTTGATTATTTTGATGAATATAGGTTTGATGTTTGTTCACGAAACAATTGATTTTAATAGAGTAAATAATCAAAAAGCAACAGATCAAATAATTAGAGATAAGCTTGGATCCAACAATATTTTAACAAATTTTGTTGCTTATATTACAGGAACGATTGGTGGACCAATAATTAGTTTTTTCAAAAAAAATGGATTAGCAATTGCACTAGGAATTTTAGGTTTTGTATTTTTATTCAAGATCGGAGAAGCATTTTTAGGTCGGATGTCGATTGTTTTTTACAAGGAAATTGGTTTTTCTAAGGGTCAAATAGCTATTTATTCTAAAGGATTAGGATGGATTACTACTGTAGTTTTCACTTTACTTGGTGGAATAATGGCAATGCGAGCTGGAACCATTAAAACAATGTTTTTTGCCGGTGGTTTAATGGCTCTAACAAATCTTATTTTTGCAGTTTTAGCTTGGACAGGTAAATCTGAACTTTTATTTGCAATAGCTGTAATTGCAGATGACATAACTGCAGCATTCGCTACTGTTGCATTTGTTGCCTTTATATCATTGTTAGTGGATAGAACCTATACAGCTACTCAATATGCATTATTGGCATCAATTGGGACAGCTGGAAGAACAACGCTTGCTTCATCGTCAGGAGCGTTGGTAGATTGGTTAAATGGAGACTGGGGTACTTTTTTTGTAATAACAACTGTTATGGTGATACCATCACTTATTTGTCTTTGGTTTATAAGGAATAAAGTAAAAATCGGTGCAAAATAGCTTTTTTTGCAGTAATTCATACTTGAACGTATATGAGTTTGCATCAAAAAACTCTAATATAAGCACTCAATTATTATACGGTGAAAAATTTAAAGTAATCAAAAAAAATAAAAATTTTTTAAAGATCAAAACTGACTTTGATCATTATGTAGGTTTTATAAAAGTTGGAAAGTTTAAAAAAAGATTAGATAAGACGTATAAAGTTATTGTACTAAAATCTAAAATTTATTCAAAACCTAAAAGTAAATTTGGTACAAAAAAATACCTTCCTTTTTCATCAGAAATTGAAATTTTAAATAAAAATAATAATTTTGTAATGTTTGAAAAAAACAAATGGATTAGCTTTAATGAATTAGAAACTATTAAAAAACAAAATAAAGATTTTACAAAAATATTTAAACTTTTTTTAAATTGCAAATATAAGTGGGGTGGGAAAAGTTTTGATGGTATTGACTGCTCAGCTTTATTACAAATATTTTATAAATTTAATAATAAATTTTTTCCCAGAGATACAATTGACCAAGTAAAAATTAAAAATGGATCAATTAAAAAAAAAAAATTCAAAAAAGGAGATATTATTTTTTGGAAGGGACATGTCGCAATTTGTTTAAATTCAAAGAATTTAATTCATGCATATGGACCAAGAAAGAAGGTATTAATCATGCCGATTTATCAGACCATTAAATTAATTAAGAAAACTGCAAATTTAAAAATAGCAAAGGTTATATCAATTTAATCTTGATCTCTTCCAAAATCTGGTTTTGCTATATCTTGTTTTAAACTTAATATCTGTTGCCTTACCTTTTTTGAATTAATTAATTTTTTTCTTAATGTTCTATCATCTAAATTTTCTATATTTTTTTTAAATGAATTTAAATTATTAATAAATAAGTTTATTGCACTGACTATATTTCTTTTATTATTGAAAAATATATCTCTCCACATTATTTCATTGGATGCAGCTATTCTTGAAAAATCTCTTAATCCTCCAGCACTAAACTTTATGACATCCTTATTTTGTTTTTTTTGAAAGTCTTGTGCAGTTTTAATTAGGTTATAAGCAATTAAATGAGGCAAATGACTTGTTATTGAAAAAATTTTATCATGAATTTTTGCATCCATAATAATTACATTTGAACCTAATTTTTTCCAAAATTTCAATAATTTGCTTTGTTTTATTTTATTTTTATCACTTATTACAACACACCATTTATTTACAAAAAGATTTTTAGTTCCATGCTCAGGTCCACTTACTTCTGAACCTGATATTGGGTGACTAGTTATCCAATCAAGAGATTTTGATAGTTTTTTATTTTTAAGTTTTAATATATTTTCTTTAGTTGAGCCCACATCAGTAATTAAGCAATTTTTATTCAAATACTTGTTTAAATTAGAAATAATTTTCTCATATTCACTCATTGGGGTTGATAACACTACAAGATCTACATCAGATAATTTATCATCCAATCTTTTAAGAATTCTTATTTTATTATCAATTTTTTTTATTTTTCGAATATTTTTTTTTGATTTTTCGAAAACAAAATAATGTTTGGATATTTTTTTAGTTATAGAGCCTCTCAATATTGAAGACCCTATAAGTCCACAACCAATAATTAAAATTTTTTTAAACATTTTTGAAAATATTTTTCAGTTTATCAAGTAATAGTTTATTTTCGTAATTATTTCCTATAGTAAGTCTCAGGCAATTTTTAATTCCATATGAATTCATCTCTCTTAAAATTATTCCTGAAGCTTCAAGTTTTTTTTCTACAAAGTTAGCAGAAAGTTTACAATTCTTAAAATTTAAAAGAAAAAAATTTGGCCCAATATCGTTTGTCTTAATATTATATAAATTCAATGTCTTTTGTATTTTTTTTGCCCAATCTAAATTATGTTTTACAGACTTTTTTATAAAACTTTGATCTTTTAAAGATTCAATAGCACATACCTGGGCTATTTTATTAACATTAAATGGTGGTTTGATTTTATACAGAGCTTCTACTATTTTTTTACTTCCATATCCCCATCCAACTCTTAAAGAAGCGAGTCCATAAATTTTAGAAAAAGTTCTCAATATAAATACATTACTTTTATTTTTAAAAATCTCTAAACCTGATTTGTAATCTTTGTTAAGCATGTATTCAAAATAAGCATCATCAACAACAAGTAAAATTTTTTTATTTAAACGCTTCCTTAATTCTAATAACTGTTTTTTAGAAATATATGTACCTGTAGGATTATTAGGATTAGCTAAAAATACAATTTTGGTCTTATTTGATACTTTTTTTAAAATTTCATTATTTGATACTTTAAAATTTTTTTCTTTGGAAAATACAACCTTTGCTCCCACTATTTGCGCATAAATTCTGTACATTAAAAAACTAAACTCTGGTACAATTACCTGATCCCCTTTATTTAAAAATAGTTGGCATATCATTTGAATAATTTCATCGGATCCAGATCCACAAATTATTTGGTTTTGATTACAGTTATATTTTTTTGAAATTATAGAAGTTAAATCTCTAAATTTTCCGTCTGGATATTTTGAGATATTATCATTAAATTTTTTTATTACCTTTTTAGCATTATTGCTCATACCTAAGGCGGACTCATTTGCTGATAATTTAATTATTTTTTTTTTTTTACTTAAAAAAGATCTTCCTGGTTTATAAGCTTGTAGGGTTATTTTCCTAAATGTTGGGGTATTCATGATGCTAATTTTTATTAATAGATAGTCAGATAATTAGATAATACAATCAATAATTCAAAAAAAATTGACATCCAAAAAGCTATCTTATAAAACGTTTCTGCGCTGATTTAACTGAATTGCGAGCGCTATAAAAAACCTGCTAAATAAGTTTTTTTTCTCACAATTCATTTCAGCAAAAATATTATGGGTAATTTTGGTAAAATGAAAAGTATAACAATTAAACAACCTCTTAAACTTGATTGTGGAAAAGAAATATCAAATTTTCCATTAGCTTATGAGACTTATGGAAATCTTAATGAGAAAAAAGATAATGCCATTTTGGTTTTTCATGCTTTGACTGGAGATCAGTTTGCTTCAGGCATAAACCCTGTGACAAATAAAGAGGGTTGGTGGAATTATGCAGTTGGCCCAGGAAAGGCATTTGATACTGATAAATTTTTCGTAATTTGTGCAAATGTAATTGGCGGATGTATGGGATCATATGGACCAGGAACTATTGATCCTTCGACTAACAAACCTATCGGAACAAATTTTCCAGTTATTACAATAAACGATATGGTTAATGCCCAATATAATCTTTTGGATCACTTCAAGATAGAAAAATTATTTGCAGTAGCTGGTGGTTCTATGGGTGGTATGCAAGTATTACAATTTGTCTCAAATTTTCCAAATAAAGCTAAAGTTGCTTTACCAATTGCTTGTACTGCTAGTCACTCAGCCCAAAATATTGCTTTCAATGAACTTGGAAGACAAGCAATCATGTCAGATATAAATTGGAAAGATGGTTTATATGATGGACAAACAAATAATCCAGACAAAGGTTTAGCTGTAGCTAGAATGGCAGCACATATTACGTATTTATCAAAGAAAGGGTTGCAAGAAAAATTTGGACGAAATCTTCAAGAAAGATCTGATTTAAAATTTGGATTTGATGCTGACTTTCAAATTGAGAGTTATTTAAGATATCAAGGCTCTGTATTTGTGGATAGATTTGATGCAAATAGTTACTTATATATTACCAGAGCGATGGACTACTTCGATTTGACTAAACAATATGGTGGAAATCTTTCTAAAGCCTTTAAAGAAAGTAAGACAAAATTTTTTATTATTTCATTTACTTCGGATTGGTTGTATCCAACCTCTGAAAATAAGGACATTGTAATAGCACTAAATGCCATTGGAGCTGATGTTGGTTTTGTGGAAATTAAAACTGACAAAGGTCATGACTCATTTTTATTAGATGTCCCAGATTTTTTAAGCACTATTAAAAACTACTTAAACACTACTTATTTAAATATAAATGAAAGAAGAATTTAAAGTTATATCAGAATTAATTGATGAAAAATCAAGAGTCCTAGACGTTGGATGTGGTGACGGAATTTTGATGGAATATTTATTAAAAAATAAAGTGGTAGATGCCAGAGGACTTGAAATTTCCAAAGAAAAAGTCAAAAAATGTTTATCAAATGGACTAGCTGTAGTTGAAGGTAATGCAGAGCATGACTTAAAACAATTTCCAGATTTATCTTTTGATTATGTGATTCTAAGTCAAACATTACAAGCTTTCATGAGTCCAGAGAATGTAATTAAAGATTTATTAAGAGTTGGCAAGAAAGTTATTGTAACCATTCCAAATTTTGGACATTGGAAAGTTAGATTAGATTTACTTTTTAAAGGAGAAATGCCAATTACTAAGAATTTGCCTTATGAATGGTATAATACTCCAAATTTACATATGTGTACAATTCAAGACTTTTATAATTTTTGTCATAATAAAGGGATCAATATTTTTAAAACCATTTCTTTAAATGGACAAAAAACTTCAAAAATTACATCTTCAAATTTGAAATTTAAAAACCTAATATCTGAGTTAGGTATTTTTTTACTAGAGAAATAATATGAAAATAGAAATAATAAAATGTTTAGAGGATAATTTTTCATATTTGTTAATTGATGAAATTAATAGATCTGCTGTTGTGATAGATCCAAGCGAAGCAGAGCCTGTAATAAATAAAATTGAAAGTCTCGACTTAAAATTAAAATTTATAATGAACACCCACCATCATTATGATCATGTTGGAGGTAATAAAGAGCTTAAAAAATTATATAATGCCAAAGTTATCGGTTTTGATCAGGACAAACACAGAATACCTGAAATAGATATATTAGTAAAAAATAATGAAATTTGGAAAACTGGTATATTTGAAGCAAAAGTTTTTCATATTCCAGGACATACTTTAGGTCATGTATGTTTTTATTTTTTCAAAGAGAATGCATTATTTTCTGGAGATACATTGTTTTCATTAGGTTGTGGAAGAGTATTCGAGGGCACTCATGAAGAAATGTTTAATTCCTTACAGTTAATAAAGAGTTTACCTTTATATACAGAAATTTATTGTGGACATGAATATACATTAAAAAATTCGGATTTTTGTTTAAAGTATGATTCAGATAACAAAAGACTAATTTCAAAAATTGAGACAGTAAAAAATAAATTAGCAAAAGGAATACCAACTATACCCTCTACTCTTGAAGAAGAACTACAAACAAATATTTTTTTAAGATCAAAAAACGTTAAAAACTTTTCAAAATTGAGAGATTTAAAGGATAATTTCTAACTTATTCATCTTGACTAAAATAAGGCCCTGACTATATTGCTGATAATTAAAATTTAGGATCGTTAATGTCATACGCAGTAATACAAACAGGTGGAAAACAGTACAAAGTCTCAGCTGGTGAAATAATAAAAGTAGAAAAATTAGCTGAATCAAATCCAGCCTCTAAAGTAGAATTTAAAGAAATTTTAGCTTATGGAGATGATAAAAGTATTGAATTAGGTACACCAACTGTGGATGGTGCAAAAGTTGAAGCTGAATTATTAAAAAATGGCAAAGAGAGAACTGTTCTTATTTTTAAAAAAAGAAGAAGAAAAAATTCAAGACGTAAAAACGGGCACAGACAACAGTATTCACTAATAAGAATTAACAAAATTTTTTCAAAAGATGGTAAAGTTTTATCAGAGGCTGAAAAGATGAAAAAAAAGGAAGTTGTAGTTAAAGAAGCTAAAGAAGATAAAATTGAGGCTTCAAAATAAATAGGTAATTTATGGCAACAAAAAAAGCTGGTGGATCATCGAGAAACGGAAGAGATAGTGCAGGCCGTAGACTAGGTGTAAAAAAATATGGTGGTGAATTAGTAATACCTGGAAATATTATTGTAAGACAAAGAGGCACTAAAATTTTTCCTGGAGAAAATGTTGGAATGGGTAAAGACCATTCAATTTTTTCTGTTGTCAAAGGAAAAGTTGTTTTTAAAAAAAGCAAATCAGACAGAACTTACGTATCAGTAAAGCCTAATTAGTAGACAGCTAATTAATTCTGTAAAATCATGAAATTTTTAGATCAAGTTAAGATATTTATAAAAGCTGGAGATGGTGGATCTGGTTCTCCTAGTTTTAGAAGAGAAAAATTTATAGAATTTGGAGGACCTGATGGAGGCGATGGAGGGAAAGGTGGTTCTATTATTCTTGTTTCAGAGAGAAATTTAAACACACTAATTGATTTTAGATATCAACAGCATTTTAAAGCTGAGAGAGGTAGAGATGGAAGTGGTAAAAATAAAACAGGAAGAGGAGGAGAAGATTTATATTTAAAAGTACCGGTTGGAACACAAGTATTTGAGGAAGACAATAAAACCCTGATTTTTGATTTCAAGGAGGAAAATGAAAAATTTGTTGCCGCTATAGGTGGTAAAGGAGGATTTGGTAACACAAGGTTTAAGTCATCAACTAATAGAGCTCCAAAGAAATTTACAAAAGGTACATTTGGAGAAGAATTCTGGATTTATTTACAACTTAAGACAATTGCCGATATTGGTATCATTGGATTACCGAATGCAGGAAAATCTAGCTTATTAGCATCATTAACAAGTGCCACTCCTAAAATTGCAAATTATAAATTTACAACTTTAAATCCAAATCTAGGTGTCGCAATGTATGACGATAAAGAGATAACTTTAGCAGATATTCCAGGATTAATTGAAGGAGCACATCAAGGAACAGGATTAGGCATAAAATTTTTAAAACATATTGAAAGATGCAAAGCGCTTTTGCATCTAATTGATGTATCAGGAAATGATTTAATTAACTCATATCTTCAAGTGAGGGATGAAATGGGTAAATATAGTTCAGAGTTATTAAAAAAGCAGGAAATAATAGTGTTTAACAAAATAGACCTAATTGATGAGAATGAAATAAAAGAAAAAATAAAAGATTTTGAAAAAATTATCAAGAAATCCGCTTTTATAACATCAACACTCGATAAAAAATCAGTATCTGATATTAAATCAACATTGCTTAATTATGTATCTTAAAGACTCAAAGACTGTCGTTATAAAAATTGGATCATCTTTATTGATTAATGACAAAAAAATTATCAGAGAAAAATGGTTGTCAGAATTTGCAAAAGATATTCAACATCTACAAAAATTAAAAAAAAATATAATTTTGGTTAGTTCAGGAGCAATTGCTTTAGGATGTAAAAAATTAAAATTAAGTAGAAAAAAATTGAAACTTGATAAAAGTCAAGCAGTAGCTTCAATTGGCCAAATTGAGTTAATGAATCTTTTTAAAAAAACTTTTAATAAGTCAAAAATCAATCTTTCTCAAATTTTGTTGACTCTTGAAGATACGGAAAAAAGAAGAAGAGCTATTAATGCAAAAAGGACTTTTGAGAATTTGTTTAGTCTTGGTTTTATTCCAGTAGTAAATGAAAATGATAGTATAGCTACTTCTGAAATTAAGTATGGAGATAACGATAGACTAGCTTCTAGGGTTGCACAAATATCAAGTGCAGATTGTTTAATTTTATTATCTGACGTAAATGGTCTTTACTCTAAAGATCCAAAATTAGATAAAAAAGCTAAATTAATTCGTGAAATTAAAAATGTTGATCAAAATATAGAAAAGTTAGCAACAAATAAAACTGGAGAATTTGGATCTGGTGGAATGAAAACGAAGATTGATGCTGCTAAAATTTGTCAATACTCAGGGTGCCATATGGCGATTGCTAATGGCTTAATAAATAGACCAATTCAAAAAATTTTAACTAAAAATATATGTACTTGGTTTTTACCAAAAATTTCAAAATTAGATGCGAGAAAAAAGTGGATTATAAGCTCGGTTTCTCCAAAGGGAAAAATAGTTATTGATGAAGGTGCATTGTCAGCTTTGAATAATGGGAAAAGTTTACTAGCCGCAGGGATTAAGGATGTTCAAGGTAGTTTTAGCAAAGGTGATCATATCAAAATCCTAAACAATAATATGACCGAATTTGCTAGAGGATTAAGCAGTTTCTCTTCAGAAGAAATTTTGAAAATTAAAGGTAAGCACTCTAATAAAATAAATGATATTTTAGGATATATTTCAAAATCAGAAGTTATTCATAAAGATGATATGGTGTTAATCAAATGAGTAAAAACTTAGAAAAAATTGGTACAAATGCGAAAATTGCTTTTCAAAACAAAATAAGTAATAAAAAAAAAAATAAGGTATTAAATTATTACATTCAACTTATTAAAAAAAACCAAAATAAAATTTTAGTCGAAAACACAAAAGATATAAAAATAGCCAAATCTAAAAAACTCAAAGAAAATTTAATTAAAAGACTTGCTCTTAATAATGACAAAATAAGCTCAATTATTAAATCAATTGAAACTATTGCAAAATTTAAGGATCCAGTAGATGTTGATCTAGAAACCTGGAAAAGACCAAACGGTTTAAAAATAAAGAAAGTATCAATTCCGATTGGTATTATTGGTGTAATTTATGAAAGTAGACCAAATGTAACTTCGGATGTATCTACACTTTGTTTTAAATCTGGGAACTGCGTAATATTAAGAGGAGGATCAGAGTCTTACTTTAGTAATAAAATTTTAGCTAATCTTTTTAGAAAATCATTAGAAAAATACAAAATAAATAAAAATTTTGTTCAGTTTATAGAGAATAAAAATAGAAAACTGGTCGACTACATGCTGTCAAAAATGTCAGAATATATAGATGTTATTATTCCAAGAGGTGGAAAAAGTCTTGTAAAAAAAGTTCAAGATTTATCCTCTGTTCCTGTAATTGGACACCTTGAAGGTATGTGTCACACTTATATTGATAAAGATGCAAATCTTTCAATGGCAAAAAAAATATTAATCAATGCTAAATTACGTAATACTAGTATTTGTGGAGCTACCGAGACACTTTTAATACATAAAAATAAATCAAAAAATGTAAATGAGATATTAAATGAACTCACTGAAAGAGGTTGTTATATTTATGCTGATAGAAAAATTTCTAAATTGTTTAATGGGAATTCAAAATTAGCAAATAATAAAACATGGTCGAAGGAACATTTATCTGCAAAAATATCTGTAAAATTAGTAAACAATATTAATGATGCAGTAAACCATATTAATAAATATGGAACAATGCATACTGATGCGATAATTACAAACAATAAAATTTCTGCAAAATTTTTTATAAAAAATGTTAAAAGTTCGATCGCTATTCACAATTCTTCAACACAGTATGCTGATGGAGGAGAATTTGGTTTTGGAGGTGAGGTTGGAATTTCAACAAATAAACTTCCACCAAGAGGTCCTGTTGGACTAAACCAGCTAGTTAGTTACAAATATGAGATATATGGATCTGGACAAACAAGGAAATAAAAAAAAAATTGGTATTCTTGGAGGCACTTTTGATCCAGCACATAAAGGACATTTAAGTATCTCTAAAGAGGCAAAAAAAAGATTTGATATTGATAAAATTATTTGGGCGGTAACCAAAAAAAATCCATTTAAAGGAAAAAGTAGTTTAAGTTTAAATAAAAGAATTAATTTTGCAAAAAAAATTGCTCAAAAAAATCTATTTATAAAAGTTAAATATTTTGAGGATAAAATTAAATCAAATAGAACAATTGACCTGATAAAGTATATAAAAAAAAATAATAAAGAAACTGATATTTATTTTATAATGGGAGCAGATAGTTTGATTAATTTTCACAAATGGAAGAATTCTGATTTAATTTCATCTATTTGCAACATTCTAGTATTTGATAGAGACAGATATAAGGCAAAATCATTAAGTTCTAGAAGCTTTAAAAAATATAGTAAGAAAAGCTTAAAATTTATTAAATTTAATAAGGTCAATATTTCATCTTCTAAATTAAGAAAAATTTGATACTCTTTTAGTAATTAATGGACAAAATCTCTTCTCTTCACAAAGATGTAGTCAATCTTTTAGATGCAAATAAAGCCTTAGATATTGTTTCAATAGATTTAGATGGAAAATCGTCAATAGCTGATCAAATGATAATCGCTAGCGGAACATCTTCAAGACATATCCAAGCTTTATCAGAACAAGTATATGAATACTTAAAAAAAAATGGTGTAAGCAATTGTAAAATTGAAGGAAGAGAAAGTAGTGATTGGAAACTTGTAGATGGAATTGATCTTATTATTCATATTTTCAATCCTGAAAAAAGAAAATTTTATGAATTAGAAAAAATATGGTCTGAATTAATTCCTAAAGAAAAAGTAATTATATGATGAAAAAACTTAAAACATATTTTTTATCATTATTTATTTATTTTTTTGTAACTAGTATTGTTGCCGTATCAGAAGAGAATGATATTTATAAAAAAATAGATGTTTTTTCAGAAGTCTTAGATAAAATTAATAAAGAATTTGTTGATGAGGTAAACCAAAGTGATGCAATGGATGCTGCAATCAATGGTGTTCTTCAATCCTTAGATCCTTATTCTGCTTATATGTCACCAGACTCTTATCAAAGTATGCAAACAGAAACGAGTGGAGAATTTGGAGGACTAGGAATTGAAGTGAGCATGGAAGCTGGAGTAATAAAAGTAATAACACCAATGGACGACTCACCTGCGGCTGAAGCAGGTGTTAAAGCTGGTGATTATATAGTAAGAATTAATGATATTCAGGTTCAAGGTAAATCTTTAAGTGAAGCAGTTGACATAATGAGGGGTCCTGTTGGATCAGATATTGAAATAACAGTTAGAAGAAGGGGCGAACGAAAGGCATTAGTTTTTAATATTACTAGAGAAAAAATTAAAGTTTCATCAGTAAAATCTGAGATATTAGGTAATCAAACTGGTTATTTAAGACTTACTTCTTTTAATGAAAACAGTAGTGGTCAAATTAGAGACAAAATTAAAGAGTTTAAAAAAAATGAAAATGTTAAAAATTATATTTTAGATTTAAGAAATAATCCTGGTGGACTACTTTCTCAGGCAATTAAAATTACAGATTTTTTTATAGATAGTGGAGAAATTGTTTCAACAAAAAGTAAAAGAAAATATGAAAGTAGAAAATTCTTTGCAAGAAAAGGTGATATATTAGATGGAGATACAATTGTGGTCCTAATAAATTATGGTTCAGCATCTGCATCTGAAATTGTAGCAGGGGCGCTAAAGGATCACAAAAGAGCAATAATAATTGGAGAAAATAGCTATGGTAAAGGTTCTGTGCAATCAATCATTCCACTAAAAAATAAAGGTGCAATAAGATTGACTGTATCTAAATATTATCTTCCATCAGGAAAATCTATATCAGAAATAGGTGTCTCGCCTGATATTGAGGTAGCTGAAGGATCTGATGACTTTAGGTTTAATACTGATACAGACAATCAACTTCAATTTGCTCTAGAGCTTTTAAACGGCTAAAATGAAAGAGAAATATAAAAATTTACCACTTAGAAGTGGTGTTGGGATAGTTGTTTTAAATAAAGAAAATAAAATTTTTGTTGCAAAAAGAATAGATAATAAAAAAAACTTTTGGCAAATGCCACAAGGTGGGGTTGATAAAGGTGAAGACTTTTATGAGGCTGCAATTAGAGAATTAAAAGAAGAAACTAGTATTAAATCAGTAAGTTTAATTAAAAAAATTGATGGCTTACTTACCTACCATTTACCAAATGAATTACTAGGAATAATTTGGAAAGGTAAATTTAAAGGTCAAAAACAACAATGGTATATAATGAGATTTAATGGTGATGAAAAAGAAATTAATATTAATACAAAACATCCAGAATTTCTTGAATGGAAATGGGTAGATCCAGATAAAATTACTGAACTTGTGGTAGAATTTAAACTACATGTATACGAAAAAGTTCAAGAAGAAATAAAAAAAATTTTAGTTAATTGATTTTAATACTTCAAGTTTTTGATCAAGCAAATATTTTTCCTGATCATTTATATCAGACTTGTTAAGTTCTTCCTCAGCAGATTTCTGAATTTCTGAAATTTTTTCTTTATCAATGTCTTTTAAATTTAAAATAAGACTAGTAAGTATAGAAAGATTATTATCTTTAAATTCAATTATTCCATCATTTATATAAAAACTTTCCTCGCCAGACTTTGAAAATATTTTAATTATTCCTGGTTTTAAAAAAGAAATAATAGAGATATGGTCTTTTAAAATCCCTATCTCACCTTCAAATGCAGGGACAACTACCTCGGTGACATCATTTTTTGATAAAAATGATTTTTCAGGGTTTACTATTTCTACAGAATATTCTTCGCTCATTATGCAGCAGCTTCGTTAGCCAAACTCTCAGCTTTTTGAATAGCTTCTTCAATAGTGCCAACCATATAAAATGCAGCTTCTGGTAAGTGATCATATTCACCTTTACAAATAGCATCAAAACCTTTTATTGTTGATTCTAAATCTACAAGCTTACCTGGCGATCCAGTAAATACTTCAGCTACAAAGAAAGGTTGAGATAGAAATCTTTGTATTTTTCTAGCTCTAGCAACAACTAATTTATCCTCTTCTGATAATTCATCCATACCTAAAATTGCTATAATATCTTGTAAAGATTTATAAGTTTGCAGAACTTTTTGTACTTCTCTAGCAACTCTATAATGTTCGTCACCAACTATTCTAGGATCTAAAATTCTAGACGTTGAGTCTAATGGATCTACTGCTGGGTAAATTCCAATTTCAGCAATCTGTCTAGAAAGTACCGTTGTTGCATCTAAGTGAGCAAATGAAGTTGCAGGTGCAGGGTCAGTTAAGTCGTCTGCAGGAACATAAATTGCCTGAACAGATGTAATTGAACCTTTATTCGTTGTTGTAATTCTTTCCTGTAAGTTACCCATATCAGTTGCTAATGTTGGTTGATATCCAACAGCTGAAGGTATTCTACCAAGCAATGCAGAGACCTCAGATCCTGCCTGTGTAAACCTAAATATGTTATCAACGAAGAATAGCACATCTTGACCTTCCTGATCTCTAAAATACTCAGCAACAGTTAATCCGGTTAAAGCAACTCGCGCTCTTGCACCTGGAGGTTCATTCATTTGTCCATATACTAATGCTGCTTTAGAACCTTCCCCATCAGTTTTAATAACACCTGAGTCTATCATTTCATGGTAAAGGTCATTTCCCTCTCTAGTTCTTTCTCCTACTCCTGCAAAAACTGAAAATCCACCGTGAGCTTTTGCAACGTTGTTAATCAATTCCATAATTAAAACAGTCTTACCAACTCCAGCTCCACCAAATAAACCAATTTTACCACCTTTTGCATAGGGTGCTAAAAGATCAATAACCTTTATTCCTGTGACAAGTATTTCAGTTTCTGTTGATTGATCATTAAATTCTGGTGCAGCTCTGTGAATTGGCCAGTTATCTGAACTTTTTACTTCTCCTCTTTCATCTATAGGCTCACCTATTACATTTATAATTCTTCCGAGAGTCTCGGGACCTACTGGAACTTTAATTGGAGCAGCTGTGTCTGTTACCTCGTCTCCTCTTTTAAGACCCTCTGTTGCATCCATTGCAATTGTTCTAACACTTGACTCTCCTAAGTGTTGTGCAACTTCCAAAACTAATCTATTTCCACCATTATCGCACTCTAGTGCAGTTAAAATTTCTGGTAGTTCTCCATCAAATTTTACGTCTACTACCGCCCCAATAATCTGTGTTATTTGTCCTTTTCTCATAATTATAAACTTTCTGCTCCTGAAATTATTTCTATTAACTCTTTAGTAATTGCTGCCTGACGACTTCTATTATACTCAATAGTAAGTTTGTCAACCATTTCACCTGCGTTTCTGGTTGCATTATCCATTGCACTCATTCTTGAACCTTGCTCGCTAGCTGAATTCTCTAACATCGCTTTAAAAATCTGAGTTGAAATATTTTTTGGTAATAAGTTGCTCAATATTTCATCTTCTTCGGGTTCAAATTCATAGTTATCCTCTGATGAATTTTCCTCCTTTTCAGATGTATTTAAAGGAATAATTTGTTGTTCTTGAGGTATTTGAGTAATCACATTTTTAAATTGGTTATAAAAAATTGCACATACATCAAATTCCTTTTTTTCAAATTTTTCAATTACTATCTTTCCAACTTTATCAGCGTCAAAATAATTTATATTTTTTGATTCTTTAAAAGAAATTCTCTCAATAATCTTATCACCATAAAGACGTTTAAGTTGGTCATAACCTTTGGTTCCCACTGTAATAATTTTTAAGGTTTTTCCCTCATCCAAAATTTTTTGAAAATATAGTTTAGCTTTTTTAATAATATTTGTATTAAAACCTCCACAAAGACCTCTATCTGATGTCATTACAACACATAAATGCACTTTGTCTTCCCCAGTCCCAGATAAAAGTTTTGGAGCATTTTCAATATCTGAGATACCATTTGATAAATTTAAAATAATATTATTCATTTTATCAGAGTAAGGTCTTCCTTTCTCAGCATTTTCTTGTGCTCTTCTTAGTTTTGCAGCTGCAACCATTTTCATTGCCTTTGTAATCTTTTGCGTAGACTTAACACTTGATATTCTTTTTTTTAGATCGTCTAAACTAGCCATTATTTTTTATGCGTTAAAATCTTTCTTAAGTTGTAAAATAATTTCATTCAATTCTTTCTCTTTATCATCCTCAAGTTTTCCTGAAGCAGTGATTGACTCAATTATATCTGGCTTTTCAGCTTTGCATTTTTCAATAATTTTATTCTCGAAACTTGCAATATCCTTTTGTTCAATATCATCAAGATGTCCTCTAACTCCACAAAATACAGAAATGACTTGTTCTGCAACTGTCATTGGTGAATATTGATTTTGTTTTAATAGTTCAGTTAATTTTGAACCTCTGTTAAGTAATTTTTGAGTAGATGCATCAAGGTCTGAACCAAACTGAGCAAATGCAGCCATTTCTCTATATTGGGCCAATTCTAACTTCATCGATCCTGAAACTTTTTTCATGGCCTTTGTCTGAGCAGACGATCCAACTCTTGATACAGATAAACCAACATTAATTGCTGGTCTGATACCTTGGTTAAAAAGTTCAGTTTCAAGGAAAATTTGTCCATCAGTAATTGAGATCACATTTGTTGGTATAAATGCAGAAACGTCACCTCCTTGAGTCTCAATGATTGGAAGAGCTGTTAAAGAGCCTCCACCATGTTCATCACCTAATTTTGCTGCTCTTTCAAGTAATCTACTGTGTAGATAAAAGACATCACCAGGATACGCTTCTCTTCCAGGAGGTCTTCTTAACAATAGAGACATTTGTCTGTAAGCAACAGCTTGTTTTGATAAATCGTCATATATTATTAAAGCATGCATTCCATTATCTCTAAAATACTCACCCATAGTACATCCAGTGTATGGGGCTAAAAATTGCAAAGGTGCTGCATCTGATGCTGTTGCTGCTACTATTGTTGTGTACTCCATTGCACCAGCTTCCTCTAATGTTTTTTCAATTTGTCTAACTGTGGATCTCTTTTGTCCTACGGCTACGTAAATACAATATAATTTTTTCTTTTCGTCTCCAGACTCATTAATTTTTTTTTGGTTAATTATTGCATCGATCGCAACTGCTGTTTTACCTGTTTGTCTATCACCAATAATTAATTCTCTTTGTCCTCTTCCAATTGGAACTAAACTATCAATTGATTTAAGTCCAGTCTGCATCGGTTCACTTACAGATTTACGTGGAATTATACCAGGAGCTTTAACTTCAACCCTACTTCTTTTTAAACTTTTATCTAACGCACCTTTTCCGTCAATTGGGTTTCCTAAACCATCAACTACTCTACCAAGCAATTCTTTTCCAACTGGTGTGTCAACAATCGCACCAGTTCTTTTTACAGTATCACCTTCTTTAACTGCTTTATCATCACCAAAAATCACTACACCTACATTTTCACTCTCAAGATTTAATGCCATTCCTTTAGAGCCATCAGAAAATTCTACCATTTCTCCAGCTTGAACATTATCTAATCCATAAATTCTTGCTATACCATCTCCTACTGATAAAACTTGACCAACCTCTGTAACCTCAGCTTTATCTCCAAACTTTTTAATTTGTTCTTTTAATATTTTTGTTACTTCTGAAGGATTTATTTCCATTTAAGCCTCTATCATTGTATTTTCGATTTGTTGTAATTTATTTTTAATAGAGGTATCTACCATAATACTGCCAACTTGTATTACTAAACCTCCAATTAAACTTTTATCATATTTATAGTCTAATTTTATTTTTGCGTTAAAATTTTGAGACAATTCGTCTTTGATTTTAATTACTTGTTCTCCTGATAATTCTTTAGAGGAAATTAGTTCAGCTTTTACTTCTCCTCTTTTTTTTGAGCAAGTATCAACAAAATCTTGAAGAATTGTTTTTATATAAAAAAATCTTCTTTTAGATATTAGAAAACCTATAAATTTTGATATTAAAGAGTTTAATTTATAATTTTCTGCAATTTTGTTAATTACATCCTGAAGTTCATTTACTGAGTTAGTAGGATCTTTTATTAATGAACTGAAATCTTTACTTTCATCTATTAATTTTAACAAAGATATTGATTGTTCTTCAACCTCATCAATTGAATTATTTTCATTAGCCAGTTCATATAGCGCTAAAGAATATCTACTTGCTGTAGTTGCTGAAAAACTGTTATTTTTGCTCAATTTTAACTCTTTGTTTTAGAAGATTTTTTGGGATTAAGTAGCATATGAGTTTAGTGTCTTCAAGTAACAGATTGACTAAATAGTGCAAAATTTGACCATTAATTGAAGGTTATTGGGTCAACATCAACTGTTAGTTTTATTTCTTTAGGTAATTTGTACGTAATTAAGACTTCACTCAATCTTTTTTGAATATTAGAACCCTTTTTAGATCTTATCAAAAGTCTCTGCCTATACTTTCGTCTAACTCGATATATAGGTGCATTAACAGGTCCCAAAATTTTTTCGTTTAAGGATTCTGATAAAATATTTTTTATATCCATTGACTCTTTTTCTAAACTTCTTTCATTTGAAGAGGTAAGTATTAATGAAATAAATCTTTCAAAAGGTGGTAGATTATTTTTCTCTCTTAATTTCAATTCATTTTCTAAAAAAATAAAAGGATCAGGATTTGTTATTTGATTTATAATACTTTGGTTTGAGTTATATGTTTGAAAATATACTTTAGCTGGTTTACCAGTTCTTCCAGCCCGTCCAGATAATTGGTGATAGAGTTGTAAGTTTTTTTCTGCAGTTCTTAAATCGTGTCCATTTGAATTAAGATCAATATCTAAAATAACAATGCAGTTTAATTTTGGAAAATGAAAACCTTTAGAAATTAATTGTGTTCCAATAAGTATATCAATTTTTCCTTTAACTATATCTTCTAATTTTTTTTTAGAAGATTTTTTATTCATGGTATCACTTGAAAAAATTGATATTTTTTTATTTGGGAATTTAAGTTTAACCTCTTCAGAAATTCTCTCAACACCTGGGCCACTAAAAACAAAATCACATACCTCACCTTTCTTACAATTTCTACTTAACTGAGCTTGAAAACCACAATAATGACAAAGTAATTTATTTTTATGTTTGTGATATACTAAATTTATTGAACAATTTGGACAGGAGTAAACATTTAAACATCTTTTACAAAGAGCATATGGAGCAAAACCCCTTCTATTAATAAAAAATAATACTTGGTCATTTTTTTTTAAGTGATTATTTACCTTCTCCAAGGTTTCATTGGCAATCCATGATTGTTTATCTAACTTATTTTTATTTAAGTCTATTATTTCATATGAAGGTAAATTTGCATCTTTATATCTTTTAGTTAAACGTGATACAGAATATTTTTTTTTCTTAATATTTGCATATGTTTCTATTGAGGGTACAGCAGTAACAAGATTGATAGGGATATTTTCAAAATTAGCTCTGGCAATTGCCATGTCTCTTGCATTATAAATTACTCCTTCATCTTGTTTGAATGATTGATCGTGCTCTTCGTCTACAATTATAATTCCAAGATTTTTAAATGGTAAAAATAATGAGGAACGAGCACCAATAATTACATTAATTTTTCCTGATGATGCTCCACTCCAAATTATTTTCTTTTTTTTAGGTGTTATTCCAGAGTGCCACACTGCAGCACTGAAACCAAAAAATTCTTCAAATTTATTTTCAAATTCTGCGGTTAAACCAATTTCAGGTATTAGAATCATTGCTTGATGCCCTTTTTCTAACAATTGTTTTATATGATTAAAATAAACAATTGTTTTTCCTGAACCTGTAGTCCCTTGTAAAAGATGGACTCTAAATTTATTATTTTTTTTTGAAATTTCCTCAAATATTTCTCTTTGATCTGAAGACAGGGTAAAATTATTTACAAACTTTTGTTTATTATAGGGTAGATAATTTTCATCTTCATAATTAGTGATTGCTTCTCCACTAAGTAAATGTAATTTTAAACACATTCCTTTTGGCACTAAGTTGTATTCCGAAAACCAATTCAAAAAAGTAATAATTTCTTTTTTAAGTGGTTCAATTTCTATTTTTTTAAGAATTTTTTTTATCTGGAAATTTTTTTTATTTTTTTTTTCAAATTCATTCCATACAACGCCTGTTATTTTTGATTTTCCAAAGGGAACATAAACATAATCTCCAACTTTAAGATCCAAGTCACTTTCATATGTAAAAGGGAAATTAAATATATTAGGTATTAGGACAGGATATTTCATAAATAAATTATGAAATATATTAAGAGTGAATTTGTCTTTTATCTACAGATAAAGCAGCTTCTTTTATCGCTTCTGAAAAAGTAGGATGAGCATGACATGTTCTTGCAATATCTTCGGAACTAGCGCCAAATTCCATTGCTACGGACATTTCTGCAATCATTTCTCCAGCATGAGGTCCGATTATATGTACTCCCAACACTCTGTCTGTTGTACTTTCAGCTAATATTTTAACGAATCCCTCTGGCTCATTTATTGCTTTAGCTCTTGAGTTTGCCATAAATGGAAATTTACCTACTTTGAAGTTTACTTTTTTTTCTTTTAATTCTTCCTCATTTTTACCAACATAGGCTACCTCGGGTGAAGTATAAATTACTCCAGGTATAATATCATAATTTACATGACCAGACTGTCCAGCAATTAACTCTGCTACTGCTATTCCTTCCTCCTCAGCTTTATGAGCTAACATTGGTCCATTTATGACATCTCCTATTGCATAAACATTTTTAACATTAGTCTCAAAATTTTTATTAACTGTAATTTTTCCTTTTTTATCGAGATTTACTCCAATTTTTTTTAAATTTAATTTATCGGTGTAAGGTTTTCTTCCAACAGAAATTAAAACTACATCAGCTTCAATTTTATTTTTTGCGTCTTTATTAGAGGTTTCTATTATTACTCCTTGGTCATTTTTAGAAATTTTTTCAACTTTAGTATTTAACTCAAATTTAATGTTCTGTTTTTTTAATATTTTCATAAATTCATTTGAAATTTCTTTATCAAGCCCTGGAGTTATGTGGTCTAAATATTCTATAACATGAACCTCAGTTCCTAGTCTTGACCATACAGAACCCATCTCTAAGCCAATATATCCACCCCCAACAACAACCATTTTTTTTGGAAGTTTTGAAATATTAAGAGCTCCTGTTGATGAAAGAATTTTTTTTTCGTCAAAATCTATTCCTGGAAGTGATAGGGGTTCTGATCCAGTACTTATAATGGTTTTATCAGTTTTAATTTTTATCTCTGATTTATCATTTTTGACTAAAATTTCGTTTTTTTCATTAAAAGATCCAACCCCTTTAATGTAAGTGACTTTATTTTTTTTAAATAAGAACTCCACTCCTTTTGTAAGTGTTGCAACCGAGCTGTCTTTATTATTCATCATTTTTTCAAGATTTAGCTTAATTTCTCCAGTTTCAATACCAATATTTGAGAAGTTTTTAGCTCTATGAAAACTTTCTGACATATTTAAAAGACTTTTAGAAGGAATACACCCTATATTAAGGCAAGTGCCTCCCAAAGATCCTCTGGACTCTATACATGCAGTTTTTAAGCCTAATTGAGATAATCTAATTGCACATACATATCCTGCAGGTCCTCCTCCAATTACAGTAACATCAAATTTTTCAGCCATTAGATATTTAAAAATAATCTTCTAGGGTCTTCTAAATTTTCTTTAACAGTTTTTAAGAACGACACGGATTCCTTTCCATCAATAATTCTATGATCATATGACAAGGCCAAGTACATTATTGGTTTTATTTTTATCTCACCATTATCATTTACAGGTCTTTCAACAATATTATGCATACCTAATACACCTGATTGAGGAGGGTTTAATATTGGTGTTGAAAGCATGGAACCATATACACCTCCATTGCTAATTGTAAACGTGCCTCCTTGTAAGTCCTCAATTGTTAAACTACCTGTGTTTGCTTTTTCAGATAATTTTTTTATTTCTTTTTCTATTTCAGCAAATGACATCTCATCTGCATTTCTAAGCACTGGAACTACTAAACCTTTTTCAGTTCCAACAGCGAAACTAATATTATAATAATTCTTATAAATTATGTCTTGATCTTCAATCTCAGCGTTAATTGCTGGAAATAATTTTAGTCCAACGACACAAGCTTTAACAAAAAATGACATTAGACCTAGCTTTATTCCGTATCTGCTTTTGAAATCTTCTTGGTTATCTTTTCTCATTGCCATAATCCCAGACATATCTACCTCGTTAAAAGTAGTTAACATTGCTGCATTGTCTTGAGCTTGTTTTAATCTTTTTGCAATCGTTTGCCTTAAACGAGTCATTTTAATTCTTTCTTCTTCACCGTATTGAATTCTTCTCTGGTTGGGTTGTGGGTTGGCTCCCATCATTGTAATTAGATCACCTTTTAAAATTCTTCCTGCTTTGCCTGTTCCCTTTACATTATCTAAGTTGATATTTTTTTCTGCAACCATTTTTCTAACTGCAGGTGAAAGAATAATTGGTTGTTGTGGGGTTTCCTCTGTTTCTACTTCCTCAGTTAAAAGTAAAGGCTCTTCCTCTAATAGCTCCATTGAACGATCTTCAGTTAATACTAATGGTTCTTCTAACTTAGTTTGAGGTTTTTTTTCTATATCTAAATTAATTACATTGCTTTTCTGATCTTTAAATTCTTTCTCTTCATTATCCTCAAGTTGTTTTTTGCTTTCGGGTACATTTTTAATATCAACATTCCCTTCAGAAATTGAGCCTAATACAGCTCCAACTTCAACTGTATCCCCATCTTTAAAACTAATTTCTGATAATGTCCCACTAATAGGTGACGGAACTTCTAAATTTACTTTATCAGTTTCCAGTTCAACTATTGCTTCATCCGCCTCAACTGTTTCACCTTCTTTTTTCAACCATTTAGAAACTGTTGCTTCTGTTATACTTTCACCTAAAGTAGGCACTAAAATTTTTTCACTCATTGATTAAATACTTCATTTATAATTTCTTGTTGCTCAAGTTGATGCCTTTTAGCATATCCAGTGGCTGGTGATGCATCAGGACTTCTTCCAATATAAGAAACTTCATTATTTTTAGCTTTAATGGTATCCAATGTCCATTGTATATAATCTCTCACTGAAAACCATGCGCCCATATTTTTTGGCTCTTCCTGACACCAATAAAAATTAGCATTTTTAGCATATGGTTTAAGTTCTTTTACCAAACTCTTTGCTGGAAAAGGATAAAGTTGCTCTATTCTAAACATTACCACATCATCTCTTTTTAATTTTTCTCTGGCATTTAAAAGATCGAAGTATACTTTTCCTGAACAAATTATAACTTTTTTTATTTCACTAGATTTTTTTAATTTAATAAAATTTTTAGATTGATCACTTAATGCATGATCCCACATTATTCGGTGAAATGATGTTTGCTTACTAAAATCATCAATGGTTGATACACAAAACTTATTTCTTAACAAAGATTTAGGTGTCATGATTACAAGTGGTTTTCTAAAATCACGATGTATTTGTCTACGTAAAGCGTGAAAATAATTTGCTGGAGTTGTACAATTCATAACTTGAAGATTATCATTTGCACACATTTGTAAAAATCTTTCAAGTCTAGCTGATGAATGTTCTGGCCCTTGACCTTCATAACCATGAGGTAATAACATTACTAAACCTGATGCTCTTTGCCATTTTCTTTCACCAGATGCAATAAATTGATCAATTATAACTTGTGCACCATTTGCGAAATCACCAAATTGAGCTTCCCAAAGAGTAAGAGTATTTGGTTCTACTAAACTATATCCATATTCAAATCCTAAAACTGCAAGTTCTGACAAAAAACTATCAACTATTTCAAATTTTTTTTGATTTTTTGAAATATTATTTAATGGAATATATCTAGAATTATTTGTTTGGTCTCTTAAAACTGAATGTCTCTGACTGAATGTTCCTCTGCCAGAATCTTGTCCTACAAATCGAACTGGAAAACCTTCGTCTAATAATGAACCAAAAGCTAATGATTCAGCAGTAGACCAGTCAATATTTAAACCATCGTCTACAGATTTTTTTCTACTTTGCAAAATTTTGCTAATAGTTTTGTGAATACTTATTTCAGATGGAACAACATTTATTTTATCTGAAATATTTTTAAGTATTTTTTCATCTGCTCCAGTAATTCCTCTTTTATCTTTCCCTTTTTTAGGTTTATAGCTAGACCATGCTCCTTCAAACCATTCAATTTTAGGATTATAATCTTTAGCTGTTTTAAATTGATCATCTAAAAGATCTTTAAATTTTTTAATTTGATCATTTAAACCCTCTTTAGATATTAAATTTTCATTAATAAGTTTAGATCCATATATATTCGCTGTTGATTGATGCGATCTAATTTTTTTATACATCAATGGTTGAGTGAATGATGGCTCATCTCCCTCATTGTGTCCAAATCGTCTATAACAAACTAAGTCAATTACTACATCTCGATTGAACTTTAATCTAAATTCGGTTGCAATTCTTGAGGCATAAACAACGGCTTCTGGGTCATCTCCATTGACATGGATGATAGGTGCATCAACCATTTTAGCAATATCTGATGGGTGAGGGGAAGATCTTGCAAACCTAGGGCTTGTGGTAAATCCAATTTGATTATTCACAATTATATGAATAGTTCCACCTGTATTGTGTCCTGGTAAACCCGACATTGCAAAACATTCGGCAACAATACCTTGTCCAGCAAAAGCAGCATCTCCATGAATTAAAATTGGAATTACTTTATTTCTTTCAGTATCTTTATGAAAAAATTGTTTTGCTCTAGTCTGACCTAGCACAACTGGATTAACTGCTTCCAAGTGCGAAGGATTATCTGTTAAACTCACATGTACAGAATTTCCATCAAATTCTCTGTCAGATGAAGCTCCCAAATGATATTTCACATCCCCAGCACTATCCTCGTCTGTATTGTTTATTTCACCTGCAAATTCATTAAATATTCTTTTGTATGATTTTTGTAAGACGTTAGCTAAAACATTTAGTCTTCCTCTGTGAGACATTCCAATTTTAACCTCTTTAATCTTGGATTGGCCTCCAATTTTTATAATTTGCTCCAAACCTGGAATTAAGCTTTCACCTCCATCTAGACCAAATCTTTTGGAACCAACATATTTTGTATGTAAAAATTTCTCAAATCCCTCAGCTTGAATTAATTTATTCAAAATTGCATTTTTACCATTTTCTGTAAATTTTAATGCATTTTCATCTTTTTCTACTCTGTCCCTAAACCATTTTCTCTCTGTTGGATTTGATATATGCATATATTCATAACCAACTGATCCACAATAAGTTTTTCTAAGTATGGATAAAATTTCTCTTATGTTTGAATACTCTTTATTTAAAACACCATCTAAATATATTTGCTTATCATAATCTTTTTTACTAAAACCATAATTTTCAGGGTGCAATTCATCTAAATATTCACTTTCTCTTATTTCTAGTGGATCTAGTTTAGAAAGTAGATGTCCTCTTTGTCTATAAGATCTAATAAGTGAAACAGCTCTTATTGAATTACTATTTCCATCTATTACATCAGCTTGATTAACTTTTAGAGTGGAATCTTCTTTTTTAAATTCTATATTTTCTTTAATTTTTACTTTTTTTGGACTCCAAGAGGGACCCTTTATTTCTCTAACAACAGAGTCTAAATCTTCACTTATATCAAGAAAATATTCTTTCCAACCTTTTGGCAAACTAGGATCTTTATTTATAAACTTTACATACATTTGCTCAATAAATGCATTATTTGATTTATTTAAAAATGAAGTTTTTTTGTACTCAAGATTTTTGGAAGCTGACATATTAATTCTTTAAATATTATACAAACAAAATGTTATCAATTAGACAATTTATTTAGTAGCGTTTTTCCAATATCAGAGGGAGAATTAGCAACAGTAATACCGCAATCTTGCATTTTTTTTATCTTTTCTTCAGCATTTCCTTTGCCGCCTGAAATAATAGCACCAGCATGTCCCATTCTTCTTCCTGGTGGAGCAGTTACTCCAGCTATAAATCCAACAATTGGTTTTTTTATTTTGTGATTTTTTACAAATTCTGCTGCTTCTTCTTCAGCAGTTCCACCTATTTCTCCAATCATTAAAATAGACTCGGTTTGATCGTCATTTAAAAATAAATCAAGGCAATCAATGAAATTAGTTCCATTAATTGGATCACCACCAATTCCTATACATGTTGATTGACCAAGATTGTTCTCAGTTGTTTGAGCAACTGCCTCATAGGTAAGTGTTCCTGATCTTGATACAATTCCAACTGAACCTTTTTTATGAATATTGCCTGGCATTATTCCAATTTTACATTCATTAGGTGTAATTATTCCTGGACAGTTTGGACCAATTAATCTGGATTTAGAATTTTGTAATTTTTTTTTTACTTTTAACATATCTAGAATTGGTATTCCTTCGCTTATACAAACAATTAATTCAATAGATGCATCTATAGCTTCTATGATGGCTGATGAAGCAAACTTTGCAGGTACATATATCATTGTTGCATCCGCTCCAGTAGCATCTTTTGCTTCTTTAACTGTGTTAAACACTGGTCTTTCTAAGTGAATTTGTCCACCTTTTTTTGGTGTTACGCCCCCAACTAAGTTTGTTCCATATTTAATAGATTGTTCAGAGTGAAAAGTACCATGGGATCCTGTAAAACCTTGGCAAATTACTTTTGTATTTTTATCAATTAATACTGACATTATTTTATTGCCTCTACAACTTTTTTTGCAGCATCTGATAAGTCATTTGCAGATATAATTTTTAAACCAGAATTCTCTAATATCTTTTTTCCTTCTTCAAAGTTTGTTCCTGCTAATCTTACTACTAACGGAACTTCAATTTTAATTTCTTTTGCTGCATCTACAACACCTTGCGCAAGTACATCACATCTCATAATTCCACCAAAAATATTTATCAATATTCCTTTAACATTTTTATCTGATAAAATAATTTTGAATGCAGCAGAAACTTTTTCTTTTGATGCTCCACCTCCTACATCTAAAAAATTTGCAGGCTCTTCACCATAAAGCTTTATGATATCCATTGTAGCCATTGCTAATCCTGCACCGTTTACCATACATCCTATACTTCCATCTAATTTTATATATGCCAAGTCATGTTTGCTTGCTTCAATTTCTGTGGCTTCTTCCTCATTATAGTCTCTTAATTCTTGTATCTCAGGATGTTTAAATAATGCATTTTCATCAAATGTCATTTTTGCATCAAGACAAACTACTTTATTTTCTTTCGTTAAAATAAGTGGGTTAATTTCTACTAAATTTGCATCATTTTCTATGAACAATTTATAAATTGCTTTTATTAAGCTTATAGCTTCTGAACCAGAATTATCGTCTAATTCAAAAACCTTAATAATTTTCTTACAATCAATCTCGGAAATTTCTTGGTTAAAATCGACTTTAGTTGTTAAAATTTTTTCAGGTGTATTTTGGGCAACTTCTTCAATGTTCATTCCTCCTTGATCACTTGAAATAAATGCAATTTTTGAACTTACTCTATCAACTAGGCAAGAAAGATAAAATTCTTTACTAATATTAGATACCTCCTCAACATATAGTCTTTTTACTTCTCTACCTAACGGTCCTGTTTGATGAGTAATTAGGTTTTTGCCAAGCAAAATATTTGCTTCTTTTTCTAAATTTTCTAAATTATCAACAATTTTTACTCCGCCAGCCTTACCTCTTCCACCAGCATGAATTTGAGCTTTAAGAACATACTTATCAGTTTTCAATTCTTTAGTTTTTTGCAAAAGATCGGATACATTAAATGCAAATACTCCCTCGGGCACATTCGCTCCATACTTTTTTAGAATTTGTTTTGCTTGGTGCTCGTGAATATTCATTTAGTCTTTATTCAAATCAGGATCTATTTTTGATGCTGCATCCCACAATTTGATGACTGCTTCCACAGAATTATTAAATTCTGTTTTTTCATTCTCATTAAGATCAATTTCATCAATCCTTTCAACACCTTCTTTTCCGATGATAACTGGAACACCAGCATAAACATTATTAATCCCATATTCTCCATGTAGATGTGCTGCACATGGTAAAAGTTTTTTTTGATCTTTTAAAAATGCTTCTGCCATCTCTACTCCGGAAGCCGCTGGTGCATAAAATGCAGATCCCTTTTCCAAATATTTAACAATCTCAGCACCACCATCTCTTGTTCGTTGATTAATACTCTCTAATTTTTCTTCAGAAATTTTTCCATCTTTTAATAAATCCATTAAAGGTTTTCCAGAGACCTTGGTAAATCTTGGAAGGGGTACCATTGTATCTCCATGCCCACCCATAACCATTGCATCAATTTCTCTTACAGGTACATTTAATTCCTCAGATAAAAAAAGTTTAAAACGTGAACTATCTAAAATACCAGCCATCCCAACTACTTTATTTGCTGGAAGTCCTGAATATTTTTGAAATGCCATTACCATTACATCTAATGGATTTGTAATACATATAACGAAAGCGTTAGGTGCATTTACTTTTATTCCTTCTGCAACCTGCTTAATAATTTTTAAATTAATTCCAAGTAAATCATCTCTACTCATACCTGGCTTTCTTGGTACTCCTGCAGTTATGATAATTACATCAGAATCTTTAATATCTTCATAATTATCTGTTCCTGAAAATTTAACGTTAAAACCATCAACTGACGAAGATTGTGCAATATCTAAGGCTTTTCCTTTAGCAATTCCACTAGCAACATCAAACAGAACAACCTCATTTACAAGCTCTTTTAGGCCAATCAAATGAGCTAAAGTCCCACCTATTTGACCAGCACCTATTAAAGAAATTTTTGACATATTTTATTCCATAGTTGGCATAATAAATTCAGGATTTGACCTTATGCCTGAAGGCCATCTAGAGGTAATGGTTTTCAATTTTGTATAAAATTTAATTCCTTCCATGCCATGCATTCCGCTATCTCCAAACAATGATCTTTTCCATCCACCAAAACTATGAAATGCCATAGGAACTGGTATTGGAACATTTATTCCAACCATTCCAACTTGGATTTTACTTGCAAAAGTTCTTCCTGCATCACCATCTCTAGTATAAATACTTACACCGTTTCCATACTCATGCTCATTTATCATTTTGGTTGCTTCTTCAAAAGTTTTTACTCTTACCACTGATAGAACAGGACCAAAAATCTCTTCTTTATAAATTCTCATATCAGTCGTTACATGATCAAACAAACATCCACCTATATAAAAACCATTTTCATACCCTTGAAGTTTTAGATCTCTACCATCAAGAGCTAATTTAGCTCCCTCTTTTACTCCTAAATCAACATATCCTTTTACTTTTTCTAAATGTTGTTTTGTGACAAGAGGACCCATCTCTGAGGATTTATCCATACCAGGACCAATTTTTAATGCTTCAGCTTTTTTTACTAACCTAGATACTAACTCATCACCAATATCACCAACTGCTACAGCAACAGACTGAGCCATACATCTTTCACCTGCAGATCCATATGCAGCACCCATTAGACCATTTACAGCTCCTTCTAAATCGCAATCGGGCATCACCACTAAATGATTTTTAGCTCCACCTAATGCTTGAACTCTTTTCTCATTTTTGGCAGCATTCTCATATATGTATTTAGCTATAGGTGTTGATCCAACAAAGCTTACAGCTTTAATATCATTGTTTGAAAGTATAGCGTCTACAACTTCTTTATCTCCGTTGACAACATTAAAAACTCCAGCAGGAAGACCAGCTTCGTGAAGTAATTCTGCTAATCTCATCGGACATGAAGGATCTTTTTCTGATGGTTTAAGAATAAAAGTATTTCCACATGCTATAGCTAATGGAAACATCCACATTGGCACCATTGCAGGAAAATTAAAAGGTGTTATTCCAGCAGCTACACCTAAAGGCTGTCGCATGGAATAACTATCAACATTTGTCCCAACATTCTCAGAAAATTCACCTTTAAGCACATGAGGAATTCCACATGCAAACTCGACAACTTCCAATCCTCTTATTAACGATCCTTTTGCATCCTCATAAACTTTTCCATGTTCAGAGACAATTAACTTTGTTAATTCATCAAAATTTTTTTCTATAAGTTCTTTAAACTTAAACATTATCCTAGCTCTTTGAAGTGCAGGCTTAAGTGACCATGTCTCAAAGGCTTTCTTAGCAATTTCAACTGTTTTATCTAAATCTGATTTAGTAGCTAAAACAACTTCTGATTCTTGCTCTCCAGTAGCAGGATTAAAAACTTGTCCTTTTCTTTGTGAAGTACCATCTATTACTTTTCCACCAATGAAATGTTTGATTATATTCATGAGTGAAATTATTTAATTAAGTAATTAGGCCGTTGCAAGCATTTTCTTTATCTCTGCAATAGCTTTTGCAGGATTCAAGCCCTTTGGGCAAGCATTTGTACAATTCAAGATAGTATGGCATCTATAAAGCTTAAGTTCATCAGCTACTTTTTTAAGTCTTTCTTTTCTATCTTCATCTCTACTATCAATTATCCACCTATAAGCCTGAAGTAATACAGCTGGACCTAAATATTTTTCACCGTTCCACCAATAACTTGGGCAAGACGTTGAACAACATGCACACATAATACATTCATATAATCCATCTAATTTTGCTCTGTCATTTTTAGATTGGATATTCTCTTTATCATTTACTTTTGAGGTTTTTAACCAAGGTTCAACAGACTCATATTGTTTATATAATGTGCTTAAATCACCAATTAAATCTTTTAAGACTTTTAGATGAGGTAAAGGATAAATATCAATATCTCCATCCAGTTCAGAATGGGACTTCGTACATGCTAAACCATTTTTTCCATTCATATTCATCGCACAAGATCCACAAACTCCATGGGCACAAGATCTTCTGTAAGCTATAGAAGGATCTATTTCATTTTTTATTTTGTTTAAAACATCAAGGACTTTAGATGAACAATTATCCATATCAACTTCATAGGTATCAAGTCTTGGATTTTCATTTTTAGATGGATCCCATCTATAAATATTTATTTTTCTAATGTTTTTTGAACCTGTTTTATCTTTATAATATTGACCTTTTTCTACCTTTGAGTTTGCAGGTAAATTTAATTGAACCATTAATATACTCTTTCCTGTGGAGGGAAATATTGTACATCATTTGTAAGTGTTGATCTATGAACAGGTCTGTAATTAATTTTAGTTTTTGAACCATTACACCAAGACAGAGTGTGTTGCATATAATTCTCATCATCTCTCTTTGGAAAATCTTCTCTTGCATGAGCTCCTCTGCTTTCTTTTCTATGATACGCAGAGTCCATTGTAGTTATTGCTTGTCTTATTAAGTTGTCAAATTCTAGTGTTTCAACTAAATCAGTATTAAAGATTAATGACTTATCTTTTACAGAAAGAGAGTCCATCCCATCATAAGGTTTTCTAATTTCGTCAACTCCTTCCTTTAATGTTTTCTCAGTTCTAAATACAGCGCACTTTGATTGCATTGTTTTTTGCATTGAAAGTCTCAGTTCAGATGTTGGATTTGAACCCTCTGAGTTTCTTAATTTGTCAAATCTATCTAAACATCTATCCGTTTCATTTTTATCAATTTCATCATGCTTCATTCCAGGTTTTACTAACTCTGCTGCTCTTTTCGCTGCAGCTCTTCCAAAAACTACTAAATCTATTAGTGAGTTTGAACCTAATCTATTTGCGCCATGGACAGAAACACATGCTGCTTCTCCGATAGCCATTAACCCAGGTACTGTTTTCTCAGATCCATTTAATGTAAGGACCTCTGCTTTATAATTTGTTGGTATTCCACCCATATTATAATGCACTGTAGGTACTACTGGTATAGGTTCCTTAGTTACATCAACATTTGCAAATAATTTTGAAGCCTCTGATATTCCTGGAAGTCTCTCATCTATAACTTTTGGATCCAAATGATCAATGTGAAGATGAACATGATCTTGTTCTTTTCCAATACCTCTACCCTCATTAATTTCTACTGCAATTGATCTACTTACAACATCTCTAGATGCTAGATCTTTTGCTTTAGGAGCATAACGCTCCATAAATCTTTCTCCTTTTGAATTTACTAGATAACCACCTTCTCCTCTTACACCTTCGGAAATTAATGTTCCATGACCATATATTCCCGTTGGATGAAATTGTACAAATTCCATATCTTGTAAAGGTAATCCAGCTCTTAGTGCCATAGCATTACCATCTCCAGTGCAAGTATGAGCTGAAGTAGCTGAGTAATACACTTTTCCATAACCCCCTGTTGCTATAATAGTTGTGTGGGATTTAAATCTGTGAATTGTTCCATCATTGAGGTTCCAAGCAATTATACCTTTGCATGCTCCATCTTTCATTATTAGATCTAGCGCAAAGTATTCAATAAAAAATTCGGTATTATGTTTTAAAGCTTGTCCATACAATGTGTGAAGTATTGCATGTCCAGTTCTATCTGCTGCTGCACATGTTCTTTGAACTGTTTCATTTCCATAGTTTTTTGTCATACCCCCAAAAGGTCTTTGATAAATTTTTCCTTCCTCAGTTCGACTAAATGGAACACCATACTTTTCTAATTCAAGAACAGCAGCTGGTGCTTCTTTACATAAATATTCGATAGAATCCTGGTCACCTAACCAATCAGCGCCTTTGACTGTGTCATACATGTGCCATCTCCAGTCATCTTCTCCCATATTTCCTAGTGCTGCTGAAATACCTCCTTGGGCTGCAGATGTGTGACTTCTTGTTGGAAATACTTTAGATACACATGCCGTTTTTAGACCAGCCTCACTTAGGCCAACAGCTGCTCTAAGTCCAGATCCACCTGCACCTAAAACAACTACATCATATTCATGATCAATAATTTTGTACGCACTCATAACTATATATTAAATACTAAGATAATTATTATTAATGGAAATACTATAGCAAAGATATTTAATGATTTATTTGCGGCATTTTTGATTTTTTCGTCCTCAATATAATCTTCAAAAACCTCACTAATGCTTAAAGCTGAGAAAAAATATGCAAAAATCAAAAAAAGACTAAATAAGAACTTAGATGGTTGAGATGTTATGAATAAAAGTAATTCATTATAGCCTTTGTCATAAACAGAAGCCAAATTTATAGAAAACCAAAGCATTAATGGTAGCAAAATTGCAGAACTTACTTTTAGAAAAAGCCATTTCTTAGTCACAGATCCCATTAAATTAAATGCCTTCCTATAAGAAAAATTATAACAGTAAGAGGAAATGATCCAATCAGAACTATTAATCCAGTTACTTTTGTAGTTTTTTGCTCAAATCCGTATCCTAAATCCATGATCAAATGCCTTATTTCGCTAAGCATTTGAAATGTAAAAGACCAAATAATTCCCAAACAAACAAATTTACCAACTAAAGATGACAAGAAAAAATTAGTAAATACATAATTTTCCTCTCCTAATAATAAAGATGCTATCCAAATACCTATCAAAGTTACTGTAATAAAGTTTATTATACCAGTTACTCTGTGTGATATCGAAACTAACGAAGAGATGTGCCAGTCATAAATTTGTATATGTGGCGATATTGGGTTTTTATTTTCCATAAAAATCTTTTTCTACTAAAGCCTCAGCAATTTCAACTGCATTAAGTGCAGCACCTTTTAATAAGTTATCAGACACAACCCACAAATTAATTGAATTTGGTTGAGAAGAATCCTCACGAATTCTTGATATAAATGTTTCAAATTTATCTTCAGCTTCAACAGGGGTAATGTATCCTCCATCTTTTTGCTCATCAACTACCTTGCAACCTGGTGATGATGATAAGACATTTCTTATTTCTTCTAAGTCATGTTTTTTGTTAAATTCAACATTCACACTTATGGAGTGAGAAACAAGAACAGGGATTCTTACACAAGTAGATGTTATATTAATTTTACTATCTAAAATTTTTTTTACCTCATCATGATTTTTTTGCTCTTCTTTTGTGCTTCCATTTTCAAGAAAACTATCAATATGTGGTATAGCATTAAAGGCTATCTGCTTAGTAAAATTTTTTGACTCAACATCTTTATTTTCCAACACTTCTTTAGTTTGGGATATAAGTTCATCCATTCCAGCTTTGCCTGCACCAGACACTGATTGATAAGTTGATGCAACTATTCTTTTTACATTATACAAATCATGTAATGGTTTGAGAGCTACAACTATTGGTATTACTGAACAATTAGCATTTGCTATAATATTCTTATTTTTAAATTTAGGTAATTCTTTGGAATTGACCTCTGGAACAATTAAAGGAATTTCTGGATCTTTTCTAAAGAATTTTGAATTATCTATTACAATTGTTTTTTCTGCTGCGATCGGTGCCCATTTTTCAGCAATTGAAGAACCAGCTGCAAAAAAAGCAATTTTTACTTTTGAGAAATCAAATTGTTCTAAATTACTAACAGTATGCTCTTTTCCTAAAAAATCAATTTTTTTTCCTTCGCTATTTGAAGACGCAACTAAGTAAGCCTCTGTTATTGGAAAGTTTTTTTTTTCCAAAACTTCTATTAATTTTCGACCTACGTTTCCTGTCGCTCCTACTATTGCTATATTCATGATATTTTAAAGTTTTATACTAAATGAAAGGTAAATCACAAACTTTTCCATCAAAATCAGAGCCATTTATATTGATTTTAAAGGATTTCGAAGTCTCAAAGTGTGGTTTGTTAATCATTGCAATCCCAATGACTTGTTTAAAAGTTGGATTATAACAACCAGATCTCAATTCTCCAATTACATTATTATCTTCATCTACTAGATCCATTGAGCCATTAACACTTATTTCCTTGGCATCAATTTTTACTCCCATAAGTTTTTTTTTAATTCCTTCAGCTTTAATTTTTTTCAGTTTTTCTTTACCTAAAAAATCAACATCACTATCTATATTTACATACTTATCAAAACCACATTCGTATGGATTATCTCCATTGTCCATATCATTACCATGGGAAAGTAAACCACTCTCAATACGTTCGATAAGGTTTGGTCCACCTGGTCTAATATTGAATTCCTTACCAATTTCAAAAAGATGATCATATAGTTTTAAACCTGACTCGTTGTGTTCCATATAAATTTCATAGCCACCTTGTTTAGACCATCCAGACTTTGCAATAAGATGTTTATCTCCACCAAATTCAAAATAATCAAAACCAAAAAATTTTAAATTTACAATTTTTTCTCCAAAAACTTTTTCCATTAATTTAAATGATTTTGGTCCTTGCACTGCCATTATATCAACATCAGGTTCAGAAATCTTTACATCAAATTTATTTCCAATCGCTAATCCTTTGGCAAATAGAATTACATCTGAGTCAGCTAAAGAGACCCACCACCTATTTTCATTTAATCTTAGAACTACAGGATCATTAATTAAACCTGCATTATCATCAATGATAGGGCAATAATAACATCTTCCATCTTTAGATTTTGATAAATCTCTGCAAGTCATCAATTGAACTAATTTAGCTGAATCTTTACCAGAAATTTCAACTTGTCTTTCAGCGGCAACATCCCAAATCTGAACATGCTCTTTTAAGTGATGATAAGCATCTTCTACAGAACCAAATGCTGCTGGCAGCAACATATGATTATATATAGTATAAGCAGTTACACCCTGTTTTTCAATTCTAGAGGTGTACGGTGTACCTCTAAGCCTTCTTGATTTTGCTATTAAAAAAGTTTTCATTTTTTTTGAGCATTACTGCCATCTTATTTGATTTTTGTAAAGAAACTATATTAGTTTAATTCTTTAGCTTGTTTTCTCAGTTCAAACTTTTGAATCTTTCCAGTGGATGTCTTTGGTAATGGAGCAAACACAACCTTCTTGGGAAGTTTAAATCCAGCAAGAGTTTCTCGACAAAATTTAATAATTTCCTCTTCTGAGCTTGATTTTCCTTCGATTAATTCAACAAAAGCACAAGGTGTTTCACCCCATTTTTCATCTGGTTTTGCTACAACAGCTGCTAGTGATACAGCAGGATGTTTTGAAATTGTATTTTCGATTTCGATAGATGAAATATTTTCCCCTCCTGAAATTATAATATCTTTTGATCGATCCTGTATTTTTATGTAACCACTTGGATGCGTTACAGCTAAGTCGCCAGAATGAAACCATCCTCCATCCATTGATTTTTCTGTCGCTTCTTTATCTTTAAAATAACCCTTCATCACCACATTTCCTCTAATCATAATTTCACCCATTGTTTTTCCATCATGAGGAACAGGCTTCATGGTTTCAGGGTCCATTACAATAACGCCTTCTGTATTGGGATATCTTACACCTTGTCTTGCTCTTATTTCGTTTTGGTTATTTTGATCTAATTCATCCCATTCTTGATTCCATGCACACTGCAAAATATGACCATAGGTTTCTGTAAGACCATATACATGCATTACTTCAAAACCTAACTTTTGCATTTTTTCAAAAATTATACTAGGAGGAGGAGCACCTGCTGTTAATACATATACCTTTCTTTTTAATTCCTTTTGCTGATCCTCAGGTGCATTAGCTAACATGTTTAAAACTATTGGTGCTCCACCAAAATGAGTAACTTCATATTTATCAATTAATTCAAATATCTTTTTTACATCAATATTTCTCAGACAAATTACTCGACCATGAATCATTGACATTGTCCAAGGATAGCACCAGCCATTACAATGAAACATTGGTACTGTGTATAAAAAATTTAACTGATTAGGCATGTTCCATGCAACTGCACTTCCAGTTGCCATTAAATATGATCCTCTATGATGATAAACAACTCCTTTTGGATTACCAGTTGTTCCAGATGTATAACCTAATGCTATAGCTTGCCACTCATCTTTTGGCATTTTCCATTTAAAATTTTCATCCCCAGAATTTAAAAATTCCTCATATTCCAAAGATCCAATATTTTTAGAGTCGGTTAAGTTTGCGTCTTTATCATCAATGTCTATTATTTTTATTTCTTGTTTAACGTCTTCTAAAGCTTTTTTTACTACATCATGAAATTGTCTGTCTACAATTAGCGCCTTTGCTTCACTGTGATTTAAAATGTAACTAATTGTTTTTGAATCTAGTCTTGTATTAATTGCATTAATAACTGCTCCAACCATAGGTATTGAATAATGCGCTTCGAATATTTCAGGTGTGTTAAAAGCCAAAACAGATACCGTATCACCTATTTTAATTCCTAATTTATCTAATGCACTAGCAAACTTAATACATCTTTTGTAAACTTCACTCCAAGTGTATTTCCTACTTTCATAAACTACTGCTTCGTAGTTTGGATAAATATCTTTTGCTCTTTCTAGAAATGATAAAGGGGTTAATGGAACATAATTGGCTTCATTTTTATCCAAATTTGTTTCATAAGGGTTCATTCTAATTAAATTTGTAATTTATAATATAATTACTTCCAGTTGTTGCAGTAATATAACTACTTTCTATCCTAGGAAGCACTCTATTAAAGAAAAAGTTAGCAGTTTGGATTTTGTCCTCATAAAAATCTTTATTACTCTCATATTCTTTGAAGGAAACTTCTAGAACTTTTAACCAAGCATGCCCGGTTGCAACTAAACCAAGAACTTTTAAATAATCATTACAGGCTCCACTTGCGTCTTCTGGAGAATTTTTTATTTTTTCCTTCATCCAATCAGTAAATTTTGACAAAATATCAAGATGATAGTTAAGTTGTTTTACAAAAGGCTCGGCTTTTTTGTCAGTAATTTTAATCTCGTCTTTAACTAAGTTTAGATAGTTTTCAATAATATCACCATTTTTGTTAATTAATTTTCTGAAGACTAAGTCAGCAGCCTGAACTGAATTTGTTCCCTCATAAATAGGTGTAATTCTATTGTCTCTGTAGAATTGTTCA
>CABZNY010000003.1 GCA_902527265.1 uncultured Pelagibacteraceae bacterium | reverse complement strand
TACTTAATGAAAATTAAATGTAAAAAAATTATTCTAGGCTGTACTGAGCTGCCAATTGCAATATTTGCTTACAAATCTTTTAAGAAAATTAAACAATCAAAAGTATTTGTTGATCCAAACCTTCTGTTGGCAAATATTTCTATGAAAAAATATAAAAGATTTTAATTTAATCTCAGCTCTAATTATCAAACTAGAACTGAGATAATAAATTAATCCGAAATCCTTATTACTTTGTAGGATCTGGAACTTTTCTTAAATAAGGCTTAACTGTTTCCCATCCATCTGGATATATTTTTTTAGCCTCGTCGTCTTTTACAGCAGGAAGAATTACAACATCTTCACCTTTTTTCCAATTAGCTGGAGTGGCAACTCTATGTTTTGCAGTAAGTTGCATTGAGTCTATGGCTCTTAAAATTTCATGGAAATTTCTACCTGTAGCCATTGGGTA
Source organism: uncultured Pelagibacteraceae bacterium (assembly GCA_902527265.1). GTDB lineage: Bacteria > Pseudomonadota > Alphaproteobacteria > Pelagibacterales > Pelagibacteraceae > Pelagibacter. The sequence goes on along the minus strand of CABZNY010000003.1, from coordinate 71,660 downwards.
AGTTAAATAAAGACCAATTCTTTTATCTGGTCTTACAACAAAAATAGTTCTAACAGTCTCATTATCAACTGCTGTTCTTCCCATTGAAGTTGTTCCTGCATCGGCTTCTAACATATTGAAAAGTTTTGCAACTTTTAAATCTTCATCAGCGATAATAGGATAATCAGGCATCGTTCCAGATACATCTTTGATATCTTCTAACCATTTTTTGTGATCCTCAACTCCATCTACACTTAGTCCGATTACTTTTACATTTCTTGCATCAAACTCAGCTTTCATTTGTCCTAATGAACCTAATTCTGTAGTACAAACTGGTGTAAAATCTTTTGGGTGAGAAAATAATACGCCCCAACTATCTCCAAGCCATTCATGAAAAGAGATATCTCCCTCTGTAGTTTTGCATTGAAAATCAGGACACATACTGTTTATTTTTAACATTCTTCACTCTCCTTTTAATTAATTAGAACCATTATAAATTATTGATTAGGTTTATCAACGATATTTAATTTTGAAAAAACAACTTATAAGACGTGTATCTTAAGCAAATTATAAGTGTTAGATTTTTTATATGAATAACTCTAATCACTCAAATATTTTGATTATCGGTGGCGGATGCGCTGGTATATCAGTTGCCACAAGGCTTAAAAGTTTAAAGTCTGACTTATCAATATCAATTATAGAACCTTCTGAAAAATCTTTATATCAAGCTGCATGGACTTTAGTGGGTGCAGGTGCTTATGATGTAAACAACACAATAAAGCCAATGTCATCTGTAATGCCTAATTATGTTAATTGGATTAAAGAATATGCTGAAAGTTTTTCTCCTGAATCTAATTCAGTCAAGACGTCAGGTGGTGAATATTCATATGATTATTTAGTAGTTTGTCCTGGTTTAAAAATTAACTTTGATGGAGTGGCTGGGTTAAAAGAAACTTTAGGAAAAAATAATGTTTGTACTAATTATAGTTCAGATATGGCAGTTTATACATGGGAATGTTTAAAAAATTTACAGGGAGGAAATTTATTATTCACTGAACCTCCAATGCCAATTAAGTGCGCAGGAGCACCTCAAAAAATAGCATACTTAGCTGCTGATCACTTAAAGAAAAAAGGTGCTCTTAAAGATAGTAATTTAGAATTTTTATGTGCAAAGCCAGTAATTTTTGGTGTACCTCATTTTCAAGGTCCATTAAATGAAATATGTGACTCTTATGGAATTAAAAGAAGCTTCCAACATAATTTAATTTCAGTAAATGGAGATGCCAAAGAGGCTGTATTCAAACAATCGGATAAAGACGGAAATTCTAAAGAAGTTACAAAGAAATTTGATTTTATTCATGTAACGCCTCCTCAAACTTCTCCAGACTTTATTAAGAATAGTCCATTAGCTGATGCTGGTGGATGGGTAGATGTAGATCATAAAGAAGGAACATTAAGACATACTAAATATGAAAATATTTACAGTTTAGGTGATGTAATGAATGCACCTAATGCAAAAACAGGTGCAGCAGTTAGAAAACAAGCTCCAATAGTTGCTCATAATATTATTAAAGATATCAATAAGTCATCTGAAGCATATAGACTTTATGATGGATATGGAGCCTGCCCTCTTACAGTTGCATACGGTAAAGTAATGTTAGCAGAATTTTGTTATGGTGGAAAAGTAACTCCAAGTTTGCCTTTTGACCCAACAAAACCTAGTTCTTTATATTGGCAAATGAAATCAAAGCTATTTCCTTGGTTACAATGGAATGTGATGTTTAAAGGAAAAGAATGGAGCAAGCCTAATCATAAAGCTATTGAAAATTAGTATCAATTTTATAAAATTTTACTTATTTTATAATTATGATTTTCGAACAACTATTTGATACTAAATCTTCTACTTACACTTATATTATTTCGAGTGGAAAAGGACGTGAGGCATTAATCATAGATCCAGTAATTGAACATACTGATGAATACATAAAAGTTTTAGAAAGTTTGGAATTAAAACTTGTAAAAGTAATTGATACTCATATTCATGCAGATCATGTAACTGGCTTAAATGAACTTAATCAAAGAACTAATTGTGTTCGTATGATGGGTGAAAACTCTAAATCTGAGGTAATTGATATAAAGTTGAAAGATGAAGAAAATATAAATATCGAGAATATTGAGCTAAAAGCAATTTATACTCCCGGTCATACAGATTGTTCATATAGTTACTTAATGAATGATAGAGTTTTTACAGGCGATACTCTTTTAATAAATGGTACTGGAAGAACTGACTTTCAAAATGGTAGTGCTCATGAGGCTTATGACTCATTATTTGGTAAACTTTTAAAACTTCCAGAAGAAACACTTGTTTATCCTGCTCATGATTATAATGGGAAAAAAAATTCAACAATTGGTATTGAGAAAAGTAATAATCCTCGATTACAAGTTAGTTCAAAAGAAGAATATGCTGAAATAATGGATAATCTTAATCTTGCCAATCCAAAAATGATGGATATCGCAGTACCAGCAAATCTAAAGGGATTAACACTTAAAGAACTCTAAAATCAGGGTTATTATTAGTATTGTTTTTAAAAAATATACAATTATATAACTCTTATGGCATGCAATAATACACACTGTAAATGTAAAAACTGTTCTTGTGACAGATGCGTTTGTAAAAATTGTGATTGCAAACCATCATCAGAAAACTGCTGCTGTAACAAGTAGTTAAATTTTAATAACTAATCTTAAATAAACATGAATGATTTTTTAGAGTCGATAATTAAAAGAGATCCTGCTGCAAGATCAAAGTTGAGTTTAATACTAACTTATCCTGGTGTTAAAGCTGTATTTTTTCATAGAATTGCAAATTTTTTTTCAATTGCAAAATTTCATCTCGTTGCAAGAATAATTTCTCAGTTCTCAAGATTTTTAACAGGCATAGAAATCCATCCAAATGCTAAAATTGGAAAAAATCTTTTTATAGATCATGGCATGGGAGTAGTTATTGGAGAAACATCTGATATTGGAGATAACGTTACCATCTATCACATGGCAACATTAGGAGGAATTGCTCCAAGTATAAATTCAGACAATCAAAGAAATGTTAAGAGACACCCAACATTAAAAGAAAATGTAGTTGTAGGATCTGGTGCACAAATCCTTGGACCAGTTGTTGTTGGTAAAAATGCAAAAATTGGAGCCAACGCTGTTGTTACAAAAGATGTTCCAGAAAATGCAGTAATGGTTGGTATTCCTGCAAAAAATGTTGGAACTGCATCTGAAGAATTTAAACCCTATGGTGTTGCACCAGGTGGTGATACAAAGCTTGATGTATGAAAACTTTACAAAATAATTTTGTCGAAGCAATAGGAAATACTCCTTTATTTAAATTAAAAGCCGCATCAGAAATTACTGGTTGTAATATTTATGGAAAAGCAGAGTACCTTAATCCCGGTGGCTCTGTAAAAGATAGAGCAGCTTTAGCTCTTATAAGAGATGCTGAAGAAAAAAAACTAATTTCAAAAGGTGGAACAATTGTTGAAGGAACTGCTGGTAATACGGGAATTGGGTTATGTCTATTAGGAAATTCTATTGGTTATAAAACTATTATCGTAATGAACGATAATCAAACACAAGAAAAAAAAGATTTATTAAGAAATATTGGAGCTGATTTAAGATTGGTTCCACCAAAACCTTATAAAGATGAAAATAACTTTGTTAAATATGCAGGAAGATTGGCTGATGAGTTGAAGAGTAGTAACAATCACGGTGTAGTTTGGGCTAATCAATTTGATAATACTGCAAATTCTAAAGGTCATTATGAAACAACAGGGCCAGAAATATGGGAACAAACTGACGGCAAAATTGATGGTTTTGTATGTTCATCGGGAACTGGTGGCACAATTGCTGGAGTAAGTAGTTTTTTAAAAGAAAAGAATAAAGATATTAAAATATATTTATCAGATCCAACTGGCTCATCTCTTTATAATTACATTGAAAATGGTGAATTAAAAAGTGAAGGTGGTTCAATAACTGAAGGTATTGGATCTAGTAGAGTTACAGCAAATTTTGCAAAAGCAAACATTGATGGGGCATTTTCAATAAGTGATCATGAGTCGTTACCCGTTCTATTCGATTTAATTGAAAAAGAAGGTTTAAGTTTAGGAACTAGTTGTGGAGTAAACATTGCTGGAGCAATAAGATTAGGGAAACTTTTAGGTCCAGGTAAGACGATTGTAACAATACTTTGTGATAAATCTGATAAATACAACTCAAAGATGTTTAATAAATCTTTTTTAAAAGAAAAAGGTCTTCCCTATCCTCATTGGATATAATCACGCATAGCAGTACTGTAATAAATTCATTACATTTCTTCCTTATAATAAACTCTAATAACAAAATTAATTTAAGGAGAAACTATGGACGTAAAAGAACAAACTAAAAAAGCATATGAGCTATTTGGTAAAGGCGATATGGAAACTTTTTTTAATGAAATGATTGATGATAATATTGTATGGACATTTCCAGGTAAAGAAGGTGTACATCCACTTTCTGGAGTACATAAAGGTAAACAAGCTATGATGGCTGCGATGTCAAAAATTCCAGCTATATGGCCAAATTTTCATTTAAAAGTTTTAGATATGATTAGTGAAGGTAACAAAGTTTTTGTTAGAGTTCATGCAACTGCTGACAATATGGATACTATGTTTGGTCATTATTTTGAGTCTAGTGATGAAGGAAAAACTAAAGTCATGATGACTTTTGATGATACGCTTAGCATGTTCAATGCGATGAAGAAATAAGGACTATATGTCAATATTAGAAAAACTAAATAAAGCAATCATGGAAAAAGATGGTGCAGCAGCTGGTGAGCTGGTGCACGATGACTACAAAATGTTTTCTCATCTAAAAGGTGAATATGTACACATGGGTAAAGCAGGCATGGTCGAAGCAGTAAGTAAAGGCATGATGAGTCCTGCAAAATACCGAATTCTTTTTGAGAATGATGAAATTGGTTTTGATCATGCATATGTTACTTATCAAGATGGAAATACAGAAGCTTTGATGTGTTGTTGGAAATTTAAAGACGGTAAAATCATTGAAGTAGAAACTGGAGCAACAAAAATACCAAAATAACTATAAACTTACAAAGGAGTATATATGGCTAGTATTGAGTTTAAAACTTTTGATAAAGCATATGCGTTTGCTGGGGTTTGGGGGGAATAAAATGGTAAAAATGGTTGGTAACTTTGAAGTAAAAGACTGGGCTCATTGGAAAAAAATGTTTGATGAACATTCTGGCCCAAGAGAAGCGGCAGGTATTAAAACTATTTACGTAGGTAATGAAATAGAAAATCCAAATAAAGTACATATTGTGATGGAAACACCAGCAGCAGACACTATGCAAAAATTTATGCAGAATCCAGAGAATGCTAAAGTAATTGCGGAATCTGGCCATAAACAAGATACAACAGTAATGAGCGTTTGCTCAGATTAGATAAACAAAAAAAAGGATGTAAATAAATGAAAAAAATTTTTTTAATTTTAATATTAAGTCTGTTCACAACAAACTCTTTTGCTGATGGTCATGCAAATGCAAATGGTTTTTCAATAACTCTTAAAGTGCCTATGGCTGATGCAGCAAAAGTTGAGGAAATGCTTATGAAACATGCAAAATGGATGAAAGAAACACATCCATTAACAGGTGAAAAAAAACTAAACTCATATTCAATCATGAAAGGTCCTGAGTGGAAAAATGCTGGTGACCCATCACAAGGGACAACTGGTAATATTTTCTATGTATTAAATGAATTTTATGAAAATCCTGCTGGATTTGCAAATCATCAACAACTTGGTTCACAATGGTCTGAAATACAAGAGTTTCAGAAGATGTTATTCACATATCAAGTTGGATATGCTTTTCCAGGAACAACCATTGAAACAATTGAATAATCATTAGATTGATTTAAAATAATAAATAAAAAAAGGAGGAATATATGGAAAAAGAAATGTTAGTGCTTGCAGAATTAAAAGAGGGCAAATTTGAAAAGTTTATGGGATGGATGCAGTCAGATGAAGGAATGAGTGTAAGAAAATCTGCAGCTTATCCTGAAAAAACTGTAGGAGCAGTAATACCAGACAAAAGTGGTGTTATGTTCAAGGTATTTGTTCACAATGAAGAAAAAATGAAAGAACTAATATCTGGTACACATCCAGTTGGAAAGGCAATTTACGATGAATGTGTAATCAAAATGACTGCTTGGGATTTAACGAAAGTTGAAATGTAATATGGCAAGATTTTATTTGATTGGCAAAATAAGTGCAGAATTAATGAAAAGAATGCAAAATGATCCTTCTGCAGATAGATATGCATCGACTAAGAAAGTTACCGAGGCTGCTGGTTTAAAATTGATCAGCTATGAATGGGTAAGAGGTAGATTTGATGTTATCTCATGTGTAGAAGGAGATTATGAACAAGCACTAGCCTTGAAGATTGCTTTTAAAAATTCAGGTCTAATGGATGATTTGATGGTACATGAAGTTATTAACTACAATAAAGCTTTTCAAAATGCTGCGGATGCCACAAAGTCTGTTATTAAACCAGGAGAATAATTATGAGTGGTTATGCGATCTTTAACCTTAATGTTAACAATCCTGAAAATTATAAGGAATACATAGACAAAGTTAAACCCACTGCAGAAAAATTTGGTGGGGAGTATCTTGTAAGAGGTGGTAGCAGCGAGACTATTGAAGGGTCATGGCAGCATCCAAGGACAGTTGTGATAAAATTTCCAAGTTACGAGAAAGCAAAAGAATGGTATAATTCTGAAGAATATAAACCAATAAAACAAATTCGATTAGATAACGCAGATACTAATGGAATAATAGTTGAAGGAGTATAAAGGAGATAAAATGTCAATATTAGAAAAATACAGTGCTGCATTAAAAAATAAAGATGAAGCAGCTATGAATGAGCTTTTGCATGATGACTTTAAATTCACAATGCATAAATCAGGAAATACTTTAGGTAAAGCTGAAGTGATCAAATGGGCGATGAGCGGTGATATTAATCAAAGAGATACAAGAGTTGTATATGAAAATGATGAAGTTGGTGTACACCACGCATTTGTAACATTTGATGACGGAAATACAGAAGCTGTAATGGCAGTCTACAAATATGATAATGGAAAAATCATGAGTTTAGAGACTGGCGCAACACCAATGCCTAAATAATGAAAAAACTTTTACTTTTATTTATTTTTATCGCCTTTAATTCTAATGCAGCTTCAATGAAGATGATTGGGTCTAAGGGTGATCCAAATGATGTTACAAGAGTAATAGAAGTAAAGATGTATGACAATTATTATGAGCCAAGTTCAATTCAAGTTAAAAAAGGTGAAACAGTAAAAATAATTGTTAAAAATCTAGGTGAACTGGTGCATGAATATAATATTGGCACTAAAAAGATGCATATTGATCACCAGCCCGAAATGGCAAGATTAATTGAACACGATATTCTTTTAGGCGACCGAATTGATCATAAAAAAATGAAAGAAATGTCTAAAAAAGATCATTCATTGGGCCACAAACACGCAAATAGTGTAATGCTAGAACCAAATAAAACAGGAGAAATTATTTGGAAGTTTTCAAAAGATATTTCTTTAGAAATGGCATGTAACATTCCTGGTCACTACGAAAGTGGAATGGTCGGTCCTATAACAATTAAATAAATTAGAAAAGTTTGTAGATATTAATTAAGGATATATTATTCTTTAATTATGAGTAATTTAACTGCTTATATAATTTTAATTATTGCAGTCGCTCTTGGTACAGCATCAAATGGTTTTGCCAAAGCTGCAAATGGTTTTACAATATTTTTACCGAGTGTCTTTACAGCAATAACAATAGTTGCTTGCATGTATACTCTGTCTTTAGTTATGAAAACTATTCCTGTTGGCGTAACTTATGCTTCATTTGCAGGCTTATGTATAATAGCTACTTCTATTGTGGGAATTTATAAATTTAACCAAATCCCTGACTTTTTTACAATAATAGGTCTAATACTAATTATATCTGGAGTTTTAATCGTTAATTTAGTCGGAAAATCAAATTGAATATTAAAGTTCATCTGGTAGATCATGCTTACCGTCATCTTTTAAATCAATAATATATTTTTTAACTACAAAATCTAAATCTAGATCTGAGTATAAATGTGGAAACATGTTGCCATCAGTTGATTGCTCCCAAACAAGATTTTTTAATTTTAGAGCATCCACTTTAAGAATTATTAAATTAGTTTGATTAAGATAAAACTTATTTAGTGTTTCCTTGACCTGATCTTTATCTGAAAAATGGATATAACCATCTTTTAAATCTAATGCAGTGCCTTTAAAAATATTATTTTGTTTTGCCTCACTCCACTCAGATTTTGTGCATATTTTGTAAACAAAATCAAAATTCATTTTATTTTAAAAAGTCGTCTACTTCTACTTGATAACCTTCAACTAAACGATTTGTTTCATTTGCCATCCCGACAATTGCGATCATTTCGTTTATCATTCCATCTGTCGCACCTTTTTTTCTGGCAGCTAGAGAATGAGATTTAATACAATATTCACAATTGTTAGTAATTGAAACTGCAACATAAATAAGTTCCTTTACAGCAGGATCTAATTCACCTTTTCCCATTACTTGTTGTAATGATCTCCAGGTTCTTTCTAATGTTTCTGGACTATTAGCCATAGTTTTCCAAAAATTTGGAATTTCGGTTATCTGTCGTGCTTCTTTTATTTCATCAAAAATTTCTTTTACTTTACCAGTAGCCTCATTTTCAGAAATTTTTTTAAATATTGTCATAGTTTTCTCCTTTTAGTTATAAATTGATTCAATTTTAGGCATTAATTTTAGTAGTTCCTTAGTATAATTATGTTTAGGATTCTTAAACAACTCTTCTGTTTCAGACACCTCACATAATTTTCCATCTTTAAGCACAGCTATTTTATCACACATTTGTCTAACAACCGGTAAATCGTGGCTTATAAATAAAATAGTAAGATTTAACTGTTCTTGAAGATCTTTTAATAAGTTTAGTATTTGAGCTTGAATGCTCACGTCTAATGCTGATGTAGGTTCATCGCACACAAGAAGTCTTGGTTGGGTTGCTAGTGCCCTTGCTATTGATATTCTTTGTCTTTGTCCCCCCGAAAATTCATGGGGATATCTGATTGCAGACTGTTGAGTTAATTCAACAGACTCTAATAAATCATGAATATAACTATCTAAATCACTAGATTTTATATCTGGATTATGAAGTTTAATAGGCTCTGCAATAATTTCCTTTACTTTTAGTCTTCCATTTAATGAAGAAAATGGATCCTGAAATATCATTTGAATTTGTTTTCTAAATTTAAGTAGATCTTTGTTTTTTTTAATTTTGGTAACATTAACACTGTCAAAATAAATATCTCCAGAACTAGGCTTAAACAAATTAACAACCATTTTTGCTATTGTTGTTTTGCCACTTCCACTTTCACCAACTAAGCCAAAAGACTGTCCTTCTTTTATATTTAGTGAGACATCATCTACAGCCATTACAGAATTCTTTGTATTCTCAGTGAAAAAACTATCATCAAAAGACTTACTCAAGTTTTTAATTTCTATTAAATTTTGATCAACAATTATCTTTTTGGACCACCTATTTAATATTTTAATGTTATTATTTTGATTATTAACGTTCTCTTTTTCAATTATTGTAAATCTAGATATTTTTTTATTAGTCGGTGGTACAGAGCTAACTAAGCTTTTTGTGTATTTTTCTTTAGGCTCAACCAATATCTGTTTGGTTAAACCTATTTCAACTAAGTCTCCATTTTTCATTACAGCCACTCTATCTGTAGTTTCAGCGATAACTCCCATATCGTGAGTAATAAGTATTACAGCTAAGTTTCTCTCTTTTGTTAATCTTTTTATTAATTCAAGAATTTGAGACTGAATAGAAACATCTAGTGCTGTAGTTGGTTCATCTGCAATTAATAACTCAGGCTCGCAACATAAAGCAAGAGAAATAACAACTCTTTGTCTCATGCCACCAGAAAATTGGTGAGGGTAATTATAAAATCTTTTTTTGGCATCCTTGATCCCTACCTCTTTTAATAGATTAATTGCTTTATTTTTTGCATCATCAGAACTTAGGTTTAAATGAGTTTGTATTGTTTCTATAAGTTGTTCACCAATTGTTAAGATTGGATTTAAAGAGGTTTGAGGATCTTGAAATATTAATCCAATTTTTTTTCCTCGATACTGAACAATTGTCTCTGGATTTTCGCTGATATTTGTTTCTCCCATCAATATTGATCCACTTGAAACTTTACCTGGTTCATCAATTAAATTTACAATCGCATTAGCGACAGTACTTTTTCCAGAACCAGACTCTCCGACTAATCCAACTATTTCACCTTTTTTAATGTCTATATTTATATTTTTTGCAGCATTTACTGTTTCTTTTCTCATTTTATAGTCGACGCTCAAATTATTTATTTTTAAAAAAGTCATTTTTTTAGCCTCGGGTTAAGCGTATCCCTCATCCAATCTCCTAATAAATTAATTGAGAAAGCAAGAATAACTAAGAATATTGCAGGAAAGAATGTTATCCACCATTCACCTGAAAATAAAAAATCATTTCCTAATCTAATTAAAGTACCCAATGAAGGTGTTGTAGGAGGAACTCCCACTCCTAAAAAGCTCAATGTTGACTCTGCAATTATAGCAAGAGCTAGACCAATTGTGCCAATTACTAAAACAGGTCTCATGATATTTGGCAGTATATGCTTGAACATAATAAGTAAATTTGAAACGCCTATAATTGATGAAGCTGAAACATAATCTTTATTTTTTTCTACCAAAGTTGCTGCACGAGAAACTCTTGCAAATTGAGGCCACTCTGAAATTCCTATAGCAAAAATTAAAACATATATTGCCATCTCATCATGCATTTCTCTGGAGATGATACCTCTTGCAATACCATCAACTAATAGAGCCATTAATATACTTGGTACTGTTAATTGAACATCTGTTAATCTCATTACTATCATTTCATATTTTCCACCAAAGTAACCTGCTGTTAAACCCAGTGAGACACCTAATATTAGACTAAAGATAATTGCTGAGAAACCAACTATTAATGAAATTCGTGAGCCATAGAGAATTGTTGAAAGCATATCTCTTCCTTGTCCATCTGTACCTAAGATAAATTTTGCCATACCATCCTCAGTCCAAGAAGGAGGAGTAAAAGCTTCCATTAGAGATAATGATGCAGGGTCAAATGGGTTATGAGGAGTAACAAATTCAACAAAAAAAGAACAAAAGAAAATTACTAATAATATTACTGACGATACAATTGCAGTTGGAGATTTAATAAAACTAAAGTAAATGTCGCTATCTTTTAGTCTTTCCCAAGAATTAAGTGTTTTATTATCCACTTGTAGCATCCCCTTTAACTCGAATTCTTGGATCAATAAAATAATATAGAATATCTACAATGAAATTTATCATCACAAATACAAAAGCTATAAATACTAAATAAGCTGACATAATTGGTATATCTACGAATTGAACTGCCTGAATAAATAAAAAGCCCATACCTGGCCATTGAAAAACGGTTTCGGTAATAATTGAGAAAGCAACTAATGTGCCTATATTTATTCCTGCTATAGTTATTACAGGAATTAATCCATTTTTTAGTGCGTGTTTAAAATTGATACTTTTTTCACTTATACCTCGAGCTCTAGCAAATTTTATATAATCAGTTTGTAATATTTCCATCATCTCGGCTCTTACTAACCTAATTATATAAGTCATTTGAAAGAGACTTAGTGTTACAGAGGGAAGTATAATGGCTTTTAATCCTGAAACTGTTAAAAGTCCTGTAGTCCAAAAACCTAGGTCAATCACCTCTCCTCTTCCAAAGGATGGTAGCACACCTAAAATTACTGCAAATAAATAAATAAAAAGTATACCAATTACAAAGGTTGGAAGTGATACTCCCAAAAGAGATATGGCCAATATAAAATCACTCAAAAAACCTTTTCTATTTATACCTGTGTACACTCCTAATAATGTTCCTGAAACTAATGCAATTAACGCAGAAATTAAAACTAATTCCATAGTTGCTGGTAATCTTTCAATAATTAATTCTGAAACTGGTCTTCTTAACTGATATGAAATTCCAAATTCTCCTTTAGAAGCATTAACTACAAACCTTGAAAATTGAATATGTATTGGATCGGTAAGTCCAAGAGTTTCTCTTAATTCTGCTCTTTCTTCATCAGAAGTTTCTTCACCAACCATATTGTTGATTGGATCACCCACAAAGTTAAATAAAGAAAACGAAACAAATGATACAACAAGCATCACTATTACTGACTGGATCAGACGTTTGAAAAAATACTTTATCAATTTAAGAAATATTTATACTTATAAGCCCTTTGTTAAACAAAGGGCTTATAAAAAAAGTTACTTATTTAAAACTTGCAAAACGGAATAATGGTTCATTATTCGGTCTTATTGGAACATCTACATTATTTTTAGTTGCCCAAGAAATTACTTGGTGATGTAAAGGAAGATATGAAATATCATCTTTTACAATTTTCCAAGCATTTGCAATAGCTGCATTTCTTTTATCTAAGTCAACTTCACCTTCCATAACTCTAATAGCAGCATCAACTTCGCTATTGCTAAAGTTTACTTTATTCCAGCTAGCACCTGACTCATACAAATAATGGAAAACATAATGACTATCTAATGTTGGAACTCCCCATCCTAGCATATAGAAATCACCTTTATCTTCTTTGAGCTCTTTAAAATGTTTACTTTTAGTTTGAGCAAATAAGTTAACATTAACGCCTATTTTACCTAACATTCCAACTACTGCAGTGCAAATTGCTTCATCATTTACATACCTGTCATTAGGGCATCTTAGTTCAACATCAAAACCTTTTGGATATCCTGCATCAGCTAATAATTTTTTCGCAGCATCAACATCATAAGGCAATCTTTTATCTAGATCTTGTGTGTATCCATTTACACCAGGAAAAGTTATGATTCCTGCAGGCTCACTGAGACCTCTCATTACTTTTTTCTTTATTGCTTCAATATCTATTGCTTGATAAAGGGCTTGTCTTACTTCTTTTTTCTTAAATGGATTATCACCAGTATTTCCAGATCTTAATTTATCTGCTGCTTGGTCCATACCTAAAAAGATTGTCCGCATTTGAGCAGTACTCACTACTTCATGATCTGCAGAATTTCCAATTCTAGCTAAGTCTTGAACTGGAGCATCAGTTACTAAATCAACTTCACCAGATAATAATGCTGCAACTCTTGTAGCTGAGTTTTTAATTGGTAATAGGTGTATTTCACTAACACTATTATCTTTCATTGAACCCCACCAATTACTATTTCTCTCAAATACTGTCTTGGTATTTGGCTCTCTTAGAGTAATTTTAAATGGTCCAGTTCCCATTGCATTAGTTGCTGAGAATGTTTCTTCTCCACCATCCCAGTTTTGTGAAACTGTTGCTCCAAAATCAATAGACCATTTTTTAGACATTATAAAAATATTTGATAATTGGTTTAAAAGAATTGGATTTGGTTTACTTGTACTCACTTGAACAGTGTAGTTATCAATTTCTTTAACATCAGAAATTGTACTTATGTATTCTTTAAAATCTGATGTAGGTTGTTTTGCTCTCAAAATACTAAATACAACATCTTTTGCAGTCATATCCGTACCGTCAGAAAATTTTACACCTTTTCTTAAATTAAAAATCCAAGTATTTGGATCAGTTGTTTTCCAATCAGTTGCAAGTTGAGGTTCAATACTCATATCTAAACCTCTTGTTACAAGTGCTTCATAGACCTGTCTTGAAACTTGTGTTGTGGGACCTTCATTTTGGGCATGAGGATCCAAAGTTAAACTATCTCCTTGCATAGACCATTTAATTGTTTTCGCGTATGAATGTGTTGATACAAAAACAAATAAAATTGCAAAGAAAATTTTAATAAAATTTTTAAATTTCATTTTTCCTCCTAATTATTACAAATAAAATTAAACCTGATTAATGGATTAACTACAAGGGTAAAATAGGTAACTTAATTGTTAAGAATGATATCGTTTTTGAAGTTAGTATATAAAATTTTTGAATAATTATTCATATTTTTCATATTTTCTTTGGCATCTTTATCAAATTTTTCCAGAGCACCCTGTCCTAATTGATTTTCTAGTGCTGACTTATATTCAGGGACACAGCCCCAATCATTTACAGTTGTATCTTTGATCTCTATGTGGAATTGAATGCCATAAGCATTGTTTTTATATCGAAATATTTGATATTTTGTCTCTTTTGATGAAGCAATCAACGTAACATCTTTATTTTTTTCTAATTCTTGAACTTCATAAGAGTGCCATTGCAATGATGTAATTTTTTGAGGAAAATCTGCGAAAAGTATATCTTTCTTTTTTTCATCCAAGAAGTTTACATCCAGCATTCCAATTTCAGGATTATTAGTTTTAACTACTTTTCCTCCTATTGCTTCTCCTAGTAATTGACATCCGAGACAAAAACCTAAGTATGGCTTATTTAATTCTACAACGAACTCTTTAATTTTTTTTTTTTCTTCGATGAGCCAAGGAAAATCCTTTTCCATCCAAGTATCCATAGGTCCACCCATACATAGCATACCGTCAAAAAAATTTAAATTATTCGGAATTTTTTCTCCTTCATCTAATTCAACAGTTGTAATATTAACTCCATCTTTGATCATTAAATCTTTTATGTAACCAGGATCTTCAATATTTATGTGTTGAAGAACAAGAATTTCCATTATTATACAATGGGTTTTAGCAAACCTAAAATTTTTTTATGAATTATTTTATTAGAAGACACCACAAGATGACCTGCTTCGGTTGCATTTTTATTATCCCAAGTTGTTACAATACCACCAGCAGCATTAATAATTGGTATTAGTGGATGAATATCCCAAACTTTATTATTACATTGTATAACAACATCAATTCTTCCCTCACAAATCTGAGCATATGATAATGCATCTGAACAAGGGAATTGTATCAATTTAAGAAGTTTAGGAATTTTTTTTTGTTGATTTAATGAAATTGCTCCATGAAAACCAGCAGTCAATTTAATATCTTTAAATTTAACACTCTTGTTTACTGATATTTTTTTTCTTTTTTTATTTTCAACAACATATGCAATTTTTGAAGATTGATTATAATAATACTTATTTAACATAGGGAAGTTTGCCAAACCAAATATTGGATTGCCTTTATAATTTAGTGATATTAAATTACTCCAAGTTGGACTTCCTATAACAAATGACCTTGTTCCATCAATTGGATCAATTACCCAACTAAAATCACTTTTAGTTTTTTTGTAACCAAATTCTTCTCCAATAATTTCATGACCAGGAAATTTTTTAGTTATTTTTGCTCTAATGAATTTTTCAAAAGCTTTATCACATGTGGTAACAGGGTCATATCCTTTGCCAAGTAATTTATTATTAACTTTAAAAGGCTTATTAAGTTTTTTAAAATAAAAATTCGTTAAATCAATTGCTAGTTGGTTCAAAAACTTTGGAAATTCATTATTTTTAATTATTAGATTTTTATCCATAATTTCAAATACTACTTAATTTCTCTTGATTAAAGATATTTTTTAATTAATGCTTAATTTTATGAAAATTGAATTAGATAATAATAAGGTTTTCTTTAGAGATGAAAATCTGAATGAAGAAATTCATCCTTTTTGGCTTAGAGAAAGAGTAGAAAATGTTGAATTACTAGATCAAAAGACACAGCAGAGACTCTTTGATCCAAGCACAATGGAATCAGACGTCATTATCAAATCTGCAATAATTGAAAAAGACCTATTAAACATAACTTTTTCAGATGGAATAGAAACTAAAATTGATATTAATAAAATAATTCGAGAATTTAAAAATTCCAACTCAATTAGTAAAATCAAAGAAAAAGTAAAATGGACTTCATCACTTGATGATGTAAAAAAATTCAATTTTCATGAGAATATTTATGAAAGTGTTGAAATGCATGAATTGCTTGCTTCTTTTTACAAGTATGGATTTGCAATTATAAAGAATGTTCCAACTCATGATAATTATTTAATCAAATTTGCTAACTCCATAGGCAGTGTTAGAAGGACTAATTTTGGCGAACACTTTAATGTTTCGTCAAAACCTAACCCTAATGATCTTGCATATACGCCTTTACCTTTGGCTCCTCACACCGATAATCCATATAGAAATCCAGTCCCTTGTATTCAGATATTGCATTGTATTGAAAATGAAGTAACTGGTGGTTTATCAACGTTGGTCGATGGTTATACTGTAACTGAAGATTTAAAAAAAGATTTTCCTGAATATTATGAAATATTAACCAAAGTAAAAGTAAGATTTAAATTTATTGATAAAGATGTGATTTTAGAAGACTGGTCTGAATTAATAGAGCTCGATGAAAATAAGAATTTTAAACAAGTTAGATTTAGTCCTCGACTTGATTACGTTCCTGTTTTAAAAAAGGAGGAACTAGACCTTTATTATAAAGCTAGAAAAAAATTATCTGATTTATATAACTCCGATTTCTATAGAATAGAATTTAAATTAATGTCTGGGGATTTAATTATGATGGATAATTACAGACTCCTGCATGGTAGAACAGAATTTAATCCAAATGAGGGTAAAAGATTTTTACAAGGGTGCTATATTGAGTATGATAGTACTGATAGCAAGCTTAGACATTTACAAAGAAAGTTTAATATAAATTAATTTAACCTATGCTCTGTAGAAAAGGCATATACTCAAGAAGATAATAACCTAAAGCTTGCAACTGGTTAGTGATCATTAGTATTCCTGTAATTAAAAGTAGAGATCCACCAAACATATTTATTATCCTCATCTTGGCTTTGAGGTTTTTAGAAAAAATCATAAACTTTTGTATTAAATAACCTGATAGAACAAAGGGAATTGCTAACCCTAAAGAATAAAATGATAAAAGGCCAATCCCTTTGTTAATACTATCTTCAGTTGATGCAATTGCGAGAATTGATCCTAGAATTGGACCAATACATGGTGTCCAACCAAAGCCAAAAGCCATACCAATTAAAATTGAACTTATTATTCCAGTATTGTTATTTGTCTGAAATCTTTTCTCATAATTTAAAAACTTTAGATTTATGAGCCCCAATATTTGTAGCGAGAATATAATTATGATTACTCCAGCCCCAATTCTGAGTTGATATGAATTATCTAAAATTAGAGAGCCTAAAAATGTAGCTGTAGCTCCAAAACTTATGAATACTATAGAAAATCCAACTGCAAATAAAATTATAGGAAAAATATTTATGGTTTTTTTTTCAAGTAATTCATTAAGAGTTGATCCTGATATATATGATATATACCCTGGTATTAGAGGCAGAACACATGGAGATAAAAAGCTAAGTAAACCTGCTCCAAAAGCTAAAATAAATTCGATCATTATCCTGTATTTTTAATTGCTGCTGAAATACCTGCTATTGATGCCATCATTGCATCATTCAAATCTTTTTTATCATTCTTATTTAATTTTTTTATCAAAAGCTTATTCATTACTACTGCTTGTAAAACATTAAGGATTTCAGAATATATGTTTCTAATAATTGCTGGACCTCTAAAACTCTTTCTTTGTTTATAAATTTCTTTTGGTGTTATTTGATCATTTAATTTTTTAACTGCATCAAATTGAAACCTTAATTTTTTACCAACTCTTATAAGTTTATCATCAGCTAAATTTTTTTCATAAATTTTAGATATCTCAGGGTCTACTTTTGAAAGCACCATATCAAGCAAGTCCATTGTTGAATTAAAATATGGCCAGTTTTTTTCCATATCTATAAGTGTCTTTTTAAATTTTTTAATTGATGAATATCTCAAAGCTTCTGCAGTACCTAACCATGCAGGTAACATTAATCTAATCTGCGTCCACGCAAATACCCAAGGAATAGCTCTTAAACTATTTATATTATCAACATTTTTTCTTTTAGAAGGTCTGGAGCCTATTGATAGTTTGCCAAGTGCCATATGTGGAGTTACAGTTTTAAAATATCTAATAAAATCTGAACTTTGGTTTATGTTTTTTCTATAAGAGCTAGTTGATATTTCTGACATACTTTGAATTAATTTTACCCAACTATCTTTTGGTTTTGGAGGTGGGTTTAAAGTAGCTTCCATAACAGAACCTATGTAACTACATAAATTGTATTTTGCTAAAGGCTCATAACCATATTTTTGTTGTATAACTTCTCCTTGATCAGTTATTCGAATTTTCCCATTAACTGAACCCGCTGGCTGTGATCTTAATGTAGCTTGTATTGGTCCACCTCCTCTTCCAGCAGATCCTCCTCTTCCATGAAAAAATGTTACATCTATTTTATATTTTTTAGCTAGTTTAATTATTTCTTGTTGTAATTTATATTGGTTCCAGCTCGCAGAAAGCTTTCCAGCATCTTTACTAGAGTCTGAGTATCCAATCATGATTTCCTGTTTATGATTAATATCTTTTCTGTACCATTTTAATGAAAAAAGTTTTTCCATAATAGGTTTTGCATTTATTAAATCATCCAACGTTTCAAATAAAGGGACTACTCTTAGTCTATTTTCTATGTTTGCCTCCTTTTGCAAAAACATAACTGATAAAATATCTGAAGCTGAAGATGTCATTGATATTACATACGCTCCTAGACACTCTTTAGGTTGAGTTGCCAATACTTTAAAAGTGGACCATACCTCTTTATTTTCCTTATTTTTAAATTGAAAATTTTTTAATAAACTTTTGTTCTGCATTTTTGTAGATAAATACTTTATTTTTCTATTCTCATCCCATGATGAATAATCTTGGTTAAGCTTTTTCTTAATATATTCTGCCAGTAATTGAGAATGTCTTGAAGACTCTTGTCTTATATCAAGTCGAGCAAGATTTATGCCAAAACATTTAGCTCTACGCATTAAATCTAGTAGATCGCCACTTGCTATATTTTCGCTTTGATTTTGCTCTAACGACTCTCTTACTACTCTTAATGGTTTAAGAATTTCTTCTCTTTCAGACAATAAATTTTTTTCATTTAGTGGTTTATTATTTACTAAATACTGTTCTATTGCTCTATGTGTTTTTCTTAATTTATCTCTTAAAGGTCTTAGATAAACTCTATAAGGTTCAAATGTTTTTCCTGTAGTTTTTAATATTTTTTTTGAACATTTTTCCATAGAGTAAGATCTTATTAATTTTGTCATTGACTTCTCATAAAGTTTAGCTGCCTCCCACCTTGATAACAAAATAACTCTTTTAGTAACTTCTGCAGTAACAAATGGATTTCCATCTCTGTCACCACCCATCCATGACCCAAACTCAATAGGATTAAAATTTTTAGGCAAACCCTTACCCATATTTTTTTCAAATATTTGATTTAATCTTCTGTATACTTTAGGAATTGTATCCCACAAGCTATCTTCTATAATTGCAAGTCCCCATCTTGCTTCTTCTGCAGGGGTTGGCTTCGATCTTTTAATTTCATCTGTATTCCATATAATTGTGATCTCATCAAAAACTTTACGATCTAAAATTTTTAATTTTGAAGGATAATTTTTAAGTAGATTTCTTTGCTCTAATATTTCTGTTAAGGAATGGTATTTCTGTATTAAGGTTCTTCTTTTTACTTCTGTTGGATGTGCTGTAAGTACAATGCCTATATTTAAACTTTTGGCAACATTATAGATTTTAGTATTTGATATTTTTTTATTTTTAAAAAAATTTTCAAATATTTCTTCAATAAATATATTTTGAAATTTTTTCTTTTGTTTAACATTTTCGTAGAGGTCTAAAGTCCTTGAAGCATCAATTGACTCGGCTAAATTATAAAAATTCATAAAATGATTAAATGCTCTAGTTAATTTGAAAAGTGAATTTGGAGTTAATTTTTTAACTTCGTCTAAAATTTTTTTAAAAGGTTCTTTATGGTTTTTATTGGCTATGTTTGCTTTAGAAAGTAATCTAATTTTTTCAACTAGATGATAGAATTTTTGTCCCTCTTGTTCTTTAATTACTCTTCCTAATATATTACCTAAATATCTAACATCATCTCTTAAAGATTTTGTTGGTATTCTTTCATAATAGAGGTCTCTTTTTAGCATTTTTAATTACAAACTTTTTCTGGTTTATACCAATAGCATTAGTTTGTATTTTAAATAAACTTCCTGAAAATTTAAATTTTTTAATTTCACTGTTTTTCATGCCTTTTAAAGCAGATGTGACAAATAAATCTGAATTTTTTGGACCACCAAAGGCACAATTAGTAATATTTTTAGCGGGTAAATTGATCTTATGTATCTGTTTGGCAAATTTATTTAAAACACTTACGCAAGCTCCGTGAAATTGGCATACCCATAAATTTCCAGCTTTATCTAAGGTCATGCCATCTGGCACTCCTTCCTTATTTGAAAATCTTTTAAATATTTTTTTACTTATTATATCTTCATTTTTATCTATCTTAATTTTGTAGATTATCCTTTTTCTACTATCTGTATGATAAAAGCTTTTTTTATCAATAAATGCAGGTCCATTAGTAATCATGTAATTGTCATCTACTTTTTTAAGATTAAATTTTTTATCTAGGCAATAAAGAGATCCATTTGGGATATTTCTTTCGGGGTTATCCATTGTTCCAAACCAAAGTTTTCCATTAAGATCTGTTTTGCCATCATTAATCCTGTTCATTTTTAATGACTTTTCAATAGCTATTGATTTAATTTTTTTTTTATTTTTTAAATTTACTATTCTTAATTCATCTTGGAGACCTAATATAAATATATAATTTTTTATATGAGCTAAAAATCCTATTTCTTTATTTACTTTGATAGTTTCTTTTTTTTTATTTTTTAAATTTAAAATATGAATTCTTTTTTTTTTAATGTCTGTAATATAAATTGAGTTATGCTCTTTGACCCACAAAGTACCCTCACCTAATGTACATTTTAAATTCCATAAAACTTCAGGTTTTGAAGTTATTATCTTAGCCATTATACTCGTATTCTTTTATAAAATCTTTTTTTGGATTAATTCCAATTCCTATATTTTCTAATGGGATAGCAAATCCATCTTTGTCTTTTACTTGATCTAAAATTGAAAATTTTTCTTCAGCTAGATCTGTAATAAAAATATTTTTTTCAGTGGTGTCAAATTCTAACATTGATTTTGTTGGAAATAGTCCACCTGGCATATCTGGTAAAGAAGTAAGTAAATGCAGATTTACTGCTACACTTAAAGCTGAACCCCATACATGATTTACAATTGGGATGAAATTCGACTGAGCTAATGCTGATACTTTTAAATATTCTGTTATTCCACCTAAACCGCAAACTTCCGGTTGGGCTATATCAATGCAATTATTTTTAATTAATTGGTTCCAACCATATTTTGTGAACTCTGCTTCACCACCAGCAATATTTGTTTTTAATTTTTCTTTAAGTTCTTTGTATCCATCATAATCCTCTGGTGCCACAGGTTCCTCAAACCAATAAATTTCCATTTCATCTAATCCTTTACCTACGTACAAAGCATCATTTTTATTATATGCATGATTGGCATCGACCATTAGTTTAAAATCGTCACCAATTGCTTCTCTTACTGCTCTAACTAACTTTAAATCTTCTTTCGGACCTAAACCAATTTTCATCTTCATCGCCTTGAAGTTTTTTTCTTTAATTTGATTTGCTTCTTTTTTGAATAATTCACATAATTCTTCGACAGATTTTTTTTGCAGCATCATTCCATAACCATAAACTGGAATTTTGTTATTAGTTTTACCCCCTAATAATTGATAAAGAGGCAGTTTTGCTTTTTTCGCTAGTATATCCCACAATGCTATATCAATTCCTGATAATGCCTGAATAGGCATTCCTTTCTGACCGCTATCTCTAAGTAAATTATAAACTTTATGCCAAATATATTCTTTATTAATTGGATCTTCTCCTATTATAAAAGGCTGTATTACTTTTTCTACAACATATTTGTTAGCGAGAGCTATATTTCCAGGGCCAAAACATTCTCCCCAACCCTTAATTCCTTCATCAGTTTCTATCTCTACTAGATGGGCAGTTCTGTGTTTGTAATATTGCTGAGAATATCCTAATTCTTTATCCAACTCATATCTAAGTATATGACTTTTGATTGAGCTGATCTTCACAATTATTAAACAGCAACTACTTTAGAGTTCTGTTCTCCTAAATTTTCTATAGATAATTTCATTTCATCACCAGCTTTTAAAAATACTTGGGGTTTTCTTCCCATGCCTACTCCTGGAGGGGTACCTGTAGTTATAATATCTCCAGGTTGTAATGACATGAACTTACTCACATAAGATACAATGATATCTACATTAAAAATCATAGTACTTGTATTCCCTGTTTGCATTCTTTCACCATTTACATCCAGCATCATCTTTAAATTATTAATGTCTTTAATTTCATCTTTAGTTACTAAGTAAGGCCCAGTAGGTCCATAAGTGTCATGAGACTTTCCTTTAACCCATTGTCCCATTTTTTCAATTTGCCATTCTCGTTCACTGACATCGTTTACTAAACAATATCCTAAAATATGATCTTGTGATTGACTTTCTGAAATATGTTTTGCTTCTTTTCCAATTACAATTCCAAGTTCAACTTCCCAATCTAGTTTTTTTGATCCAGAGACTATTTCTACATCATCATTAGGACCACACATTGAGCTAGTAGCTTTCATAAACATTATTGGTTCTTTAGGAATATCAGCACCGACTTCAGCTGCATGATCTGAATAATTAAGTCCTATTGCTACAAATTTTCCAGGACTTGTAATGCATGAACCTACTCTTTGATTAGATGAAAGTTCAGGAAGTCTTGATGTATCTTCACTTTGAATTTTTGACATTGTTTCAAAATTTAAATTTTCTGGGTTTAAATCGTTTATGTGAGAACTTATGTCTCTTATTTTTCCATCAGCGTCTAAAATTGCTGGTTTTTCTTTTCCTTTTTCACCTACTCTTAATAATTTCATTGTTTCTCCTTTATATTTAAATTGTCATTCCACCATCAACAGAAAATGTATTCCCTGTTGTAAATGTTGATTCATCGCCAGCTAAATAAATAGCCATAGAGGCAATTTCTTCAGCTGTTCCCAATCTTCCCATTGGTTGTCTTGCTATAAAATCTTTCTTAGCTTGAACAGGATCAGGACTCTGGTTTACTCTTTCTTGCCAAGAAGGAGAGAAAACTGTTCCTGGTGCTATTGAATTACATCTAATATTTTGTTTTACAAAGTCTGAAGCTATAGACTTAGTTAACCCAATAATTGCAGCTTTTGAAGCGCCATAAACAAATCTATTTGGTAAACCTTTTAAACTAGAGGCAATAGACGAAACATTGATTATACTTCCACCATTTTGCTTCACCATTAACGGTAAAATTGCTCTGCACATGAAATACATAGATTTAATGTTTACATCAAAAGAAAAATCCCAATCTTTTTCTTCGCAATCTAAAATTGTTCCATGATGAACAAATCCTACTGCATTAAATAGAACATTTACCTCATCAAGTGTTTTAACAAAATCTAAAATTGCTTTGTTGTCTGTAGAGTCTAAAGTTTTAATTTTAATATTAGGATATTCTTTATTTAAATCAGCTAAAGTTTTTTCATTCAAATCTGTTGCTATTACATGGGCCCCTTCATTATGAAAAGCGATTGCTGTTGCTTTTCCGATACCTTGGCCTGCTGCCGTAACTACAATTTTTTTACCCTCTAATCTTCCACTCATTTATTATTTATCCTTTCAATTTCTTTATAAAGTGAACTATGATCTGTTTCACCTTGTCCATTATCAACAAGAGATTTATACATTTCTTTAACCAAATTTGAAATAGGTAAATGAGTATTATAATTACTGGCACATTCTAAGATATTATTCATATCTTTTAATTGACCAGATGTTTTGCCTTTTGGAGTAAAATCTTTATCGATCATTCTTTTTCCATGCGTTTGTAAAACTTTACTGTCTGCCCAACCACCAGACAAAGCTTTAATCATTTTATTTGGATCAGCTCCTGCTTTTTCACAAAGAGTTACGGCCTCTGCCACAGCGCCTATTGCTAAACCAACAATGATTTGATTTGCTAATTTAGATACTTGTCCACTTCCAATTGGACCAACTAATGTTGGATTACCCATTGTTTTTAAAATATCAAATGCATCATCAAAAATATTTTGCTCTCCCCCAACCATTATAGCCAATGATGCTTCCTCTGCACCAATTGTTCCTCCAGATACAGGTGCATCCAAATAATTTATATTTTTTAATTTAAAATAATTACCATGTTTTGTTGCAGTAGTTGGTTTAACTGAACTCATATCAATAACTATTGAACCAGATTTTAAGTTTTCTAAAAAATCAGTATTGTTCATCACTGCATCCACAGCAGTATCATCTGTTAACATTGTTATAACAATATCACTTCCATCCACAGCATCTTTTAACGTATTTGAAATTTTTGCTCCAAATTCTTTAAGTGGTTCTGCTTTATTCTTTGATCTATTGAATACTGTTAAATTATATCCAGCTTTTACTATATTTTTAGACATTGGCAGACCCATCAGGCCTATGCCTATAAAACCTATTTTTTTTGTCATTTATTTTTTAGGTACGAATTCGTGGAAATTTTGTGTCATTGCTTCTGGAAAGTACATTACACATGCTAAAACAATTAATTGAATTACTACGAATGGAGCAAATCCTCTGAAAATGTCTGTTAATGAAATATGTGGAGGTGCTACCGATTTTAAATAAAAAGCTGCTGGACCAAAAGGTGGGCTTAAAAATGAGACTTGCATATTTACGCAAAATAAGATTCCAAACCATATAGGATCAAAACCAAGTGCAAGAACTATTGGTAAAAATACAGGCATAGCCAGTAGGACAATTCCAACCCAATCCATAAAAGCACCCATTATCAAAAACATTACTTGCATCATAAAGATTAAGTACATTGGTTTTAAATCATAAGCTAAAATAGTTTCGGCTACATAAGTTGGTCCACCCGCTAAAGAATAAGCTCCAGCTAAAACCGTAGCTCCAAATGTAATAGTTAAAATCGTACCTGATGCTTTAAAAGTTCGAACAAGCGCATCTTTAAATAGAAACCATGTCAGCTCTTTTCTTGCGCCTATTATAATTAACGTTGCAACTACACCCATACCAGCTGCTTCTGTGATACCTGTTATTCCAGAATAAATTGAACCTAAAACAATTATTACAATACCAATTGGTGGTAGAAGGCCTGGAAGGTAAGACATTTTTTCTTTTAAAGTTAACGCTGGTTCATCACTTAATGGTGCAAGATGCGGTTGTAATCTTGTTCGTATGAGAATGTAAGTAATAATTAAGCCTGAAATCATTAGACCTGGAACAATAGCTTCTTGAAATAACATTGTAATTGATGTTTCTGTTGTCAATCCGTAAATAATTAAAACAATAGACGGAGGTATCATAGTACCTAGAGAACCTGATGCACAAATAATACCAATAGACATGTCTTGATCATATTTTAATCTCAACATCTGCGGCAGTGCAATCAGTCCTAATAAAACTATTTCTCCTCCGATAATTCCACTCATCGCAGCCATAATTGTTGCCATGATTGCAGTAACAACACCAACTCCTCCTCTAGTTTTTCTTAACCAAGCATTTAATGCATCATATAAATCTCTCGCTATATTTGAGCGTTCAAGTAAGGAGGCCATGAATATAAATAAAGGTACCGATAAAAAAGAATAGGTTACAACAAGCGAATAATATCTTGAAAGTAGAATTCCTAATGCATGCTCACCTATATATAAAAATACGAGTACAGCACCCATAAAACCTGATGCAAAACCCATTGGAACACCAATAGCTATAAGAGCTAGCAATCCAACAATCAGTATTATCGAGAGTGTTCCTATTTCAAATTCCATATTATTCTAAATCTTTTGCTGGATCGTATTGTCTTTCCTTAGGATTTCTCCAATCGATTATTAAATTGTTAATAGACTGAAGTGCAATAAGAAATACACATATTAGTGTAAGTGGTTTCATAGTAGCAGGTATAGGTGGGTCCCAATAAGTTGCAAATCTCTCCCAGTTTACAAATGATCTGTAAGCATCCTCCATACCACCATAAATTACAGCACCTGCAAAAAGAACAATAACTATAGTGCTAATTAGATCAAAAATTCGCTGTGTCGGTCTACTGACATAATCATATAATAATACTATTCTTATATGGCTTCTTAATCTTGTTGCATATATACCGCCAACTAAATAACAAACGCCAGCCAACCATAAGCATAATTCATTAGCCCATAAGGTAGGTTTAAATAATACATATCTCATGAAGATTTCGTACATCATCACAAGTACTATTACAGGAATTAAATATTTTATTGTATGGCTTAAAAATAGAGAAATTCTATCTATCCAAAATATTGGAAAATCGTCTTTGCTTGCAACTTTTTCACTTTGCTCTTTTAATTGTTTATCTTGAAGCTCTTTATCGTCCATTGGCAAAAAAATTGTTTAATAAGAAGGGCCCTCTCAGGCCCTTCAGTATTTTTTTATGTTGCTAACAATTATAGGATACCGTTAGCTTTCATATAAGCTTTGTGTATCTCAATAAGAGCGGCAGCTTCAGGAGATTTTTTCTTCCATTCTTCCCATGCGCCTAAAGCAGCATTTCTGAACTTAAGTCTATCTTCTCTAGACCAGTCATGAAGAGTAACACCCATAGCAGTTAAAGCTTTAACTGCTTCAGCATTTTTTCTCTCGACTAAACTAGTGATTGTTCTACCGCAGATTTCGATTGCTGCTAGCATTGCACCTTTTTCATGAGGTTTTAACTTGTTCCAAACTTTTGTATTACAAGCTAAATGGTCAGCTGGCATAGAGTGGAAACCTGGATATGTAGCATATTTATTTTGCTCATAGTGTCCACCTGCATAGTTTGTAGCTAAAGATGAATAGTCGGCACCATCAATTAGACCAGTTTGTAAAGCAGTTGGAACTTCACCAAAATCCATCACGATTGGCTTAGCACCTAATGCTGTAAAGATCATACTTTCCATTCCTGGAGGCGATCTAAATTTAAAGTCTTTGATAGACGCAACATCTGGAATTGGTTTACTAGATATTAAAGACTCATGTCCTGGTATCCACCAACCGATTAAA
This sequence comes from uncultured Pelagibacteraceae bacterium, assembly GCA_902527265.1. GTDB lineage: Bacteria > Pseudomonadota > Alphaproteobacteria > Pelagibacterales > Pelagibacteraceae > Pelagibacter. Next base: position 44,331 of record CABZNY010000003.1, on the reverse strand, counting down.
GTCATTCCATATTTGTTGTATAGTGCATCAACAGCTTCTTGAGCTCCTGGAAACTTTAAGAAGTCATATTGTTGATACGGGTTGTCATATCCACCCATTACATCGCCTGCGAATTGGAAAGCTGCGTTTTTACCAGTTTGGTATCCAGCACCTGTCATATCACAGTCAATAATTCCAGTTTGTGCAGAGTTAAAAACCTCAGCAGACTTTCCTGTAACTGATGATGAGTAGAACATTTGTACTTTTAAGCTTCCGCCAGAAAACTTTTCTACGTTTTTAGCGAATTGAGCTGCAACTTCACCATTTGGTGAGCTAGCTGTAAAGTGAGTTTCTATTTTTAAAGTTTTTGCATTAGCAGAACCTAATAAAGCAATAGACACTACAGCAATCGCAGCAGTTATTTTTGTTATTAATTTTAACATTATATCCCCTCTCGGTTATGTTTTTTTAAATTTAAACATAAAGAGAAAAAAAATTCAAACAAAAGACTGTAATAAATTTCTAAAGATAATTGATTTAAATATTACAACTTAAAGTTGTATCATTTAAACAACTTCTGATAAAAGAGGTTTTTGAGAGAAAAAACATTTTATATTTTTTACGGCTAACATACTCATAGCTAATCGAGTTTCATGTGTCGCACTACCTACATGAGGAAGAACAAAACAATTTTCTAACTCTAAATATCTCTTATCAAGATTAGGTTCATTATTGAAAACATCTAACCCAGCTCCATAGATTTTTTTATTTTGTAAAGCTTCAATTAGAGCATCATCATCTACTGTTGATCCTCTCGAAGTATTTATAAAGACTGAATGTTTTGGAAACTGCTTTAAAATTTCTGAATTAATTATATTTTTAGTTTCTGAGGTAGCAGGAGTATGCAAACTTACATAATCACAATTTGGAAGCATTGATTTTAAATCGGGATAATAAGTTGCACCTTTTTCTAAATCATTAGCTAACTTATTTCTATTGTAATAAACTATTTTCATTTTAAACGCTCTAGCCCTATCTGCAACTATTTGGCCAATCCTTCCCATACCTATTATACCTAAAGTTTTTCCAGTAATTTCGTTACCTACCATTAATTTAGTAATATCTGGTCTATGATCTTTCCAAGTATTTGACTTAACAAGATTATAAGCCTCACCAATTCTTCTGGACGATGCTAAAATTAAAAGGATTGTTATTTCTGCTACAGCATCGTTTAATACGTTTGGCGTATTTGAAACTTTGATATTTTTTTCTTTGGCTGATTGTGTATGAATATTGTCGTATCCAACTCCAACATGACCAATAATTTTTAATTTTCCATTTAAACTATCAAAAAAATTTTTATCTAATTTATCAAAACTTGTAGATATTAAACCATCATATTCATTAGAAATTTTTATTAATTCCTCATATGTGTAAGGTTTGTCTTCTAAATTAAGAGTTACATCAAATTCTTTTTTTAATATTTCTTCAGCACCATCAGAAATTTTTCGAGAAACTAAAATTTTTGGTTTCATCTAATGAGAGTTTCTTAGAACACCTTTTGTTTTAGTGATATCTAAATATTGATCTCTTGACATAATACATGCACCGTCTTCAAGTTGACCAACATTTGATCTAGATATTTCTTGCCACGGTGTTTGATTTGTAAGTTTCTTTATCTTTTTCTTTTTTCTTCTTTTAATAAATTCAGACTTTGATATTTGAAGATCAACTCTTCTTTTATTAAGATCTATTGTCATTTTATCTCCTGTCTTAACAATAGCTAAATCACCACCAACAGCAGATTCTGGTGATACATGAAGAATAGATGGGCTTTCAGAAGTACCACTCTGTCTTCCATCTCCAAGAGTTGGAAGTGCATTAATGCCTTTTTTAAGTAGTCTATCAGGTGGTTGCATATTAACCACCTCAGCAGAACCAGGGTATCCAACAGGTCCACAACCTCTTATTATTAAAATCGATTTTTCATCTATTTTTAGTTTCTTGCTATTGATCCTATCATGATAATCCTCTGGACCCTCAAAAACTACAGCTTTACCTTTAAAAACATTAGGGTGCTTAGGATTTGATAAATATCTTTCTCTAAACTCTTTACTAATTACTGAGGTTTTCATAATTGCTGATGAAAAGAAATTTCCTTTCATAACTAGAAACCCAGCCTTGTCAGTCAAATTATTTTTAAACGTTTTAATCACATCTCTATCTACATCGATTTTTTTTCTTAAATTTTGTTCAACTGTTTTACCAGTTACAGTAATTAGGTTTTGGTGAATTTTATTATTCTTCATTAATTCTTTCATGATTGCTGGTATACCTCCAGCTCTGTAAAAACCCTCCATTAAATGTTCACCTGCAGGTTGACAGTTTGCTAATAAAGGTATTTTGTGTCCAAGCTTTTGCCAATTCGATAAATCAAATTTTACACCCATATGTTTTGCGATAGCAATTAAATGTGTTGTACAATTACTGGAAGCTCCTATAGCACTTGCAACTATAACTGCATTTTCAAAAGCTTTCTTTGTCATAATTTTTGAAGGAGTTAAATCTTCGTGAACCATTTTTACAATTCTAGATCCAGTCTCAAAAGAAATTTGTTCTCTTTCTCTATATGGAGCTGGTATTACTGCACATCCTGGTAAAGACATTCCCAATGCCTCAGCAACAGAATTCATTGATGAAGCTGTTCCCATTGTATTACAGTGACCAGGACTTGGCGAAGATGCTGCTGCCATATCCATAAATTCTTCGTAATTAATTTCTCCCTTAGCATGCAATCTTCTTGCTTCCCAAATAATGGTTCCTGCGCCAGCTTTCTTACCTTTATAATTTCCATCAAGCATTGGACCACCAGATAAAACAATTGCAGGAATATTAACTGTTGCAGCTGCCATTAACGCTGCTGGGGTAGTTTTATCACATCCAGTTGTAAGTATAACTCCATCAAGTGGGTATCCATAAAGTATCTCAACCAAAGATAAATATGATAAGTTTCTGTCCAACATTGCAGTAGGCTTTTTTCCAGTTTCTTGAATTGGGTGAGTAGGAAATTCCATCGGAATACCACCTGCTCTTCTAATTCCATCTTTAATTCTTTTACTTAAATCCAAAAAATGTCTGTTACATGGAGATAAATCACTCCCTGATTGGGCTATTCCAATTATTGGATTTCCTGATTGAAGTTCTTTTCTTGTAAGACCATAATTTAGATATCTTTCTAAATACATGGCTGTCATGCCTGGATCTTTTGGGTCATCAAACCATTGTTTGCTTCTTAAATTCTTCTTTTTCATAAAATAATAAAATATATTATAATGATATATAAAACCTAAATTAAAAAATGAATAGTCTAATTGTACTCAATAAAAATGATAATGTAGGCGTAAGTCAATTTATTATACCAGAAAAAACGAAAATTAATGGTCAAGAGATAAGTACTATTGATCCTATACCATTTGGACACAAAGTTTGTTTAAAATCCATAAACAAAGGTGATCCTATAATTAAGTATGATCAGATAATTGGATTTGCGTCAAAAAATATTACCGCTGGTGAACATGTTCATTCTCATAATTTAGAATTCAAAGAATTTGATAGAGAATTTCAAGTAAAAAATAAAAAAACAATTGTTGATGAAAAAGTTGATACCTTTTTCAATGGAATATTAAGAGATAACGGTCAAGTAGCTACTAGAAATTATATAGGTATCGTAAGTACAGTTAACTGTTCAGCAACTGTTACTAAAATGATTGTTGAAAAAATAAAATATTCTAACATTCTAAATGATTATCCTAATATTGATGGCATAGTTCCGATTACTCACTCAACTGGATGTGGAATGAATACTATAAGCGAAGGAATGCAAATGTTTCAAAGAACAATTGACGGTTTTAAGAACCATCCAAATTTTTCTCATGTATTTGTTATCGGCTTAGGTTGCGAATGTGCTCAAGTGAGTTTGTTTGATGAGTCTGTAAAAAAACATAATAGAATTCATTTTTTAACAATTCAGGACGAAGGTGGAACTAAAAAAATTGTCGAAAAAGTTCTATCGCAAATAAAAAATTTATTACCTGAAGCTAACAAAATTAAAAGAACTCCTCAGTCTGTAAGTCATTTAACTTTGGCTCTTCAATGTGGAGGATCAGATGGGTACTCTGGCATTACTGCAAATCCAGCGTTAGGTGTTGCAGCTGATTTGTTAGTTAAAAAAGGTGGAAGTTCAATATTATCTGAAACTCCTGAAATTTATGGGGCTGAGCATCTTCTAATTAACAGAGCAAACAGTCAAGAAACAGCAGATAAATTAATTGAAAGATTAAAATGGTGGAAAAACTATACTTCAATTAATAATAGCACAATGGATAATAATCCTGCTCCTGGGAATAAACGAGGTGGATTAACTACCATACTTGAAAAGTCACTGGGTGCTGTTGCTAAAGGTGGTAAATCAATTCTAGAAGATGTACTTGAATATGCAGAACCATTAAAAAATAAAGGTTTTAACTTTATGGACTCTCCAGGGTATGACCCAGTGTCTGTAACAGGCCAAGTTGCTTCAGGTGCAAATGTAATTTGTTTTACAACAGGTAGAGGTTCATGTTTTGGATGTAAACCTGTTCCGAGTTTAAAATTATCTACGAATACTGCGATGTATGAAAAAATGGAAGAAGATATGGATATAAATTGTGGGACTATTGCAGAAGGTAAAGAAGACATTGAAAAAGTTGGAAATAGAATATTTGATCTAGTTGTAAACACCGCTTCAGGAAATAAATCGAAAAGTGAAATTAACGGCTACGGTGACGAGGAGTTTAATCCTTGGCAAGTAGGCGTGGTGATGTAACTTTTTGTTAAATTTTTCATAAATTATCATGTCAAAAAATCAAAAAGCCTCTTTAATTAAGGTTATTTTTCTATCCGCTTCAGGGTTTTTTTTATTTGTTTGTATGGACTCAACTGCAAAATATTTAGGAAATGTTATGCCGGTTACACAAGCTGTGTGGGGAAGATTTTTTTTTCACTTTGTTGCTCTTTGTGTCTATTTCTTAATCTTTAAGCCGAAGCTTAATTTAACTAGAAATTTTAAAATTCAAATTATTAGATCATTATTAATGGTTACAGCAACTTTTTTTATGTTTAACTCGTTACAAAGATTTGATTTAGTTGACATATACGTAGTTTTTTTTAGTGCTCCTTTAATTGTTTCACTTTTATCAGCATATTTTTTAAAAGACATACTGTCTCCCAAAGGTACAATTTTGATGTTGCTTAGTTTTGGATCAATTATTTATGCTCTAGGACCTAGTATGAAAGTGCTATCGCCAGAATTAATCTTTCCTATAGTGCCACCACTATGTTGGGCACTTTATCAATTTTTTACAAAACTTATTTCAGGAAACAATGAACCTTTCTCTGCAGTTTTTTATACGGCAGTTACTGGAGCTTTGATATTTACTATTTATATTTCATTTAATTGGGTACCAATTGAAAATAATATTTATTGGATTGGTTTAGTTGCTATGGGAATTTTTGGCTTTATAAGTCATTTTATAATTATTTATGCAATTCAATTATCTAATTTGTCATTTGTAACTAATTTTCAGTATTCTCAGTTGCTTTGGTCAACAATAATTAATTTCTTAATTTTTGGGGTTCCCGCAGATATAAGTAAGATAGTTGGTCTTATTGGAATTATCATTTTTGGAATTTTATTTATTAGAGTTGAAGGAACAAAGAAGGTTAAAAAAATTAATTAATTCTTATTTTTTTACCTGATTGAGAACTTTTGTTTATTGCATCAAAAATTATTAAAGAATTTAATCCATCCTTGCCAGTCACTTTTGGTTTTTCTTTTTTCAAAACTACTCTTGAAAAGTGATCGATCTGATTAATCAAAGTTTCATTACTTTTTTGAACTTTAATTTTATTATTTAAAATATTATTCCACCAACTTCTTTCTTTTTTATAGTACCATAACTTTAAATTTGGAAATTGAACAGAGCCTCTTGTTCCTCCAATAAAATACGAGGATTGGTCAGTTATTGGATAGGCAGGATTTTCTCCAGCTGTTAATTCATAGCTCCATGGTGAAGTTATAGTATCAGATACATTTAGAGTACATAAAGTTCCAGATTTAAAAAATAAATTTACAGAAGCTGTATCCTCAACCTTATATTTCCTAATATTATTCGATTTAAATGCCTGAACATACTTAACAGGACCAAGTAAATAACAAATCATATCAATATCGTGAACTAAATTAATACCTAATGGGCCACCACCTTCACTTACTCTCCATTTTTCATTAAAATATTTTTTATGTTTATATAGCCAGCATAAAATATTTGCAGATACAATTTTTCCAAGTTTTTTATTTTCTATTATTTTTTTAACATTATTAACAATTGAATTATGGCGTCTATGATATCCTATCAGTAATGAAGTTTTATTTGAGCGTGCACTATTAATTATTTTTTTTGCAGATTTAATATTATCTGAAATCGGCTTCTCTAATAATACAGGAATTTTAGATTTCAAAAATCGAACAGTATCAGTTTCGTGTAGAACATTGGGTGTTGCAATTATCACAGCATCGGGTTTATCTTTTGCTAATAAAATTTTGATATTTTTATAAAGTGGTACATTTAATTTTTTAGACAATTCTATCCCAGTTTTTTTTATTTCAACAATTGAGTGAAGAGATGCTAATTTTGATTTTTGAATAGCTTTAACATGTTGTAGTCCCATTAAACCTATTCCAATAACAGATATTTTAATTTTCTTAGACACTTATATAAATTTTAAGTGATACCAGCGTCTATGATAAAGTTTTGTTTCGTACATCCTGACGATACATCAGATGAAAGATGAACAACTAAACTTGCCACATCATCAGGTTTAAGCTGCCTCTTCAAGCACTGTTTATCAAGAATAAATTTTTTATACTTTGGAGTAAGCCAATGCTTTATTTGTCTCTCAGTAGCAATTGATCCAGGGGTAACTGAGTTGCATCTAATATTATATTTACCAAATTCTCTCGCAAAAGATCTAGTCAGACCAATAACAGCTGACTTTGCTGTCTCGTAAGCAACTTTATCACCCTCACCTAACATCCATGAAACTGAACTTAAATTTACGATAGCTCCACCTTTATTTTTAATCATTCCTTTTAAAACTGCTTTAATTGTAAAGAAAAAATGTTTTAAATTCACATCCATTCTATTATTCCAATATTTTTCATCTACTTGATCTGTGGAGTGTCTGTCATCATTAGCTGCATTATTTATTAAAATATCGATAGGACCTTTTGATTTAATTATTTTTTGAATGATAGTTTGTAATTTTTTAATTTTAATAAGATTACATTCAATAAAATGAGGTACTTTAAGACCTTTTTTTTTAAGATTTTTAATTAGTTTATTTGAGTCTTTCTTATTGATATCAACAAAATAAACATCACATTCCTGTTCACAAAAATGTTCCACTATTGAAGCTCCAATACCTGAGCCACCTCCAGTAATAAAAACTTTTTTATTTTTTAAGTCAAAATATTTTACTTTCATTTAAATTCTCTCCTCTGTTTTAGCATCAAACAATGAAATTTGAGTTAAATCAAAGAATAAATTTGTATTTTTTGATAGATCTATTTTTACTGTTGATGGAAACTTAGCTAACACCTCTTGATTTTCAAAATTAAAAGTCATTATCTGTTCATGTCCAATATATTCACTTAAATCTGCTCTTAAATTAATCTCAAAATCCTCTTCATTAGATTTTTTAGAAAATATATGTTCTGGTCTTATTCCATAAAAAACCTCTTTATTATCTAAATTAGACTTTTCTTTAAAATCATATCCATTTATCGGAATTTCGATATTTGATCCATGGGTAATAAATGAAACTTTATTTGAACTCTCTTTTAGATTGCCTTTTATTAAATTCATTGATGGAGAACCTATGAAGTCTGCCACAAAAGTATTACTAGGTTTATTATAAATATTTTCAGGTGTATCATTTTGCTGAATTACACCATGATTCATAATTGCAATATTTGTACCTAAACTCATAGCTTCTGTTTGATCGTGCGTTACATAAACTACTGTTGTTTTAAGTTGCTGATGAAGTTTTTTAATTTCTCGTCTCATCTCAACTCTTAACTTTGCATCCAAATTTGATAGAGGTTCATCAAATAAAAATATTCTTGGTTCTCTCACTAATGCTCTTCCTATTGCAACACGCTGTCTTTGTCCGCCAGATAATTGTGATGGCTTTCTCTCTAACAAAGCATCTACTTGTAAAAATTTTGATACTTTTTCCAATTGCTCTTCGATTTTCTCCTTTGAAACTTTAGCTTGTTTAAGACCAAAGATCATATTTTCACGTACATTCATAGATGGGTACAAAGCATAAGATTGAAATACCATTGCAATATTTCGGTCTTTTGGCTCTACTTTGCTTACATTGTAATCATCTATGTGAACATTTCCTTCATTAATAGTTTCTAATCCTGCAATAATGTTTAACAAGGTTGATTTTCCACATCCAGAAGGTCCTAAAAGAACTAAGAAATTACCCTCATCTATCTCTAAATTAATTTTCCTTAAAACCTCAGTTGATCCAAAGTTTTTTGATAATTCCTCTATTTTTAATGTTTTCATCCCTATCCTTTTACTGCTCCTGAAGTTAATCCTCTAATAAAATATTTACCTGCTAGAACATATACAATAAGTGTTGGAATTCCTGCAATAATAGCAGATGCCATATCTACATTATATTCTTTAACACTAGTACTTGATAAAACCATATTGTTTAAAGCAACTTGTATTGGAGCTGCCTCTCCAAATGAAAATGTTGAGCCAAACAAAAAGTCGTTCCAAATTTGTGTGAATTGCCAGATTATTGTTACTACTATGATTGGAGTTGATACTGGAAGCAAAATTTTAAAAAATATTTTAAAAAATCCTGCTCCATCTATTCTAGCAGCTTTTACTAATTCAGAAGGAATAGAAACATAAAAATTTCTAAAAAATAAAGTTGTAAAGGGAATTCCATAAACTGTATGGACCAAAACAAGTCCAATTACAGAATTCGATATTCCTAGAACTCCAAGAGTTCTAGCCATGGGTAATAAGATAGCTTGATAAGGAATAAAACAACCAAATAATAAGAAAAGGAAAACCCATTTGTCTCCCTTAAACCTCCATTTTGTTAAAACATATCCAGCCATCGCACCAATAAAAGTAGAAAAGAATACTGCTGGAACAACCATTTTGATTGAATTCCAAAAATATGGTTTTAAGAAAGTATCACCTGCACCATATCCTCTTCCACCCCATGCAACTAACCAAGAGTCAAAATTTAATCCACTTGGCCAAGTTAGAAGTGTTCCTTGACGGATTTCTTCCATTGTTTTTAATGAAGTAACAACCATTACATACAAGGGAAAAATAAAATACAAGGCAAAAATTACTAAAACAAAATATAAAAACCATCTCAAAAACATATTTGTATATTTAGATTTTTGTTCAAGCTGTTTATATGAAGAGTGTATTTTATCTTGCATTTTCTCTCCTCAATTCAGAATATAAATAAGGTATAATCACAGCTGCTACTGCCATAAACATCATCATCGCACTCGCTGCTGACAAACCAACTTGACTTTTGTGAAATGCAGTTTGTGTCATATATAATGCAGGCATGGTTGTAGATATACCCGGACCACCCTGGGTTAACGCAACAATAAGATCATAACTTTTAATTGATATATGAACCAAAATTACAAAACTTGTAAAAAAAACTGGTCTCATCATTGGTAGTAGAATTTTCCAATAAACTGTAAATAAATTTGCACCATCTATTTTGGCTGCTTTAACGATTTCATCTTCAACTGATCTTAACCCAGCTAGAAATAATGCCATTACAAAACCTGCAGATTGCCAAACACCTGCAATCACAATGGTGTAGATGGCCATTTCTCGATTGACCAACCAATCAAAAGTAAAGTTTTCAAATCCCCAATCGATAAACATTTTTTGGATACCAAGGGTTGGGTTTAAAATCCATTTCCAAGCTGTTCCTGTAACGATAAATGATAGAGCCATAGGATATAGATAAATAGTTCTCAAGACACCTTCAGCCCTGATTTTTTGATCTAAAAATATTGCAAGAATAATGCCAATCACTACACAAAAAATTAAGAATAAGGCTGTGAAAATGAGAAGGTTGTCAACTGCAATAAGCCATTTTCTAGAACCCCAAAGTTTAACATATTGACCTACTCCCCAAAGTTCATACTTGGGCAAGATTTTAGAATTTGTAAAAGATATATATAAGGTCCAAAGTACAAAACCATAGACAAACCAACCAATTAATCCGACAGCTGGAGCCATTACAATTTTAGGTAGGTTTTTTTCTAGCCACTTGAGCATTATAAATATTTTCTAATTTTGATTAAAAAAAAAGGCCACCTAAAAATTAGGTGGCCTTAATTTTTGTATTTTACATATTATCTAAAACTGAATCAGCCAAAGCATTAGCTGCATCAACTGAAGACATGTCAGAATTAAAGTGTTCTGTAATCACATCTTGTAAAGCAGCTTTCATAGTATTACCTTGAGCCATTCCATGAGCAAAACTTGGAACTAATCCACCACTTGCTCCTGCAGTTTTGATGTCAGAATTAGATGTTTTTGCACATTTATCAAATTCATCCATTGGTACATCTAAACGTGCTGGAATTGATCCTTTGTATAAGTTGAAAACTTTTTGGAAGTTTTTACCCATCATTAATTTAGCTAATAATTTTTGACCTTCTTGTTTGTCTGGGTCACTTGTTTTGTAGAATATAAAGCTATCTACATTGTACAAGTATCCATTATTAGATGGAGTTGCAGCACAATAGTAATCTACGCCTGGTACTTTTCCAGCAGCAGTAAATTCACCTTTTGCCCAGTCACCCATAATCTGAAAACCAGCTTTTCCTTCAATAACCATTCCAGTAGCAACGTTCCAATCTCTTCCTGGGCTACCTTCATCAGTGAAACCTTGAAGTTTTCTCATTTGATCAAAAACTTTTACAGTTGTCTCACTTCTTAAACAAGTTTCTTTAAGATCTACATAACAGTTTTTGTAATAGTTATTTCCACCAATACCCATAGCTACTGCTTCGAAGACTGTTGCGTCTTGCCAAGCTTGACCACCATGTGCAAAAGGAATGATACCTGCAGCTTGAAGTTTTTCTGCTGCTGTATTTAATTCATCCCAAGATGTAGGAACTGAAATTCCATTAGCATCAAATACTGCTTTGTTAGCCCACATCCAATCAATTCTATGAATGTTTACTGGAGCCGCACAATATGGACCACTGTTATTCTGACATTTGTGAACTGCAGCAATCATAGGATCTAATAATCCATCCCAACCTTCTGATTGAGCAATAGGATCAATGTTGTATGGAGCAACTACTCCTTCTTGATCATATTCTTGAATTGTTGGACCTTTAATTTGAGAAGCTGAAGGAGGATCTCCTGCAACTATTCTTGCTTTAAGTGCAACGTTGGCAGCATCTCCACCACCACCTGTTACAGGCATGTCTAACCATTCACCACCGTTTGCAGCGAAATCATCTTTTAATACTTTAAGTGCAGCTGCTTCACCACCTGATGTCCACCAGTGCAAAACCTCAATTTTTGGTCCTGCAAAAGAAGATGTAGAAGTGAATGCAAACGCAATTAAAGCAATTAGCATTTTTTTCATATATTTCCCTCTTATTTGTTAAATTAAGTTAACTTAAAAAAAACAATTATAGATTGATTTATTAAAAGACTACAAGAAAAAAAAATACAACTATTAATTGATATATAATATTAATAGATTGATTTTCTTCCTAATCTTGCAGCACCTCTAACTCCACTAGCATCTCCGTACTTTGGTTTAAGAAACACACCTTCATACTCTCTGCCAGTTACAAATTTTCTTACGATAGTTTCGATTTCACTTAAAAAATCAATTTCATTTGAAACACCCCCGCCAAAAACAAAACAATCGGGATCAAGAATGTTAATTATATTTGCTAAGGACATTGCCAAATTTACTTTAAAATTATCTATTAAATTTTCAGCATCTAAATCATGTTTTCTATATAGTTCAAAGATCTCATTAGTTTTTAAATTTTTTTTATATTGGTTATTAAATTTTTTAGCTAAACTTAAACCTGACATAAAACTCTCAATCTCGCCCTCTCTTAGATTGGTAGATTCGAAATTTTCTTTTTTGGAAATTAAATGGTTTATTTGATTATGTCCCCATTCACCTGCTACTCCATTTGGTCCACTAACAATTTTTTTATCTATTACTAAACCACCGCCTACTCCAGAGCCAATAATAATTCCATAAACAATTTTATAATGTTTTCCTGCGCCATCTAAAGCTTCAGACAAAGCAAAGCAATTGGCATCATTTTCACAAAATACCTCCTTACCTAATTCTTTTCTTAGATCATTTTGGAATGGTTTTTTTTCTAACCAATAGCAATTCGGAGCATTCTTTACTAATCCTGTTTGAGGTGAATGAATGCCAGGATGACAAACACCTATAGGTAGTTCTTTTTTAAATTCTTTTTCTAACTTTTTGTTAATTTCTTTAATGGTTTTTATAATTTGAAAATAGTCTTTTGGACAATCAGTTCTCTCACGGTGACTTTCGTTTCCTTTTTCATCTAAAACTACACTTTCAATTTTTGTAGCTCCAACATCAATACCTATTTGCATAAATCAATAAGTTGCTCTTCCACCACTCAAATCAAAAACAGCAGCTGTTGAAAAAGAATTTTCTTCACTTGATAACCAAGTCACAAGGGAAGCTAATTCATTAACTTTTGCAAATTTATTTCTAGGAATTTTAGATAACATATAATTTATATGTTCCTCAGTCATTTGATCAAATATTCTTGTTTTTGCTGCTGCTGGAGTAACACAATTAACTGCAATATTTTTTAATGCTAATTCTTTTCCCAATGACTTTGTTAAACCAATTACTCCTGCTTTAGAAGTACTGTAAGCACTAGCGTTAGGATTGCCCTCTTTTCCTGCAATTGATGCAATATTAACAATTCTTCCATAATTGTTTTTGAGCATGTAAGGTGTTACGGCTTTACAACAATAAAATACTGCATTTAGATTTAGGTCTATAACTTTTTTCCACTCATCAAGTGGATAATCGACTACTGTGGTATTTTTTCCTGCAACACCTGCATTATTGATGAAAATATCAATTTTTTTGTGTGTTTTTTCAATTTCAGCTAAATTTTTTTCTATATTCTCATAATTTCCAACATCAACAATTTGATATGAAACCTTATCTGAATTAATTTTTTTTGTTGCGGTTTTGATTGCCTCTTCATCTATATCCCAAATTACAACGCTTGCTCCTGAAGCAATAAATCTCTCCGTAATAGCTAGTCCAAAACCTTGAGCACCTCCAGTCACTACTGCAACTCTATCTTTTAAATCAAAATTTATCATAATGCTTTTTTTTCATGTTGATAAAGCAAAAGTTAATAAGTTTCAACCTCGTCAAGTTTAGGCATTGCATTGGCTGCTCCAGCTCTTGTTGTTGAAATACCGGCAACCTTATTTGCAAATTCTATAGCATCTTTGTTACTTTGATTTTTAGATAAAGCATATGCAAAAGCTCCATTAAATGCGTCCCCTGCTCCAGTTGTATCAATAACTTTATCTTTTAAATTAAAAGCATCTACAAAATAACTTTCGGAGGAGTTTGCAAAATAAACTCCTTTTGAACCTAGAGTTATAACAATATTTTTAACTCCTTTATTTAGAAAATTTTTTGCAGCTTCTTCAATTTCTGTTTTACTTTCAACTTTTTTTTTTAGATAAAAACTTGCTTCTGTCTCATTAGGTGTAAAATAATCCATAGATTTAAAATCACTCTCATTAATATTTGATGCAGGCGCAGGATTAAAAATAGTTATTGAACCTGAATATTTTGCTTTGCTAAGTGCATAACTAGTTGCTTCGTAGGGAGTCTCCAATTGAGTTAAAAATATTTTTGAATTTTCAATAAATTTTAAATTTTTATCAATATCTTTATTAGTTAAAGACCCAGCTGCACCTGGTATAATATTTATAGCGTTGTCTCCTGTTTTTTCATTTATCATTATCCCTGCAACACCAGTTAATTGATTTTCATCCTGGATTATTGAATCTGTATTAATGCCTACTTCTTTATAAAGGTTTAAGGCCATGGTAGCATTTTGGTCTTTTCCTATCTTTGTTATAAGATTTACTTTTCCTCCAAGCCTTGCTGCAGCTATTGCTTGGTTTGACCCTTTTCCACCCGGACCAACTATATGATTTTTACCTAAAACTGTTTCACCTTTGATAGGAATTTTGTCAGCAAAAAAACAAAGATCAGCTACAAATACTCCAAAGACACATATTGAGCTCATTATTTATCAAGAACCCAAACACTTCCATCTGGTTTAATTACTCCCTTAGTTAATATAAAACACCCATATGGTCTCATTTCAGAGGTAGATACTATTAATTGAGACTTTTTTGCCTCTTTATAAAATTCTTGTCTTTCAATTGAGCCAACCTTCCAATTTTCCCCAGAGGTTTCTTTTACAGCTTTAATAAAATCTTTGTGACAATCAGTTAGTTCATCAGGTTTGTTATCAACCTGCATTCTGTTTGCAGCTGAATCAATGAAACTATCTAATGGAAAAATAGAAAGAATAGCCTTTGTAGCTTCATAAATATCTACTCCATCTAATCTGATTACTTTATTATTTAAAGAATGAGAATATGCTGGAAAATTAGCGTCTGTTAAAACCAGTTTATCACCATGACCCATTGCTCTTAACTGATATAGGAGTTCAGGACTTAAAATTGGATTAATTTTAATAAGCATTTTGCCACTATATTATATAAAAAAAAAGGGTGAAATAAAATTCCACCCTTTTAATTTTGATTTTTCTAATGATTATTTAAAATCGTTAGCGTTTTCTGTTGTTACTAATTGTGTTCCAGTATCAATGTTAGGATCAATACTTCCACCGTTAGCTAGCTCAAGAGCATATTTAACTCCATATGCACCCATGTTGTATGAGAATTGAGCTATTGTTGCAGTCATCTCACCTTTTAGAATGCTTGTAGCAGCATCTGGAGTAGCATCAAAACCAACAACAATTACATCGTTCATGTCAGCATCTTTTAAAGCTTGCATAGCACCTAATCCCATATTGTCGTTAGAAGCAAAAATTGCTTTGATATTAGGATTTTTCAAAATGATTGACTCAGTAACTGATCTACCTTTTGCAGTATCCCACTCGGCTGTTTGAGTAGCAACAAGATTTAAACCACAATTTTTAAATCCTTTAATTGCACCATCTCTTCTTAATAATGCAGTTGATTGAGACTCAATTCCTGTAAGAATTGCAACATCTGAACCTTTCGGAGTTTTATCACATATGAATTTAGCAGCTAATTCTGCACCATTCATATTATTTGTTCCAATAAAAGTTACACCTTCATTAATTCCTTTTGTATCAACAAAAACAACTGGAACTCCACTTTTGATCGCGTCATCAACGATTGGAGCAAAAGCATTTGGATCTCCTGGCGCTAGAGCTAAAGCATCAACACCTTTTGCAAGTTGATCTTCTACTTGGTTAATTTGTGCCTGAACATCACCTTCTTGTGGAGGTGCAATTAAAATTAATTTAACACCTAGTTTTTTTGCCTCTTCTTCAGCACCCTTAGTTACAGAAGCCCAAAATGGGTTTCCTGAACCAGGACCTTTGATGCTAAATAGGATTTTTTTACCGTGACCATCAGCAAAAGATACTGACGCCATAGTTGTTAATAAAAAAATTGTTGAAAAAAATACAACAACTTTTCTCATTAGTTCTCTCATAAATTTCCCCTTTAATAATTATTAAAATTTAATTTAATTAAATTTTTAATAAGAATTCAACTGTTTATAAAAGACACTATTTTTTAGCTCAACTAATACGTGTATTATTTTCTTGTTCCAAGATCTCTTCTTAGTACGTCGATATATACTGCTAATACTATTATAGAACCAATTAAGACTTGTTGCCAAAACGAGCTCACATCCATAAGATTTAGGCCATTTCTTAAAATACCCATAATCATTACGCCAGCAAACACTCCAAGCACTGTACCCCTTCCACCGAAAAAACTTGCTCCACCAATTATGCAGGCTGCAATAGCATCTAATTCTGATTGTAATCCGGCATTCGGATAACCAGAGTCTGTTCTTCCTGCTAAAATTAATGCTCCAATACCTGATAAAAATCCACATAAAGAGTAAACAATTACTAAAATTTTATTTACGTTAACGCCTGATGCTCTTGCTGCACTGGGGTTACCTCCAATAGCATAAATCCATTTACCAGTTCTTGTATGATTCATGAAAACCCAGAAAATTATATATACAATTGCAATAAGAACTAAACTCACCGGAAGGTACTGAGATTTTTCGAGACCTAACCAAGTTAAATCTATTCTTCCATGACCAAGATACCTTACTTCATCAGTAAAGCCACTTATCGGTGTTCCACCTGAAATTAAATTTCCAGTACCTCTAAATATATATAGTGTACCTAGTGTCATTATGAAAGGATGAGGCATCCGCAAAATAGTAATTCCAAGACCATTTATTAGTCCACATATTAATCCTGCTATAAGTGGTGTCATAGCAACAACAAACCAAGGCGCACCTGCTTTTGCTACAATTGCCAATATCATCAATGACAACATCATTATAGAACCAACCGAAAGGTCAATACCTGCAGTTACAATTACCATGAAAACTCCTAGAGCAAGCATAGATTGCCAAGATATTTGTTTAAATACATTTGTGACATTTCTCCAAGACAAAAAAACATCTGGCTGCAAGAAATGCATTACCACTATCATTATGAGTAATAATAATAATATTCCATATCTATCAAAGTATGGAATTAATTTTAAATATAGTGAATCTTTTTCTTGATCTTTATTATCCATAATTATTTTTTTCCCATGATCCAACCAATTACTTCATCTCTAGAAGTTTTTGATAATTCAGATTCAGCAAAATTAGTTCCTTGAAATAAAGCCATCACACGATCACAAACAGCAAATATGTCATCCATTCTATGACTGATTACAATTACACCTACTCCAGTTTTTTTTAAGCTATTAATTAAATCTAATACTTTTCCAACTTCCTTAATAGCAAGAGCAGCAGTGGGTTCATCCATAATAACTACCTTCGCATTGAACGCTGTAGATCTTGCTATGGCTACCGCTTGTCTTTGACCCCCTGAAAGTTCCTCGACTTTTTGATCTGCACTTTTTACATTAATTTTTAACTTACCTAAATGGGCATCAGTAAGCTCTTTTATTTTTTTAAAATCTAGCAGCTTAATAAAACCAAGATTTTTAGTAGGCTCACGTCCCAGAAAAATATTTTCACCAATAGGAAGATTTCCCGCTAAAGCTAAATCTTGGTAAACCATTTCTAAGCCTAACTCTTGTGAGTCTTTTGGACTTTCTAATACCTCTTTTTTACCTTCAAAATATAGTGAACCAGAACTTGGTTTATAAAGTCCAGATAAAACCTTCATTAATGTCGTTTTTCCAGCTCCATTGTCACCCACAACACCAAGACATTCTCCTGCATGTATCTTTAAATTTACATTCTCAAGAGCCGTTATGGTTCCAAAGTACTTTGTTACACTTTTTGCTTCTAGAAGTAGTTGATTAATTGATGACATAAGTAAAGAAAATATAAAAAAATCAGTTAATTGCAACAGGTTTTGAGGCTAACAGATTTACTGTTTTGCTTCGAGCCCTTTTGCAGAATTTTGGTGCCTTTTTTTTTAAAATTAAGCTCATATCTTTTAGAACAATTTCACCCATTTCAAAAAAAGCCTGCTCTAAAGCTCCCGCCCTATGAGCTGAAAACAATACATTTTTCAGTTTTCTAATTGGATCATTTTTTTTAACCGGCTCTTCAGGAAATACATCCGTTGCGACATAGATATCTCCTTTTTTAATTCTTTTTTTAAGATCCTCAAAATTAACAATTGCTGCTCTACTCATTAAAACAAAAACTGATTTCGACCTCATTCTATTTAATAATTTTTTGTCTATTAAATTTTTATTTTTAGTTGTGATTGTTGCTAGCACATAAATTATCTCACAATCGCTAAACATTTTACTTAGATTAATAGATTTAAAACCAGCTTTTTTAATAATTTGGTTAGGTACCCAGGGATCATATACATTTATATTTTTTGTAAAGGGTAGTAAAAGAGGATAAAGCGCCTTTGCTAAATCACCAAACCCCAATAATCCAATTTTTTTATTTGCCAAAAGGGAAGCATTCAAATTACTCTTTAAACCATATTTTTCTTTACCTTTTACAAAATCAAAATGAGCATTATGTATATTTCTTAATATAGACAAAGTCATACCTAAGGCTATTTCAGCAACAGGTTTTGAAAAAACAGGTGATGTAGCGATGACATCGATTTTTTTTTTAAAGCAATAATCATAGTCAATATTATCCATAAAATTACTTTCGACATTTATAATGCATTTCAATTTTGAGGCTCTCGATAAAAGATTTTTATCAAGATCTGGCTGGCCCATTATAAAGGTAGCTTTATGAATATTTTTTTCATAAAAATTTTTTTTATTTAACTTAGGAGCAATTATTAATTTATACTTTGACTTTAATTCCTTAAGTTTTTTCTTAGAAAATATTAAATCTAATGTTCTTGGAAATGGATCTGAAATAACGATATGTTTTTTCATTTTATTTTTACTTTAGTAATTTCTTGATATCTATATCTGAAAACTTTTTTGGTTTTGCACAAAAGGTTTTAATATATTGAATTTTACTAGATTTGGCCGCTTTCATAATAGAAGTTATAATGTCTAATACATGAAGAGAAATTTCACCACTACATAAATGTTTTCTTTTATTTTCAATTGAATATCCCATTTCTGATAATCCCACACCTCGATAGTTTGCATTAGTAGGTGTTTCATTTGCTCTTGAACTTTGTGTTCTTATATTAATCCTACCTAATGGCATTTTTGTAGTTTTAAACTCTTTCCAGTTATCGCCTAATTTATTGCAAGTTAATACTGATCCACCGAACATATTTGGATCTGGAACTATCATTGACCCTTTTTCTCCATATAATTCAATATGATTTCTTTGATGAGCTATAACATCAAATGATAATGTTAGTCTTATAACGGAGTTATTTTTAAAAGTAATTGTAGATAAATAAGTAGTTGGACATTCTACTTTAAATTTTTTGCCTTTTTTTGGTCCTATCCCAATAGTTCTATATTTTTGACCTTGAATGATTGTGCCAGTAACTTTTTTTGCAGGTCCTAAAAGATTTACTAAAGCAGTAATATAATATGGTCCCATATCGATAACAGGACCTCCTTCATTTTTTGTAAACCAAGGTTCAGGATTAGGATGGTAGGATTGAATACCAGGAAATGCAAAAACTGCATTTCCTAATTTTACATTTCCTATAATATTTTTTTCAATTAATTCTTTAGATTTTTGAATTCCACCTCCTAAAAAAGTATCAGGAGCGTTTCCTAAATATAATTTTTTCTTTTTTGAAATTTTTAATAATTTTTTTCCATCATTTAAATTTATTGCTAATGGTTTTTCTGAATAAACATGTTTTCCATTTATTAAAGCGTTTTTAGATATTTGATAATGTGCTTTAGGAATTGTAAGGTTTAAAATAATTTCTATTTCCTTATCTTTAAGAAGCTCATTAACAGTTACAGATTTTATTCCAAAGTTTAAAGCACAACGCTTGGAAGCTTTGTCATTAATATCAGCACATTTAATAATTTTTATATTATTAAAATATTTTTCAGCTCTAAAATATGTTTCTGCAATATGACCACAACCTATTAAACCAATTTTAAAAACTTTATTCATATAAAGTTTTTAAACACCTTGTCTCTGTTTTGATTTTCCTTCTTTGTGGAGTTTTAATGCTTCTTCATTTTCTTTTGATGTTGGTATTTCAAGTGTGGGGCTTTCCCAATAAGCAGATCCTTCAAGCCATTCGTAGCTATGTGTTTTAATTGATATAACATAAGTTACATCTGATTGTTTTGCTCTTTTAAATGCTTCTTCTAATTCTAAAATACTAGAAACATGTTCTGATTGTGCTCCCATACTTGATGCATGTTGAGCAAAATTTACTTCTTTGGAAGTTTGAACATTTGAGGAATTAAACAGACAATTAAATTCTTTTCCACCCTTAAACAATTGAAGTCTATTTATAACAGCATGACCTCCATTATCACATACGATGATTATTAGTTTATTATTAGTAATTACTGAGGAATATATATCTGAATTGTTAAGTAAGTATGATCCATCACCAACAAAAGCTATTACGTCTTTATCAGGATTGGCCATTTTTATACCAAGAGCACCAGAAATTTCATAACTCATGCAACTAAATCCCCACTCTGTTTCATGAGTATTTAACTCTTTTGGTCGCCAAACTTGAACAACTTCTCCAACCAAACCTCCGGCTGCTGTAACAGCTATATCAGTTGGATCTGAATTCCTATAAATTGCTCCAACAGCATGAGCATAACTTGGTAATTCTTGATTTGTTGGACCACTCTCTTTATCAACGTATTCATTCCAAGATTTTAACTCATCTTGTGATTTTTTATGCCAACTATCAGAAGATTTCCAATCTCCAATAGCGTTAGATAATTCTGTTAAGGTTACTTTTGCATCACCTATAACTGCATCTCCTAAATGCTTATTGGCATCATGTCTTGCTATATTAATTGAAACTAATTTAAATTCAGGATTTTCAAAATTAGCCCATGAGCCAGTTGTAAAATCTGCAAGCTTAGTTCCTATACAGATTGCTAAATCAGTTTCTTTTGCTAAGTTATTTGCTGCCTTACCCCCAAGGCCACCTATTGGACCTACAAAATGAGAATGATCTTTTTTCATTGTTGAGTATCCCATAACCGTTTGGGTTACTGGTATATTATGTTTAACTGCAAAATTGCCTAGCTCATCCATGGCATCAGAGTAAAATACTCCACCTCCAGAAATTATAATAGGTTTTTTCGAATTTTTAATTTTTTCTACTGCTTGTTTGATTTGAAAATCATCTGGTCTAGGTCTTCTAATATTGTGAATTCTTTCTTTAAAAAATTCCTCAGGATAATCAAAAGTTTCACCCTGTACATCTTGGCACAAAGATAAACATGCAGGTCCACACTCTGCTGGATCTAACATGGTTTGAATTGCTTGAGGAAGTGACTGTAATATTTGCTCTGGTCTTGTAATTCTATCAAAATATTTTGTAACTGGTTTAAATGAGTCATTGGCTGTCATTCCCGGATTTGAAAAGTGTTCAACCTGTTGCAAAACTGGATCTGGCATTCTATTTGCGTAAGTGTCCCCAGGTAAAAATAAAATTGGCAATCTATTACTCATTGCTACAGCTGATGCTGTAACTAGGTTTGTAGATCCTGGTCCAACCGAACTTGTTGCAATAAAAATTTGCTTTCTTCTTTTAGCTCTTGCATAAGCAACACCTGTTAAAGCCATATTTTGTTCGTGATGACCTCTGTATGTTGGAAGTTGATCTTTATTTTCCTCTAATGCTTGTCCTAGACAGGCGACATTTCCATGTCCAAATATACCGAATACACCAGGAAACAAAGGCTTAACTTGACCATCAATATAGACTTTCTGAGCGATTAAATGTTTAACCAATGCATGCGCGCAAGTAAGCTTTATTTTTCTCATTTTTCTAGTTATATTCTTCTCAAATATTCAACTAATAAACCACAAAATAAAAATTATGTATAGCAAATTTGGACAATTCATTGATGGCAAATGGCAAGCATCACAAAATAATGAAACTTATGATGTATTAAATCCTGCAACTGAGGAAGTTTTAGGTAAGGCATCTAAAGCAGGTGAAGAAGATGTAAACAAAGCACTTAAGTCTGCAGAAAAAGGTCTTGAGGTTTGGAGAAATACTCCACCTTGGCAAAGATCAAAAATTATAAGAAAAATTGCTGATCTAATGAGAGAGAGAACAGATGTTTTAGCTAAGTGGCTAACATTAGAAGTTGGAAAACCACTATCAGAAGCAAAAGGAGAAGTTGGAGGAGCTGCAGACATTTTTGAATGGAACTCTGAAGAAACAAAAAGAATTTATGGTCAGATAGTTGAAAGTAGATTTGAACATACAAGAATGTACGTAAAATATGAGCCAGTAGGAGTTGTTGCTGGATTAATACCATGGAATTTTCCAATAGTTTTATCTTCAAGAAAAATTTCTACTGCTTTGGCTGCAGGCTGTTCAGTAATTTGTAAGCCTGATGTGATTACTCCAGGTAGTGTAATGGAACTTATGAATATTATAAATGATGCGGGTGTTCCTCCAGGAGTAGTAAATTTATTATCTGGTGATCCAGCTAAAATTTCATCTCAATTAATATCATCTGACATAGTAAAAAAGGTTTCTATAACTGGTTCAACAAGAGTTGGAAAACTAATTTTAAAACAAGCTGCTGAAAAAGTGCAACGAGTTACAATGGAGTTAAGTGGTCATTCACCTTTTATTGTTTTTGACGATGTAGATATTAATAAGGTTACTGACATGGCAATCACTGCTAAATTTAGAAATAATGGTCAAGTTTGTATATCACCTGCAAGATTTTATATTCATGAAAGTAAAAAAGATGAATTTGCTAAAACTTTAGTTGAAAAAGTCACTAAGCTAAAAGTTGGCAATGGGATGGACGAAGATACAATTCTCGGACCTTTGACAACAGAAAAAAGATTAAATGAAATAGAAGCATTAGTAGAAAAAACTAAAAGTGAAGGTGCAACAGTTTTATGTGGTGGAAAAAGACCAGCTGGTTTTAATAAAGGTTATTTTTACGAACCAACAATTTTTGACAATGTTAAAGATAATTTTACAATCGCTAAAGAGGAGCCATTTGGACCATTAGTTCCATTGCTTACTTTTAAAGACACAGATGAAGTTGTGGAAAGAGCAAATGACAATGACCTTGGATTAGCAAGCTATATCTACACTAATTCTTTAGAAAAAGCTCACAAAGTCTCAGAAAAAATGGAAACTGGAACATGTGCAGTAAACCATCCGACAATTGCTTTTGCTGAAGTGCCTTTTGGAGGAATTAAACAAACAGGCTATGGAAGAGAAGGTGGTTCTATGGCTATCAAAGATTATTTGAACGTTAAGTATACTCACTTCGGTCTCAATTATTAATGAGAAAAAATAAAGTCAAACAAATGATGGCTGATGGTAAGCCTGTTGTAAATGGTTGGTTACAAATACCAAGCACTGTATCAGCAGAAGTTATGGCGCATCAAGGTTGGGACTCTCTAACTGTAGATATGCAACATGGACTTGTTGATTACACAAATGCACTTCCAATGCTTCAAACAATTTCATCAACCGATGTAACTCCTCTTGCTAGAGTAAATTGGAATGAACCAGGCCAAATAATGAAAATTTTAGACGCTGGTTGTTATGGAATTATATGTCCAATGGTAAGTAACAAAGAAGAGGCGGAAAGATTTGTTCAAGCTTGTATGTATCCTCCAAGAGGATATAGAAGTTTTGGTCCTGTTAGAGGATTGATTTATGGTGGCGCTGATTATGCTGATCACGCAAATGATGAAATTTTAAAATTAGCTATGATTGAAACAAAAGAATCATTAGATAAATTAGATGAGATTATGTCTACAGATGGTGTAGATGGAATATATATTGGCCCAGCTGACTTAAGTTTAGCAATTGGAGAAAAACCTGGATTCGATAGACCAGAGGATACAAAGGCATATTCTGAAATTCTTAGAATTTTAGAGCATGCCAAAAAAAATAATATTTTTGCAGGAATTCATAATGGAACACCAGAGTATGCACAAAAAATGATCGACAAAGGATTTAACTTTGTAACTATTGGAGCAGATCAAAGGGCAATGAGCGCTGGTGCTAAGGCAATTGTAGAAAAAATGAAAGGTTCAATAAGCAAAAAAGAGTCTGAAACTTACTAAATTAATTTTTCGCAGCTAATTCTTTGTAAATATTATTTACTCTGTGAACTTCATGTGCAGTATTAAAATATCCTTCGTATTCTATCTCGTCTGGTGTCACATCAAAATGGTAATGTCCTGCATCATTTTTATGTTCGTATGAATGAAAATGTGTATGCTCTCCAGACTCTCTTAGATTTAATTCTCCACCTATTGGATCTCCTGTCCATAAAACGGTATAACATTGTAATTTTGGTCCTACTGGCTCATAAAATTGAAGAAAATCTTTTGTACATTTCATTAATTTTGGATCGTAATATTCATGTTTTATATCCTTATAATCTGGTTGAACATGTGATCTTATTTTTCCTTTTAAAACTCTAAATACACCAGCTAAAGCGATATGATCATTGTTAAATATTTTTAAATTTTCTGAAAGTGCTGCTCTGATTGCTTGAGGCAATGAGCCTTGTTTTCCAATTCTTTTCTTTATCTTTAAATAAATAACTTTACCCTTAACACCATCTGAATAATAAACATTGCCAAGTCCACCATGTTTACTGTCATTATAGTCCTCTACAATACATTTTTTATCTGTACCTACCCTTGCTATTAAAGATCTATACTCCTTTGTTGTTAAGTTTTCGTTTATAACCAATTCACCACAGTGCCCATCAATACAAGACATTGCTCCAGATCCTGCACCAAGTGCGTATGATTTTTCTGACCCAATCAATTTTGATATTTCTGCATAATCGAATTCAGCACCAATATATTTAGGATCGTGCATATACGGTTCTCCTCCAACATCAATTATTCTTTGGTTACCACTCATTCCTTCTGATGGACAATTCCAATCTCTTAAATTTGGACAATCAACTATCATTGCTGTGACACTTTCAAAATTTTTTGACAATCCAATTTGCAACGCACTTGTTATCTCATCCAAATCAAATTCCTTGAAAATTCCTTTTTCTATTTTTAATTCCATATATAAATTAGTTACATAATATATTGCATAATTTCTATACATTAATATATTTGTTCATAAAAAATGAATAATAAAGATTTAAAAGTTGCAGTTCTTGGAGCGGGAGCAATGGGATGTCTATTTGGAGGTCTACTATCTGAAAAAGGTCTAAATGTAACTCTCATTGATGTTTGGAAAGAGCATGTTGATGAAATAAATAAAAAAGGTCTAAAAATGGATGGCCATGGTGGTGATAGATTCATAAAAGTACCAGCAACATCAGATCCATCTACAATTGGAAAAGTTGATGCTGTGATAGTCATGTGTAAAGCAACAGCTTTAGAGCCTGCATTAAAAAGTATTATAAATATTATTGGCGATAAAACAGTTTTTATGTCTTTTCAAAATGGAATTGGACATGAGGCAATAATTAAAAGTATTGTTGGCGACGAAAAAGTAATTGGTGGAACAACAACTCAAGCATCAAATATCTTAGGCCCTGGTCATATTATGAATCATGCAGCTCTACCCTCTTGGATTGGAGAATATGATGGTGGGATAACAGATAGAATAACTGAAATTGCAGACACATTTACTGCTCATAATTTAGAAATGATTGCAGCTGAGGATGTAAAAAAAAGAAAATGGATGAAACTTTTTGCATTAACCGCAATAGGCCCACTTTCGGCTATTTTTGATCTGCATCACAGTGATCTTTACATAAATAATAATGCTAACGACGTCTCGAGAAGTTTAGGTAAAGAGATAATTTTAGAAACAAAAGATGTTGCTTTAGCAGATGGTGTTGATGTTTCAGAGGATGAGTGTTTATTCATGTTTAATAAGATTGTTGATTCAAAACAAACAAATAAATCATCAATGGCTTTTGATGTGCTTTATAAAAGAAAAACTGAAATTGATTTCATAAGTGGCGCTGTATCTAAAATAGGAAAAAAACATGGAATAGCTACACCCTTGAATGACCTAATGTACAAAATGATTAAAGTAAAAGAAGGTATGTACAGTTAAATTCTGATAATTAGCAAACTATGACTAAATTAAGGAGCACTTTAGATAGAGATGGTTACTTAAGGGTAAAAAATGTTCTTAATTTCAATAAGGATTTAAAACCCATTTTAAATGATATGGAATATGTAATGGACAATTTAGTTCATAAATTTGCTCCAGACCACATGAAAGAAAAGATTTTTAAATATAACTTCAGGAAAAAATACACATACATTTCAAAGCTAAATATTTATGATCTTGATCAGTATTTTAATACTAGACTTCCTAGAGATCATGTAAAAAAGGACAGTGATTACTTCGCCTCTCAATCTTTGTGGAACTTAATAAATCACAAAAAAATCTTGGATGTAGTTGAAAAATTATTAGGGCCAGAAATTTTGTCAAATCCAGTGCAAAATACAAGAATTAAACAACCAGAAAGCAAATTACCAAAACATTCTATCCATGATGGTCTATCAGGTAGAACTCCATGGCATCAAGATGCAGCTGTATTATCATCTTTGGGACAAAGATTAACTGATATGGTCACTGTTTGGATTCCATTTACTAAAACTACAAAAAAAAATGGATGTATGATTACGGTAAAAGAAATTAATAAATTGGGATTATTAAACCATATATCTGGATATAGAGGTCAGGTTGAAATAAAAGATAGTAAACTACTTGATAATTACAAACCAGTTTTTCTGGAGGCTAATGTTGGTGATATTATTATTTTGCACAAACATTCAATTCATTGCTCATTACCTAACAGAACTAATGATTTTAGAATTAGTGCCGATTTAAGATATAATAGAGCTGGAACCCCGTCTGGTAGAAAACCTTTGCCAAATTTTTATGTAAGAAGTAGAAACAAAAAAAATATTACCATCCACAACTATAAGCAATGGATTGCTTTGTGGGAAAAAGCAAAGAATAAATGTATTCCAAGAAAGTATGCATTTAAATATCCACTTCCGACATTTAAAAATAGCAAAAGAGATCTTGCTAGACTAATATAATTTTTTTTAAAATTATGAAAAAAATTCTCATTGTCCAACCTATTCATGAAAAAGGTATGGAATTATTAAAAAGTAATAATAACTATAATTATGAAGTAGTTGAAGATTTAAGCGTTGAAAATGTGAAAAAAAAAATTGTAGATGCAGATGCAGTTTCTTTAAGAACATCAATATTGCCTGCAGAGGCAATTGAAAATGCAAAAAACCTTAAAATAATTTCAAGACATGGAGTTGGTTACGATAATATTGATTTAAATAGCTGTAAAAAAGGAAATATCGATGTAGCAATAACCGCAACAGCAAATGCTGTAGCAGTTGCAGAACATGTTCTTTTTATGCTTTTAAGTATCTCAAAAAGAAAAAGTATGTATGACCATTCGGTCAAAAGTGGAAAATTTACTGAAAGGAACAAATTACCAAAAACTATAGAGATTTGGGACAAAAATATTCTTATAGCTGGATTTGGAAGAATAGGTAAAGCATTGATTAAAAGATGTTTGGGATTTGAAATGAACGTTTTTGTTTATGATCCGTTTGTAGATGCAGAAACAATAAGCAAAATGGGTGGGAAAAAAGTTGAAGATTTAGCAGAGGCTATTAAAGATATGGATGCTGTCTCACTCCATATACCTTTAACTGATCAAACTAAAAATATTATAAATTATGAACTTCTTAAAACGATGAAAAAGAACTGTATAATCATTAACGCTGCAAGAGGCGGTATTATTAATGAGAAAGACTTAGATAAAGCCTTAAATGAGAATTTGATTTTTGGAGCAGGAATTGATGTATTTGAGGTAGAACCTCCAGAAGCTGACAATCCTCTATTAAAAAATGACAAAGTTTTCCTAAGTCCTCATGCTGCTGCATTCACTGAGGAATGCATGACAAGAATGGCAAAAGAAACTATTCAAAATATTTTTGATTTTTTCGATGGTAAACTTGAAGATAGTAAAAAAGTAAAATTATAGATTATTAATCTCTAAATTTGATTTCTTTAAAGTATCTGTAATATATTTGTAACCCTTAATAGCATATTCAAGTGGATTAGCTTTTTTAGGATCTTGTTCAGCCTCCACAACAAGCCAACCCTGATAATTATTTTTTTTTAAAATATCAAACAAAGGTTTATAGTCGATACACCCATCACCAGGTACGGTAAAGGCACCTTCTAAAAAGGCATCCCTAAAACTTAAATCTTCAGAAAGGGCTTTTTTTAATACTTCTTCTCTAATATCTTTGCAGTGAATATGGATTACTCTTTCCTTGAATTTATTAATTAAATTAATTGAATTTCCCTGAGCAAATAACATATGACCAGTATCTAAAGTTAATTTTACACTATCATCTGTATTTTCTAGCAATCTAATTGTTTCTTCTTCTGTTTCAATAACTGTTCCCATATGATGGTGGTAAGCTAAAGGCATACCCTCATCTTCAAGATATTTTGCAAGTTCAGATATTTTTGCACAATAATCTTTCCATTCTTGATCCATCATCTTAGGTCTACTGGAAAGTTTTTTTGTTGGATCACCCTGTATTGATCCAAAAACTTCAGCAAAAACGATACATGGAGCTTCACAATCTTTAAATAATTTAAGTTGGTCTTGAATTAAATTTTTTTCTTGTTCAACAGAATTTTTTCTAAGATTTCCGCTATACCAACCAGAACATAATTTTAAGTTGTACTTATCTAATTTTGGTAATAATTCTTTGGATGTTTTTGGGAATTTACCACCTGACTCAATCCCAACAAATCCAGCCTGACTTGCCTCTGACAAACATTGTTCTAGAGGAGTATCTCCGCCTAGCTCAGGCATGTCATCATTACTCCAAGCAATTGGTGCTATACCTAATTTTACTGACATAAATTTTTTATTTGTTAAGATATATTTAATCATGAGATTAATTAAAGGAAAAAAAATTCAGCTTGGCGTAGTTGGAGGTGGTCCAAAATCTTGGATTGGTCATGTTCATAGAATTTCATCAAGATTTGATAATCAATATGAGATAGTTGCTGGTGTTTTTTCGAGAAATACAAAACTATCTAAAAGCTTTGGTCAAAGCCTAGGTATTTTAAAAGAGAGATGCTATTCAAATTTTAGAGAAATGGCCGAAAGAGAAGCAGTAAGAAAAGGTGGTATTAATGTCGTGGCAATAATGACACCTCCTTCAAGTCACCAAATTATTGCAGAAAAATTTATTGATAAAAATATACATGTAATTTCTGATAAACCATTTGCTGGGAATCTTGCTCAAGCTAAGAAATTATTTAAAAAAATAAAATCTAATAAAAAAATTAAGTATGCTTTGACACATAATTATTCTGCCTATCCTATGGTTAGAGAGGCAAAAGTAATAGTTGAAAAAGGTAAAATTGGAAAAGTTGAATACATAAACGTTGAATATGTTCAAGATTGGTCAGGTGGAGAAAATATTTCAGAAAAAAATGCAAAGAAAAAGTTTAAATGGAAAATAGATAAAAATATTGTTGGAGCTTCAGCAGTATTAAACGAAATTGGCTCCCACGCATATCATATGGCAACTTACATATCAGGTTTAAAAGGTGAAACTATTTTTGCAGATATTAAACAAGTTTCAAATAAAATTAAAATGGACAACAATGCTCAAGTAATGATTAATTTTAATAATGGTGCTAAAGGAATGTTTTGGACAAGTGTGATGGCTAGAGGTGGAGTTTATGGATTACGAATAAGAATATTTGGAACAAAAGGAAGTTTGGAGTGGGTTCAAAACGATCCAAACTATTTAAAACTTAATCCATCTAATGGTGCGGTAAAATTTATTGAAAGAGGTTTTTTTAATGCTGAATTGTCTAAAAAATTTTCTAGATTAAAATTTGGACATCCTGAAGGATATTTGGATGCATTTGCAAATATTTATCGTGAATTTGCAGATTCTTTGAAAAATAATTCAAAAAAAAGGTATTTTTATCCAAATGAGGATGAGGGACTTGAAACTGCAAAATTTATCGAGGCATGCAAAGTTTCAAACAGAAAAAAAAGATGGGTAAAAATAAAATAAAAACTGCTCTATTTGGCCTTGGTAGAATTGGCCAGATGCATGCTAATAATTTGAGAAAAAATAGTGAATTTGAATTAAAATATGTTTTTGATTTAAATAAAAATTTATCAAACAAAATTTCAAAAAGATTAAATGTTATTTCAATAAATAATCCAGATATTGCTTTTAAAGATAACGAAATTAAATGTATTTTTATAGCTTCCTCTACTTCTACGCATTTAAAATTTATTGAAAAGGGTGCTAAGTATAAAAAAGTAGTCTTTTGTGAAAAACCCCTAGATTTAAATTTAAAAAAAATTAATTCATCTCTAAAGAAAATTAAAAAACTTAATCCTAAAGTGCAAATAGGATTTAATAGAAGATACGATCCTGGACATAATTTACTTAAAAAGAATTTGTTAAAAAATAAAATAGGTAAACTAGAAAAAATTATTATAACTAGTCGGGACCCTGCTCCTCCTTCATTGTCTTATTTAAAAGGTTCTGGAGGAATTTTTAAAGACATGATGATTCATGATTTTGATTTAGCAAGATACTACTTGGGTTCAGATGAATTTAAATCAGTATTTGCTACTGGTAGTAATATATCAGATCAAAGATTTAATAAGATAAAAGACTATGAACTTGCTACTACAGTGCTTAAGTCGAAAAAAGGAGTGCAATGTGTAATAACTAATTCAAGACATTGTAGTTTTGGTTATGACCAGAGAGTTGAGCTTTTTGGAGCAAAAGGAATGATGATATCGGATAATAAAAGAGAAACAGAAACTAATCTCTTTTTAAAAAATTCAACAAATAATAAATCCCCTCTACTCCATTTTTTTATAGAGAGATATGCAGAAGCTTTTAGGTTGCAACTATCTGACCTTGCAAACTTTTGCAAAAAAAATATTAAACCTAAAGCTGTTTTTGAAGATGGAAGAAAGTCTATAATGTTAGCAGAAGCTGCACAAAAATCAGTTAAGTCAAAAAAATTTGAACAATTAAAAATAAATTAGAAATTTTTTTATATACTTTGTATTTTTTTATCTCCTGCTTTTTTTACAAAATAAATTCCTAAGACAACAGCACATAAAGCAATTAAAATTTTAGGTGTTACTAATTCGTTTAGGAAAATAAATCCTAAAATAACACCAAAAATTGGTATTAGATAAGCGACCTGACTTTGGAAAACTAAACCATTTTTCTTTAAAATCATAAATCTTAATAACCATGCAATTCCAGTTGGAAAAATACCAAGATAAATCAAAGATAATGTGGACTCTAGTGATGGATTAAAATTCCATGGTTGCTCAATTATTAGTGATATTGGACAAGCAATTATAGCTCCCCAAATAAGAATTGATGCAGTTACATTTTCATTTTTCTTATTACTAATTTTTAATGTTAAAATTCCTCCAATAACATAAAAAGTGGATCCCAATAGAATCATAAGAGCAGAAAATAAATTTTCATTATTTATAAGTAAATTTTCTGAGAATAAATAAACAATTCCTGAAAAACCTAAAACTATTCCAAATATTTTTATTACGTTTATTTTCTCTTCGTCAGCAAAGAAATGTGCGAGTATTGTTGCACTAATAGGTGTAGTTGACATTAAAATTGCTGCTAAATTACTTTGAACTTTTTGAACTCCGTATGCTATTAGGAAAAAAGGAATAACTAAATTGATGATACCAATTGCTGCAAACCATTTCCAATCTTTAGAAAACGCTTCAATTTTTATTTTTTTGAAATAACAAAGTAATAATAGAGGTATCATTCCAAAAAAAATTCTTAAAAAAGCTATAGTTATTGGTCCATAAGAATATGTTGCAATTTTAATATTAAAAAAAGCTGAAGCCCAAAGTAAGGCTAAAAAAGTAAGAATAAAATAATCAGTAGCGTTTGGAGATTTCATTCAATTATATCTTCTATTGTTCCATTAGTAATTTTTTTAAGATTTTCGAAATTTATTTTAAAAATACAGTTTGGATGTCCAGCAGCACCAAACAAATCTTCAAATCTATTCAAAGAACTATCAATTAATATCTGCAAGGTATTTGTGTGTCCTATCGGAGAAACTCCTCCAATTGTATATCCAGTTTGTTCTTTCACATCATTTGGAGATGCCATGCTTAAATCTTTACTATTAAAAAACTTTTTTAATTTATTTAATGAACATCTTTTGTCACCGGAGACTAAACATAAAAAATAATTATCACCATTTTTAAAAAGTAGACTTTTTACGATAGCTCCTACTTCGCAGTTTAATGCTTTTGCTGCATCTACCGCTGTTCTTGCTGTATTTTCTAATTCTGTGATTGATAATGTCTCATCAAATTCTTTTAATGCTTTTTCAGCTCTTTTAACTGGTTCTTTATTTAATAAACTCATTATTGCAACTTAGGATTGATTGAAAATTCTAATTTTTTAAGGTTAATATACATGTAAAAAAAGCATAAGTGATATCTATTTAATAGGCATTATTTATCTTTTCTTAACTGATAAGAAAATTAAAAAATTATAGGAGATAATATGAGCGCTAAGGACGTACTAAAATTAATGAAGTCTAAAAACATTGAGTTTGTAGATCTTAGATTTACAGACCCAAGGGGGAAACTTCAGCATTTAACAATGGATACAACGATTGTTGATGAAGAAATGTTAAACGAAGGAGTATTTTTTGATGGATCATCAATTGCAGGATGGAAGGCAATTAACGAGTCTGACATGATATTAAAGCCTGATTTAAGTAGAAAAGTAATAGACCCTTATACATCTCATAATACTTTAATTTTATTTTGTGATATTTTGGATGCAGTTAAGAGAGATCCTTATGAAAGAGATCCAAGAGGGATTGCAAAAAAAGCTGAAGCATATTTAAAAAAAACAGGAATTGGTGATACTGCTTATTTTGGCCCAGAGCCTGAGTTTTTTGTTTTTGATGATGTGAGAATTAAAAATGACATGAATGAAACAAGTTTTTCAATTGATAGTTCGGAAGGTCCTTATAATTCTGGAAAATCTTATGATAATGGAAACATGGGTCATAGACCTGGAGTAAAAGGAGGATATTTTCCTGTACCGCCAGTGGATAGTGCTCAAGATATGAGAGGTGAATATCTTAAAGGGCTAAGAGATGTTGGAATTACAGTAGAAAAACACCACCACGAGGTTGCACCAAGTCAACATGAACTTGGAATGTTATTTGGAACTTTGGTTGATCAAGCAGACAACGTTCAACTATACAAATATGTAGTTCAAATGGTTTCTCACTCTTTTGGTAAAACTGCAACTTTTATGCCTAAGCCAGTTAAAGGAGATAACGGTTCTGGAATGCATACTCACCAATCAATTTGGAAAGGGAAAACCCCGGTATTTTCTGGAAATAAATACGCTGGATTATCTCAAACTGCACTTTACTATATTGGTGGAGTATTAAAGCATGCAAAAGCAATTAATGCATTTGCTAATGCTACTACAAATAGTTACAAAAGATTAATACCAGGATTTGAGGCTCCTGTTTTACTTGCATACTCTGCAAGAAATAGATCGGCTTCATGTAGAATTCCAATCACGTTAAGTAAAAAAGGTGCAAGATGTGAAATCAGATTCCCAGATGCATCTGGAAACCCATATTTAACATTTGCTTCCATGCTTATGGCTGGAATTGATGGAATTAAAAATAAAATTGATCCAGGTAAATCATTCGACAAAGACCTTTATGCTTTATCAGAAAAGCAAGTTAAGAAGGTGCCAACTGTTTGCGGTTCTTTAAGAGAAGCAATGGAAGCTTTAGATAAAGATAGAAGTTTCTTAACTCAAGGTAATGTATTTACTGATGATCAAATAGATGCGTACATTGAACTTAAATATGAAGAAATTCATAATTTTGAACATACGCCGCACCCTATTGAATTCGATATGTATTACAGCTGTTAAAAGGCTTATTTTTATGGGATTACCTGTAGTAATAGCAGGTATTCCCATATTAGAATTCTAATTTCATTCAATTTTGTTATTAAAAGG
This sequence comes from uncultured Pelagibacteraceae bacterium, assembly GCA_902527265.1. GTDB lineage: Bacteria > Pseudomonadota > Alphaproteobacteria > Pelagibacterales > Pelagibacteraceae > Pelagibacter. Next base: position 10,137 of record CABZNY010000003.1, on the reverse strand, counting down.
TATGACTAAACTCATATCAACAATTAAGAATATTATTGGTTATAATAGGCCTGAAATCAAAAAGCCTAAACGTAGAAAAAATAAGACTTATTCTATGAATAAAAGAGGCCAGTATTGGTTTATTTCCTATTACCAATAATTAAACTTTAAAAGACTCTCCACAACCACATCTTTCAGTTTCATTTGGATTGTTAAATACAAATTGAGAAGAAAATTCCTCTTTTTTATAATCCATTTCAGTTCCAAAAAGATACATTACTGCTGATGGATCAATGAATACCTTAACCCCTTTATCTTCAATAACCTCGTCATTAGGATTTATTTCTTTTGTATATTCCATAATATACGACATACCTGCGCATCCACCTGATTTTACTCCAACTCTAACACCAATGGATTCATTATCAGCAGAAGACATAATTTCTTTTATCCTGTTAGCCGCTTGATCGCTTAATGATATAACTTGTTTCGTCATAAATTTAATTCTAGTTTTGCTGCCTCTGACATCATAGATTTATCCCATGGTGGTTCCCAAACTAAATCTAAATCTACTTTGTCAACTTCTTCTAATTGCATAATACTATCTTTAACTTCTTTAGGCAAACTTTCGGCTACTGGGCAATTTGGAGTGGTAAGTGTCATTTTTACACTAATATTTTTTTTATCTACAATAATATCGTAGATTAATCCAAGCTCATAAATATTTACTGGTATTTCAGGATCGTAAATTTTTTTTATTTCCTCAATTACTTTTTCTTTTAATTCCATAAAGTTACGACTCGGTATTAGTTGTTTCCTCTGAGTTGTCTAATGCAGATACAAAGGTATGCCATGATAATGTTGCACACTTAACTCTCATTGGGTATTGTTTAACACCAGACAGACACATTAATTTAGTTTTTTCGTCTTCTTTTAAGTATTCAGATTTTAATTCTGGATTTTCTTTTATCATTCCTAAAAAATCTTCAACTATCTCTTTAGCCTCGTGCTCGTTTTTGCCTTTAATTAAATCAGTCATGATCGAAGCTGATGCCATCGAAATAGCGCATCCACTTCCCTCAAATGAAATATCCTCAACTATTTTTTGTCCATTTAATTTAAGATAAACATGAACATTGTCTCCACATAATGGATTATGACCTTTGGCATCTTTATTAAACTCATGTGTTTTACCAAGATTCCGTGGATTTTTTCCATGTTCTAAAATAATTTCTTGATAAAGTTCTTTTAAGTTCATTTTAAATTAAATATTTTTTTACAATTATTAATTGAGTCGTTTAACTTGTCTAAATCATCTTTAGTATTATAAATTCCAACTGAAGCTCTTGCACTAGCAGGTATATTTAATTTATCATGTAATATTTGGCAGCAATGATGGCCTGCTCTTATCGCAACACCATCTTCATCGAGTATTGTTGCAATGTCGTGTGGGTGAACACCCTCTAATGTGAACGATAAAACTCCACCTTTATTTTTTGGACTACCAATTAATTTAACAGAATTATTTTTTTGTAACAATTCTTGACCATATTCAACTAAATCAGCTTCATGTTTCATGATATTCTCTATACCAACACTCTCCATAAACTTTATTGACTGATCAAATGCAATAACTTGAGCTGTAGCCATAGTTCCTGCCTCATATTTATTTGGCAAATCACCATAAGATATTTTATCTTTTTTAACTTCTCTAATCATTCCGCCGCCACCTTGATAAGGTGGCAGTTCCTCTAACCACTTTTTTTTACCGTATAAAACACCTAGTCCAGTTGGTCCGTACATTTTATGGCATGATATTGCGTAAAAATCACAGTCTAAGTCTTGCATATCTAATTTAAGATGAGGTGCTCCCTGACAACCATCAATGACAACTATTATTCCCTTTGAGTGGGCAAGATCTGTTATTTCTTTAACAGGTAATATTGCTCCAGTAACGTTAGATAGATGAGTAATTGCTATTACTTTGGTCTTAGAAGTTATTTTTTTTTCAATATCTTCCAGAGAAATGTCTCCATTTTCATTTACCTCTGCAAAGTTAATTTTTATATTCTTTGATTTTCTCAAGAAATGCCAAGGCACATAATTAGAATGATGTTCTAGTTCTGTAATTAAAATTTCATCGCCTTCATTCAGATATTTTTGCCCCAGAGTGTTAGCTACTAAATTTAAAGCTTCAGTTGCTCCTTTAGTGAAAACTATCTCATTTTTATCTTTAGCATTAATGTATTTTTGCACGGATGACCTTGTATTTTCATATAAGTTTGTCGCTGCAACTGCTAAATAATGAACACTTCTTCCTACATTTGAAAATTGTTTAGTATAAAATTCATTTATTTTATCTGCTACTACCTTTGGTTTTTGAGATGAGTTGGCGCTATCTAAATAAACTAAATCGTTATTTTGAATCTTTTCATCAAATATTGGAAACTCGTCTTTTATGTTCTCTATTTTCATTCCTTAATTCCAATCATATTTTTAATTAAATTTTTTACTTCAGAGTCAGTAATTTTTTCAACAACATCTAATAGAAAACCATTTATCAAAAGTTCTCTGGACTGTTGATAATTCAATCCTCTTGACATTAAATAAAATATCGAGTCCTCATTGAGACTACCTGATGCAGAACCGTGTGAACATTTAACGTCATCTGCATAAATTTCTAACTCTGGTTTAGCATTGAACTCGGAATCTTTATTTAACAATATTGCTTTACTTAGTTGATAACCGTCAGTTTTCTGTGCTTTAGAGTTAACAAATATTTTTCCTTGATATACTGCTCTAGAACTATCTTCTAAAACACTTTTTATAAGTTGATAGCTTTTTGTATTTTCAGTTAAGTGATTTATTATTGTTCTGATTTCATGATGTTTATTATTATTTATAGAGAAGATACCATTTACAAAAGCTGATGAATATTCCCCATTTAAGTTACAATTAATTTCATTCTTACAAAAATTTGATCCCGAGGATAAAATGAATGTTTCTGAAACACTATTTTTATCTTGCTCAATATTATTAAAGGAATACTTAATATTTTTATTTTCAAATTTATCTACTTTGTAATTTTTTAAAATGGAATTTTCTTTTAAATCAAAGTTGTAAAAAATATTTAGGAAATTTTTTTCTGAAGTGTCTCTAAATAAATCAATTAATCTTAGGGAACTATTTTCATATAATTCAAAATTTAATCTTAAATTAATATTTTTAGACCAGATTTTAGAGTTGGTTGTATGATAAATAATAAGAGGTTTTGTTAATTGATAACCCTCTTTTACAACTATTTTAAAAGACTTATTGGTAAAAGCACTATTTAAGTCAGATAAAGAGCTATTATTATTAAATTTATTAATAGATTCTGACTGATCAATTATTTCTATTTGATCTTTTTTTTCATAATCAAAATCAATTTTTTCTATTCTTCCATTAATAAATACTATTTTGTTATGCTCTAGACCATCTACAAATGCAGAAGTATCGACTTTATTTGTAGATGTATAGTCGCTATAAAAGCTTAGCTCTCCAATATTTTTTTTTATTATTTGGTTAAGATCAGAAAATTTCCAGTCTTCTTCTTTTCTGTTTGGAAAACCTTTATTAATAAAATTATCTAAATAAAATTTTTTTATTTCAATGTCTTTTTGAGATAAAGTTAAATTTCTAATAGTATTATCAAAATCTTTTTGTAATTGCTCTTTCATCTAATGAAAATTTTCATACCCCTTTTTTTCTAATTCCAGAGCTAATTCTGCACCTCCAGATTTAACTATTTTTCCATCCATTAAAACATGAACAAAATCAGGTTTTATATAATCAAGTAATCTTTGGTAATGTGTAATTATTAAAAATGAATTTTTATTATCCCTTAATGAATTAACTCCATCAGCCACAATTTTTAATGCATCAATATCTAAACCTGAATCTGTTTCATCTAATATTGATAATTTTGGAGCCAATAACGACATTTGCAAAATTTCATTTTTCTTTTTTTCTCCACCTGAAAAACCAACATTTAGTTGTCTATTTAATTTTTCTTCATCAAATTTCAGTTCTTTAGATTTTTCCTTAACAAGTTTTAAAAATTCTATAGCATCAAGCTCTTTTTCACCTCGTGCTTTCCTTACTGCGTTCAATGAAGTCTTTAGAAATATATTTGTATTAACACCTGGTATTTCTAATGGATATTGGAAGGCAAGAAAAATACCTTTATGAGCTCTTTCTTCTGTTTCAAGTTCAAATAAATCTTTTTCCTCAAAAAGTACTTCTCCTGAAACTTCATATCCCTTTTTACCTGATAAAATATTTGATAATGTGCTTTTACCAGATCCATTTGGGCCCATAATCGCGTGGACCTCACCAGGATTTATATTTAAAGAAAACTCTTTTAAAATTTCTTTGCTATCAATTTTTGCGTTTAATTTATTTATTTTTAACATTAACCGACACTACCTTCTAAGCTGATACCAACTAGTTTTTGGGCCTCTACGGCAAATTCCATTGGTAATTGTTGTAATACCTCTTTACAAAATCCATTAACAATTAACCCTACTGCCTCTTCGGCACTCAAACCCCTCTGTTGACAGTAATGTAGCTGCTCTTCACTAATCTTTGATGTTGTTGCTTCATGAGCAATATTTGATTCTGAATTTTTGTTTTTGATATATGGAACTGTATGCGCCCCACATTTGTTACCCATTAATAAAGAGTCACATTGAGTATAATTATTGGAATTTGTTGCTTTTGATGAAATGTCAACTAAGCCCCGATAAGTCATATCTGAAAAACCAGCACTAATACCTTTTGATATTATTTTACTTTTAGTATTTTTTCCCAAATGTATCATTTTGGTTCCAGTATCTGCTTTTTGATAATTGTTTGTAATTGCTATTGAGTAAAACTCACCAACAGAATTATCACCTTTTAAAATACAGCTTGGATATTTCCAAGTAATGGCAGAACCAGTTTCAACTTGTGTCCAAGAAATTTTTGAATTCTTTCCTTTGCACAAACCACGCTTAGTAACAAAATTATAAATTCCACCTTTTCCATCTTTATCACCAGGATACCAATTCTGAACTGTAGAATATTTAATTTCTGCATCATCTAATGCAACTAGTTCAACATTTGCAGCATGTAATTGATTTTCATCACGCATAGGAGCAGTGCAACCTTCCAAATAACTTACATAACTTCCTTTATCAGCAATAATTAATGTTCTTTCAAACTGACCTGTATTAGATGCATTTATTCTAAAGTATGTTGAAAGTTCCATTGGGCAACGTACACCTTCAGGTATATATGCAAATGACCCATCAGTAAAAACTGCAGAGTTTAAAGTTGCAAAAAAATGATCAGTTACAGGGATAACTGAACCTAAATATTTTTTAACTAATTCAGGATGATTTTGTATAGCTTCTGAGATTGGACAAAAAATAATTCCTTGTTTTGTAAGCTCTTCTCTAAATGTCGTTGCAACAGAGACTGAGTCAAATACTGCATCAACTGCTATACCATTAAGTCTCTTTTGCTCTTGAAGTGGAATTCCTAATTTTTTATAAGTTTCCAAAAGTTTAGGGTCTAAATCATCTAAATTTTTTGGTTTATCTTTCATACTTTTAGGTGCTGAATAGTAATATAAATCTTGATAATCTATTTTTGGATATTTTGGTTTTTGCCAATCTGGTTCTTTTAACTGTTTAAATCTTTCAAATGCTTTTAATCTAAAATCAAGCATCCATTGTGGTTCCTTTTTAATATTAGATATAAATCTAATTACATTTTCATTTAATCCCTTGGGCGCTCTTGTGTTTTCAATATCAGTTGTAAAACCGTACTTATAATCTTTTAGATTATCAATTTCTTTTTGCCTATTATCCATTATAAGTTCTCTTATTAATTAAATCACTTAATGTTTTTTGCTGAAAAAAATTATTTATATAATCTTCTAGCTCATCCCATAAATCATGAGTAATACATTTAGAAGATTTACCGTTACATCCACTCTCCAAATGTTTTTCACACCCAACTGTTTTTACTTTTTCATCGACCGCAATAAACACATCTGAAATTTTTATCTCAGAAGCTTGTTTTGATAATACGTAACCACCTCTATTACCTCTAACGCTTGTAACAATTTGGTTCTTTTTTAATTTAGAAAAAAGCTGTTCTAAGTAAACAAGTGATATGCCTTGTCTTAAAGATATGTCTCTTAAAGATACTGGCTCTTTTAAATTAAATTTTGCTAGATCCGCTAGAGCCATTACAGCGTATCTGCCTTTACTTGATAATTTCATATTTCCCGCAATTTATGGGTCTTATATATACCCGACTATTTCAGTCAAGATTAATTAATATTATAAAACTTGCATTTTGTCACTCAATTTTGATAGAAAAACTTAATTTTTTTTTGAGATTAATAATCAATGGCATCAGTAGATAATAAAATTGTAGAAATATTTATACCAGGTCCAGCAGGAAGGCTAGAAGCTAAATATTTTAAAAGTAAAAAAAATACTTCTCCAATTGCTTTGGTTTTGCATCCCCATCCTCAGTACGGTGGAACGATGAATAATAAAGTTGTTGTTGATATATTTCAAACTTTTGTTGAGAATGATTTTTCAGTTTGTAGAGTAAATTTTAGAGGAGTTGGTAAAAGTGACGGTGAGTTTGATAACGGACAAGGAGAGCTTGCTGACGCTGCAGCAGCATTAGACTGGTTAGAGAGAGAAAATTTTGATAACTCGCAATGCTGGGTTTCTGGTTTTTCTTTTGGTTCTTTGATAGCAATGCAATTACTAATGAGAAGACCAGAAATTAACAGATTCATTGTGGTATCGCCCCAACCTAATGTTTACGATTTTTCGTTTTTATCGCCATGCCCTACATCAGGTACAATGATTTATGGAAAAAAAGACGAATTAGTTCCAGTAGAACATATAAATGATTTAAACAAAAGGCTTAGTGAGCAAAAAGGTATCAAGGTTGAATTTGAATCTATTCAAGATGCAAATCATTTTTTTTCAAAAAATGATATATCCTTAATTAAATCTTTAAATAAATATATAAAAAAAGAAACTGCACTGTATTAGTCAAGATTTTTTTATTACAATTCCTCCAATCGAAGGTTTTTTGCAATTAGTTGTAGTAGGGAATGATATTGGCAATCCAAGATAAGATCGAATTGCAAGAAATGCGAATGCTTGTGACTCTATATAGTCACCATCTATATTTAAGTCATCGATTAAATGTAATTTATTATTAACTTTTTTTTTTAAAGAATTAATTAAATATTTATTTTTTCTACCACCACCACAAATATAAACATCATTAATACCTATTTTTTTTGATAATAATTCAGAAGTTAAGTTTGTAATTGTGGTTGAACCATTTTCTAAAGAGAGTCCTTTGGCAAAAGAAATATCAAAATCATTTGTATCAAGGGATCTTTTAGAATTAACTTTGCTATAATAATAATTATCTAAATATTGATCAAAAATAAATTTATCTGTTTTTCCTTTGTCAGCTAGAGTTCCATTTTTGTCAAAAAATTTATCAGAATTTTTTCTTATCCATTTATCTATTAGACAATTTCCAGGTCCTATATCTCTACTAGTAATTTTAAAATCTTTCTCAATTTCGGTAATATTAGCAATTCCACCAATATTTAGTATTGAAATTGGTATTTTAACTTTATTTTCATTAAACAGTGATTTTATAAGCGCTAGATGATAAATAGGAGATAAGGGTGCACCCTCACCTCCATTCTTAATATCGTTTTGTCTAAAGTTATAAACTACATCTTTATTTGTTAATTTTGATAAATTAGCACCAAGTCCAATTTGTTTTGAAATTTTTTCCTCTGTATTATGATAAATAGTGTGACCATGAAAACCGATTAGATCATAATCAACCTCTTTAGTTGCCTTAATTGCTATATCAATGTGAAAATCAGTAATTTCTAACTCTAATTTGTCAATTTCAGAAGAATATTTTAGCAAGTCTTGCATTTCTGAAATGCTTTCTTTTACTTTATGAATTTTATTTGAAAGGCTTGTTGGATAAGGATCAAATCTATTATATTTGATACTGATGGTATCTTTGCCATTAGAACTGATGACGGAAGTATCAACACCATCACCAGATGTACCACTCATAAATCCAAGCGCAGATAAGTTTTTTTCCATTCTTATTTTTTTTTATTAAAATATGTATATTGTAAGATTATAGACCTATGAATAATTTTTTAAAAGAATTTAAAGAGAGAGGATACTATTATCAATGTACCAATGAAATAGAATTATCAAATCTATTAAATAAAGAAAGCACAAATGCTTATATTGGATTTGATAGTACAGCTCCAAGTTTACATGTTGGAAGTTTATTGCAAATCATGTGTCTTAGACTTTTACAAAAGTATGGCCACAGACCAATCGTTCTTTTGGGTGGGGGTACGACTAGAATAGGAGATCCATCAGGTAAAGAGGAAACGAGAAAAATCCTTTCTGAAAAGCAAATTGAGAATAATATTAATAATATAAAAAAGGTTTTTAAGATTTTTCTTAAAACAAATAATTCAAAATTAAAACCAATATTTGTGAATAATTATAAATGGTTAGGCAAACTCAATTATATAGATTTTTTAAGAGACATAGGTAAACATTTTACAATAAATAAAATGTTAACATTTGATAGTGTTAAATTAAGATTAGAAAGAGAACAATCTTTAAGTTATATGGAATTTAATTATATGATTTTACAAGCATATGATTTTTATGAACTTAATAAATCAAACAAATGTAATTTACAAATTGGTGGATCTGATCAATGGGGAAATATAGTAAACGGTGTTGAACTAATTAAAAGAGAATCTGGAAATCAAGCATTTGGCTTAACTACTCCACTAATAACATTAGCATCAGGTACTAAAATGGGTAAAACTGAAAAAGGTGCAGTATGGTTAAATAAAGAAATGTTATCTCCATATGATTATTGGCAGTTTTGGAGAAATACAGATGATAGAGATGTATTTAAGTTTTTAAAAATGTTTACTGATCTGTCTTTAGATAAAATAGAGAAAGCAAAAGATAAGGATATAAACGAACAAAAAATTTTACTCGCAAATAATGCAACAGAAATGTTACATGGAATAAAAGAAGCAGAAAAGTCTGAGAAACTTGCAAAAAATACTTTTAAAGAGAATTCTACAGGAGAAAATCTTCCTGGGATAAAAGTCAATAATGATATTTTATCGAAAAATATAGTTGAGCTAATTTCTTTTGTAAATAAAGATATTTCTAAATCAGAAATAAGAAGATTAATTAAGTCAAACGGGATAAAACTAAATAATGAAAATGTATTAGATGAAAAGTATATAATTGATCCTAATTTATTCTCAGATAAAGGTTTTATTAAGCTATCTATAGGAAAAAAAAAGCACTTTAAAATTACAAATTAATTACCTTTAAGATTTTCTAAAGTCCTTGTAATAAATCTTGGAGTTAAAGTTTTTATTGGATTAACTGTACTTTTTAAATCATTAGGTGGTCCTTTAACTTTAAAACTCACACCAAAAATACCTTCACCAGTTTTTGTGCCTACTAAAATATTACCAAGCAAAGGAATTTTGGCTATTTTCTTATTAATAGTTGTTGCAGGCACTAAGGTTCCTCTTAAACTTGTTATCCTGTCTTTCTCAATATAACCCTCCATCATTATTGAAATAGATGGTCCTATTGCGTACATCTCATCTATCTCTGTTAGCTTGTTTTTTGTTATGTAATCCATCTCAAATTCATTAAATCTTATTCCCTCACCCGTCAAAAGATCAGCAATTCCTTGTAAAGACGCGAGTGTAAGAATTTTTGCTAAAACTGGTACTTCTTTAACTTTGAAATTAGCAATCTTGAGATTTGACCTAGATGTATTACCAATTTTGATTGAACTTAGTTTTAATTCACCTTCATCAAAACCTTTTATAAATTTATAATTATTTATAAATGGTTTTGGTTCTTGAATAAATATATTTGTAATTTTTTCATTCTTAGCTGTTGTTCTATAAGAATAAGAGAATTGATTTTCTTTATCCAAAACTCCATTGGCTTTAGCTAAAATTAATTTATTATTTCTTATATCAAATTCGCC
>CABZNY010000002.1 GCA_902527265.1 uncultured Pelagibacteraceae bacterium | reverse complement strand
AGCTCTCTCACCTATCATTAATGTTGGTGCATTTAGATTTCCACTTGTAATTTCTGGCATCACAGATGCATCGGCTACCCTTATATTCTGAAGACCATGAATTTTTAATTTTTCATCTACTACTGCCATATCATCTATACCCATCTTTAGAGTACATGATGGGTGATATGCTGTTTCTGCTTTTGATCTTACATATTCTTCAATTTCCTCATCTGAATTTGCATTATCACCAGGCCCAATTTCTTTACCAGCAAAAGGTTTCATAGAGTTTTGACATAAAATTTTTCTTGCTACTCGAACACATTTTATTGTTTCTTTAAGATCATAATCATCCTCTAAATAATTAAATTGTATTTTTGGGTAATCATAAGGGTTTGAACTTTTCAAAGTAATTTCCCCTCTACTTTTAGGTTGGTTTAAACTTGCATGTAATTGGTATCCGTGTCTATCAGGATCTACTAAACCATGGTCTATTACAAATGCTGGGAAAAAATGAAATTGTATATTTGGATATTTTTTATCTGGAGATGATTTACAGAATCCACCAGCTTCTAAAAACGAGGTAGAGCAGGGCCCACTTTTGTTTAAGAACCACTGGATACCCACCTTCATCATATTAAATTTATTTACATATGAATATAATGTATCTGGAGTTTTACATTCTTGTTGAATATAGGTTTCTAAATGATCTTGTAAATTTTTTCCAACTCCTTTTGAATCATGAATAACCTCAATTCCTTTTTCTTTAAGATGATTGCTTGGACCAACACCTGATAACATTAATAATTGTGGAGAATTAATTGATCCACCACTTAAAATAATTTCTTTATTTGCGTAAATAGTCTTCGTTTCATTTTTTATTTTAACTTGAATTCCAATAGCTTTTTTGCCATCAAAAATAATCTTTTCTACAAATGACTCAGTAAATACTTTTAAATTTTCCCTGCTTTTAGCTGGTTTTAAATAGTATTTTGAAGCACTTGCTCTCTGTCCTTTATGAATAGTAACATCGTACATTCCAAAGCCTTCTTGGTCTTCTCCGTTCATATCACTATTTATTTTATGTCCTGCCTCTTTCGCCGAGTCCAAAAAAGCTTTAAAAAGGGGATTTTTGTTATTTGAACGATTTACTGGCAATATACCTTTTCCACCTCTATAATTATTTTCTCCACCTGACCATGTCTCAATTTTTTTAAAAAAAGGTAGAACATTTTCGTAAGACCAATTTTTTAACCCAAATGAAGCCCATCTCTCATAATCATTTTTATTTCCTCTGACATAAACCATTCCATTATGCGCGGAACAACCACCAATCATCTTTCCTCTAGGACAAAATAATTTTCTATTGTTTAAGTGTGGCTCAGGTTCAGAATAGTATTTATAATTATATTTTGGGTCATGCATTGCATAAAGTATTGCAAGGGGCATGTTTACTTTCCATATATCACTATCTTTACCAGCTTCAAAAATTGCAACCTTATTTTTACTTTGTTCAGTTAGTCTATTAGCGAGAACGCATCCTGCTGTACCTGCTCCAACTATTAAATAATCAAATTTCAAGGTATTTATTGTGGGTGGTCACCTTCAATAGCAATTCTATCCATTACTCTTTCATATCCTAATCCTCTACCTGGATAAAAATCTGCAATTGCAAAGTGAATAACACTTCTATTATCCCATATACAGACTGTATTTTCAGTCCAGCTAAATCTACAGGTTAATTCTAGTCGTGCTTGGTGTTCAAATATTTTTTTTAAAATTTCGTCACTTTCTTCTTGTTCAAGTCCAATTATTTTTTTTGTGTATGTCCAATTGACAAATAGAATTTTTTTTCCAGTTTCAGGATGTGTTCTTACTATTGGATGTTCATTAGAATATTCATCAAAATTTCTTTTTTCATTTCCCTCCATTTTTTTATATTTTTCAATAAAAAATTCTGCGCCAAGAGAACTATGGATTGCTTTTTTATCTTTTATCTTTTCTTTTATATCTTCATCTAATGTTTCCCATGCAAGCTCCATGTTTGCAAAGCATGTATCACCACCAACAGGAGGAATTTTAATTGATTTTAATATTACTGCTTTCGTTGGTTTTTCATTGTAACTAACATCACTATGCCAATTCTCACCCCATTGGTTTTTTTCATCTTCTGCTTTAATTATTCTTACTATTTCGGGATGTTTACTTAATCCTTTTACATATGCATGTGTTTCTAATGGTCCAAATTTTTCAGCTAAGGCTATATGTTGTTCAGCATTAATTTTTTGGTCTCTAAAGAAAATAACTTTGTGTTCTAATAATAAATTATTAATTTCCTTGATATTTTGATCAGATGTATCTTTAAGATCTATCCCTGTTATTTCTGCACCTAGTGCTCCTGACAAAAGTTTTATTTCCATAACTTATTTTTTTAGCTTACCAGAAAACACTAAATTTTCTGAGTTAAAAGAAAGCTTATTTTTATTTATAAAGTCATCCATTATTTGGATTTTATCTTGTTCAAATTCTGTGACCTTTCTTTTACCCAGATCAATATAAAGCGACAGGCTTTCAATAGTTGCAGCGAGTTTTTTTGACTTCTTTTCATACATTTCGCATTTTAAATGTAATCTTTTTTTATCATGATCAAAGAAGGTGCAATAAACATCTACTTCATCATTTTCTTTCACTTCATTGTCGTAGGTAGTTCTTGTATCTACAACCATAGTACTTCTTTTATTAATTTGTGCATTTGAACCACCCATATGAAACTTATTAAGCATTGTTTCCCATGCTTGATCAAAAATTAGAACATAGTATGCCATATTCATATGTTCATTGTAGTCAGTCCATTCCTTAATAACTTTTCTAGTGGCAAGATGAAATGACATAATTTAATTTAAACTTTATTTATTTTATCTGCTATCAATATTTTCCTTTTCATTTCTCGAAGGACAGGTTTTTCTATAAGTTTACCGTCTATGACTACTAGACCTGTATTTGAATTATTAAATTCTTCTAAAATTTTTTTAGCCTTGATAATTTCATCTTGAGGTGGTGTAAATACTTCATTTAAAATTTTAATTTGTTTTGGATGAATGGAGCCTTTTCCAGTAAAGCCTAAGTTTCTTACTTGTTCAGCCTCTTTCCTCATTCCTTCCATATTCTCTAAGTCTAAATAAGGTACATCTATTACATCTACGCCAACACTTGCACCTGCATGAACTAATTTAGATCTCGCATGGACAAGATTTTCCCATTTATTTTCAACTCTAAGCTCAGCTGCCATATCAACTCCACCAAAATATAAAGCAACTATTCTCTTACTGGCATGAGCAATATTATAAATATTTTCTAAAGCCTCATTTGTTTCCATTATTACATGAAGATCCGTGTCTAAATTACAGTCTGTTAAAAGATCATCTATAAACGTTATTTCATCTGGAGTTTTAACCTTCGGTAACATGATAGCCTTAAGATTTATTTTGCTAGATATGAAAGCTTCTAAATCTAAAAGACCAAACTTTGTTCTTTGATTATTTAATCTGACAACTAACTCTACATCATTTTTTACTTCGAGAGTTTTTAGAGCCTCTATAGTATTTTTTCTAGCTTCTGCTTTATCATTGATTGCTATCCCATCCTCTAATTCAATACAAACCATGTCTGCACCAGATGCAATTGCTTTAGGAAACATTTCTGGATGAAGTCCAGGTGTAAAAATAAAACTTCGTCTTACTTTTAATTTGTTCAAGTCCATTTAATTTTTGTAATCAGGTTCTTCTTTATCTAAAATTAATCTTATTTGAGATAGGAATAGATTTGCAAAATCAGTTGGAAAGTTTGCATGTTCTTCTGCAGTTTTCTCTGCAACTTCATGGCTGACCACATTAAGTTCTTGGTTTGTTGAAAGAGCTGTCAGGTATGTTTGTGCCGCTCTTTCAAAATAATAAAGGGAATTAAAACCTTCGGCCACAGTTTCTCCTGTTGTTAAAATTCCGTGATTTGCGAGTAACATGTGCTGTTTATTCCCAAGAGAATTCGCCATTTTAATGGATTCGTCCTCAAGTCCTAAACCTCCAAATTCATTATATGTAGATACTCTATTATAAAACATCATCGTATTTTGATCGATTGGTTTCAAGACTGGGTCTTTTAGCGCAGAAAGAGCAGTTGCATATTTAGAATGGACATGAAAAATACATCTTGCGTGTGGAGCTTTTTCATGAATTGCACCATGGATATACAAAGCTGTCGGATCAATAACGTCTGGCTTATTCTTCAACTCTTCTTTGTTTTCTTTAGTCACCAAGATTAGATCACTAGCTTTAATTCTACTAAAATGAATACCTGCTTTATTGCAGTAAAAATCAGATGTACCAGGTATGCATGCACTAAAATGGTTTGCAACACCCTCATGCATATCAAGTCTAGCTGTCCATCTAAAAGTTGCAGCTAAATCCTTCTGTAATTCTGATATTTCCATTTGCATGATTTTAAAATATAGTTGAAAAATAAATTATGAACAACAACGTTTTTGTATCATGTGCTGTAACAGGGTCAGGCGATACTGCTAGCAAACACCCTGACTTACCAAAAACTCCAGAACAAATAGCTAAATCGGCAATAGAGGCAGCAAAAGCTGGAGCAGCAATTGCACATATTCATGTTAGAGAAGAGGATGGAACACCAAGTAGAAGGTTGGAATTATATAAAGAGGTAGTTGATAGAATTAGATCAAGTGAAACCGATGTAATTTTAAACTTAACTACTGGGATGGGTGGAGATTTGGACATAGGACAAGGGAAAAACCCACTAGATTTTGGCCCTATGACAGACATGGCAAATGTTATGGAAAGAATAGCTAATGCAGAACAATTTTTACCAGAAATTTGCACATTAGATGCTGGAACATTAAACTTTGGTGATGGTTCAGTCATTACAGTTAATACTCCTAATGATTTAAGAAAAGCTGCAAAAAAATTACAGGAAATTAAAGTTAAACCAGAGATAGAGGCATTTGATTTAGGAAATATGTGGTTTGGCTCTCAATTATATAAAGAAGGTTTGTTAGATGATCCTCCAATGTTTCAAATGTGTTTAGGTATTCCTTGGGGAGCTCCAGCTACTCCTTTAGCAATGCAAGCAATGAAAGATATAATGCCAGAACAAGGAGTGTGGTCAGGCTTTGCAATATCAAAAAATGAAATGCCTTTTGTAGCACAAACAGTTGTTATGGGTGGAAACCCAAGAGTTGGTTTAGAAGATAATTTGTATATATCAAAAGGTAAACTTGCAACCAATCCTCAGTTAGTTGAAAAAGCGATCAGAATTGTAACAGATCTTGGTGCATCAATAATGACTGCAGAAGAAACAAGGAAAAAATTAAAGCTTGTTAAACACAAGTAATGTCCAAAATTAAAAAAGTTGCAGTAATTGGCACAGGAGTAATTGGAGTAGGGTGGATAATAAGACTCTTGGCTCACAACATAAAAGTTTTAGCATACGATAAAAATTTAATTCAAAGGAAAAGCTTAATCCAAGAAATAAAAAGAGCCGTACCCTTTGTAAAAAAACTATTTAATAAAAAAAAGATAAATTTTAATAATTTAAAGTTTTTTTCTTCTTTAGAGAGTACTGTTAAAGATGCAGATCTAATCCAAGAATGTGCTCCTGAAAACTATAAACTTAAAACTCAATTAATAAGTCAAATTTCAAATTATTGTAAACCTGAGGTTTTGATATCGTCAAGCTCATCTGGATTACTTCCCTCAAGAATTTTTTCAAAATGTAAAAATAATAAAAGAGGTATAATTGCCCATCCATTCAATCCTGTTTATTTACTACCTTTAGTTGAAATAGTTCCAGGAAAAAAAACAAGTTCTAAATCATTAAATGCGGCAAATAAATTTTATAAATCGATCTCAATGAATCCAATTACCCTTAAAAGGGAGCTGCCGGGATACCTATCTGATAGACTGCAAGAAGCTTTATGGAGAGAAGCGCTTCATATTATAAATGAAGGGTATGCCTCAACAGAGGATTTAGATAGAGCTATTGAGGACGGCCCAGGCTTAAGATACTCATTAATGGGAACATTTTTAACTTTTCATTTAGCAGGAGGAAAAGCCGGAATGAGACATATGCTTGAACAATTTGGGCCCGCATTAAAACTCCCATGGACTAAGCTTAAAGCACCAAAATTATCAAAAAAACTCTCAGAAAGATTGATATCTGGTACAAAAAGACAAGCAAAAGGGAAGTCAATCAATCAACTATCAAATATAAGAGATGAGTACTTAGTCAACTTACAAAACCTTAGAAAAAAATATGAAAATAAAATTAGAAAATAGATATCTAAAGAAAACTTAAAATGGTAATTTAATTATATGGATTTTAATCATTTTTTAACAAGTTACATGCCAGACACAAGTATTGGTTCAAGTAAGCATTTTAAAAATATGGTTGAAGAATGCGAAACTGCTGAAAAACTTGGTTATGCAACTGTATCAATACCAGAGCATCATTTAATTAACTTACTTATGATGCCATCACCATTACAGATGGCTGTAAAGATTGCATCAGTTACAAAAAATATTAAAATAACAACAGGGATAGTTGTTTTGCCTCTACATGATATGAGAACATATGCTGGTGAAGTAGCTACTACTGATATATTAACTGATGGAAGATTAATCTTGGGTGTAGGAAGAGGAGCATTTCCGTGGGAAATGAAAAGACTAGGCACACCAATAGAACAATCAAAAGAAAAATTTGTAGAGTCTTTAGAGGTTCTACAATTGTTATTAAAAAATAAAGAAGTTTCGTATAAAGGAAAATACTATGACTTCGAACCATTAACTATAATGCCTCGACCCATAAGTAATCCAATACCAATGATGGTTGCCGCAATGAATTTAGAAAGTATAAAAGATGCAGCCTCAAGAGGATTTCATGTTCAATCAACAGTATTATCAGGAACAAAAGATCTTTTATTAAGTAGAGTTAATGCATTTAAAGAAGGTTGTATTCAACTAGGTGAAAAAGGAAAATTACTCAAACTTTCAATGCAACGAATGGCTTACTTAGCAAAAAATGAAAATGAAGCTAGAGAGAAAACAAAACTTGCTTATGAATATTACAAAAGATTTGACAATATGTTTACAGGACCAGGAAAAGTAAAAGAAGGGAATATAGAACCTTTGCCAAGAAAACAAACTTTAGAAGAATTAAAAGAAAATCTTTTAATTTGCCCTTTAAATGAAATGATCGATAAACTTAGCGTTTATGCTGAAGCAGGAGTTGATGAGGTAATTCTTAGTTCAAGTTTTGGACAAACTCAAGAAGACCTAATTGAGTCAATGTATAGAATTGGTGAAAACGTAATCCCATATTTCAAAAAATCTAATATACAAGTAGCTTAAATATCTATGAGCATCATAGATTGCAATTACTCAGTCACAGGCTCAGGGCCTGCAATATTTTTAACTCATGGAGTTGGAGGTGCTGAAGATGCATGGAGATTTATTACTCCAAAACTTAAAAGCATATTTACAGTTGTAACATATGATTTAAGAGGTCACGGAAAATCACCTGTAGATAATAAAGATTTTAATTTAGATGATCTTGTATTAGATCTTGAAAGAGTAAGAGAAAAGACAAACATCCAAAAAGCCCATTTTATGGGGCATTCTTTAGGGGGCATGATTGCTCCTGCTTATGCTAAAAAGTTTCCAGAAAGAGTTTTGTCAGTTGGCTTATTATCAACAGTTGCAGGAAGATCTGATGAAGATAAACAAAAAGTGTGGAGTGTCATTTCAGATCTAAAAAATAAGGGCGTTGAACAAACATTAAAAAATCTCACTAACAGATGGTTTACAGACAATTTTATTGAAAAAAATCCAGACCTGGTATCTAGGAGATTAAAACAAGTAATAGATACAGATAAAGATGTATTTATAAATGTTTTTAAAATTTATGCGGAAACTGAGATGATCTCTTGGTTAAAAGATATAAAGAAACCCTGCCTATTTATGACAGGTGAAAACGATGGTGGATGCACTCCATCTCATAATAAAAAAATGTCAAACGAGGTAAAAGACTCTAAATTAGTTATTATACCAGAGGTAAAACATTCTTTTTTGATAGAGGCTCCTGAGCAAATTGCAAATAACTTAATAGAATTTATTGAAAATATTTAAAGCTCTAATGCATTCTTAAAGTGTTACCATCAACGCCAACTACTTGACCAGAAATTCTAGAAGACTCATCGGATATTAAATAACAACACATTTTACCAATATCTTTCTCGTAAACCCAAGTATTAAGAGAAGTCATAGAAACGAATTCACTCTCCACAGCTTTTTTTGAAATTTTCAAAAATTTAGCTTTATCTCTAATAACTCTTCCCATTCTATCTCCTTTTACAGTCCCTGGACAAATAGCATTTACTCTAATTTTAAACTTTCCTAATTCCATTGCTAAAGTTTTGGTCATTCCAACTACCGCCCATTTACTGGCTGAGTAGGGAGATCTTAATGGAAACCCAAATATACCTGCTGTAGAGGACAGATTGACTATTGATCCACCTTTATTCTTTTTTAACATTGGGATTACTAATTTTGAGAAAATAAAATGACTAATTACATTTATCTTTAAAGTTTGTTCCCAATCTTTTGTTTTAAGTTTGTCCATAGTTCCTGTTGGTCCTGCAACCCCAACATTATTAATTAGTGCATCAATTTTTTGTGTTTTTTTTTTAATTTCTTTAAAAAAATTTATTACATCGTTTTCATTTGAGGCATCACAATGAAAAGAAAACAACCTTTTATTATTCAAAGGATTTTTTTTTAATTTATTTATAGATTTTTTATCGATATCACAAACGAATACCTTCGCACCTTTTTCAAGACACTCCTTCGCTGTTGCCCATCCAATTCCTGATGCCCCAGCTGATATAATAATTTTTTTGTTTCTGAAATTGTATGACATTAATCTGTTAATCCATCTGATCTAACTTTATTTCTTTCTAAATGTATGGGCAATACTTTTCCGTAAATTGCTTTTGAGTGTTCAGGTGTGTTTACTCTCCATGGATCCAATACATACGCAGGTATGCACATAAAACGTGATGTTTTTCCCATAACTTTAGTTACTCTATGCATAGTAAATCTACCTTTAAATATTTGTAAATCACCAGGTTCAAGTTCAAGTCGTTTTACTCTTGATCGATCTCCATCAAGTACTTTCTTTACATCATCAAATTTTTCGTTTCCTGGTTCTCTTATGTTTGGACAATATTCAAATATCCCACCTTTTTCAGGTTTCTGAATCATTAAACTCAAAGTAAATTCACAACTATCAAAATGCCAAGGCAATATTCCATCAGGTTCCATAACATTGTATGCATGACAGGCTAAAGGATCAGCCCATCTATATATAGGTGCAATCCCTAAGCAAGCTGACACAAATTTTAACAATTCTTCAGTTTCATATAAAAATTTCATTTCAGAATTTTTTGCAAAACAATCTGAATTTAAATATCCATTAAATCTATCCATAAATATTCTTTTTGGGTGATCTTTAGGAAGAGTAGGGTCATCTTTTGCATAAAGATATGCGTTGATGCTTTCTTTAGACATATAAACTTCATTAAGCTGTTGCTCTAATTCTTTTTTCATTACATTTAAAGAATTTGGTAAAATAAAATTAGGAATTACTGAACAGCTATCACTGTCTAATTCAGTTTTACATTTTTCAATTATTTTCTTGATCTTTGGTGATTGTAAATCATGAATTGGGTATTTAACTAAATCAACGATGTTACTTAAACTTTTTTTCATAACTATTTAATCTAATTATGAGTTTGAAAGTGATTCTTGTAATTCTTTATTAGATATATAGCCTTTAGCATTTCCTTGTTTATCAATTACCTCACAATTAGAGTTACTACAAACAACTTGAGGTAGAAATTCCTCAATAAATTGATCTTCCTCTACTTTTATCAAGTTTGATTTGTCAATATCATCTGATTGATTTACTGGTTTCATTATAATTTTTGCTTTAATAACTTTCGTTCTATTTACGTCTTTAACAAATGCCTCAACGTATTCATCAGCAGGGTTCATAATAATTTCTACAGGTGTTCCTACCTGTACAAGTTTTCCTGCATTCAAAATTCCAATGTGATCTCCTAACCTTAATGACTCATCAAGATCATGAGTAATAAATACTATCGTCTTTTTTAATTCTGATTGTAGGTCTATAAGTTGTTTCTGCATATCACTTCTAATTAAAGGATCTAATGCAGAAAAAGCCTCATCCATTAACATAATGTCTGTGTCAGTAGCCAAGGCTCTTGCAAGACCTACTCGCTGCTGCATACCTCCAGAAAGTTGTGCAGGATATTGATTTTCAAATCCAGTCAATCCTACAGACTCGATTTTTTCCATAGCAACAGAATTTCTTTTTTCAATCTCCACACCTTGCATCTCGAGTCCATATCCAACATTTTGTAAAACTGTTTTGTGTGGGAACAGTCCAAATCGTTGAAATACCATGCTCATTTTTTGTCTTCTAAACTCGATTAATTGTTCTTTGTTTAGAGTGGTAACATCTTTGCCTTCTACTAAAATTTCTCCAGAGGTTGGGTCTATTAATCTATTTAAATGTCTAATTAGTGTTGATTTTCCTGATCCTGACAAACCCATGCAAACAAATGTTTCTCCTTCTGCAATTTTTAAAGATACATTATCTAATCCAACTGTATGTCCAGTTTTTTCTAGAACATCTTCTTTTGAAGCTCCCTCTTGCACCATTTTAAGAACGCTATCAGGTTTTGGACCAAAAATTTTGTATACGTTATTGATTTCGATTTTAGACATTTATTATAAGTTTAGTTCTTTTAGTAGATCAAAGCAAATAGACAATAAAACAACTTTATTCAATTCAACTATTAATTGAATTGAAATTTTTTTGATTTTATATAATTATTTATTATGAATTCGATTTCTAAAATCGCAAAAAACAGCACTTATTTACAAATTACTTGGAATGATGGTGAAGAAAGTAAATTTAATTACATGTGGTTAAGAGATAATTGTCCTACTGCACATGATAAAGACTCAAGACATAGAATGTTTAACATTTTAGAGGTATCAAAAGAAATAAATCCCAAAAAATATTCTTTAAATGATGATGGCAAATTAGAAATAGAGTGGAGTGAGGGTGACCACACAAGTTATTATGATCCTAAGTGGTTGAGAGAAAATTGTTATACCATAAAAAATAAACAAAAATATATTTCACCATATCAACTTTGGGATAATAACTTAGAAAAGGATTTTAAATCTATATGTATTGAGTACGATGAAGTGATAGACTCTGATGAAGGATTAATAAAATGGTTAGAGTTATTGCATCACAAAGGTATAGCAATAGTTAAAAATTCACCTACAGAAAAAAAATCAGGTTTTGAAATTCTTCATAGAATAAGCCATGTAAGAGAAACCTTTTTTAAAACACCCTTTGAGGTAATCAATATTCCAAAACCAAATAATTCCGCTTACACAGCTCATGCTCTAAGAAACCATATGGATTTACCTTGGTTTGAATTACCACCTGGTTATCAGTTTTTACATTGTTTAGTAAATGATGCAAACGGTGGAGACTCTTCCGCAATTGATGGCTTTGCTGTTGCAGATTATTTGAGAAAAAATGAGAAAGATATTTTTGAGACATTAATTTCTGTGCCACTAAAGTTTAGAGATAAAGATTATACCCAAGAATCTCACAGAAGCTTCCATGCTCCAGCAATTAGTTTAACAAAAGATAAAGATTTTCATGATATTAGATTTAGTGTTGCAACTATGGATGCATTAGACTGCCATCCAGACGAAATGGATAAAGTTTATAAAGCTCATCACAGATTCGGTAATCTTTTACATGATGACAAATTTCAAATTAAATTTCGACTAGGTCCAGGAGACATATTTTCTTTTAATAATAGACGTGTTTTGCATGGTAGAACGGCCTTTGATCCGAATTCAGGTCATCGTCATCTTCAAGGCTATTATCTGGATAGAGATGAAATAATTGGCAGATTAGAATATCTTAAAAAATATAAATCATAAATTTTCAAATATAAGATTATTATCTTCATTATATTTTAAAAATTCTTTTCGAGTTTTTATTGTATAGTAATATTTTTCCTTCTTAATGATTTGTACTTTCTTGTTACTTAAAAACTTTTTATCCAAAATTAGATATTTTATTTTTTTATTTTGCCCATATTTTAAAATCGACTTAACACTATCTTTATTAGAAAATGATATCCCAACTTTAGCTTTCGAATTAAGTTTTAAAAGGTTGTAGATATTTTTGTGCTTGAAAGAGATAAAAATACATTTTTTAAACTCTTTAGTCTCATCTATCAATCTAGACAAGAGCTTTTTATTTAGTAATGGTTTTATCTCAATAAATATTGGAAATTTGTTTTTTGATAGTTCTAAAACTTCCTTTAGAAGAGGTATTTTAAGTTTTTTGTTCTTAATTTTTTTTAAATCTCCATAATTTATATTTTTAATACTTTTATTGATTTTAAAAATTCTTCTTAAAGTAAAATCATGAAAGCATACAAATTTATTATCTTTAGTTGTGTGAATATCGGTTTCAATTCCATATCTTCTTCGAAAGGATGCTCTAAAAGAGTTTAGACAGTTTTCTTTGTAATTTTTATTAACAATTCCTCGATGAATTATATGCATGTAAAAAAAAAGGGCTCTGTTTTCACAAAGCCCTTAATTATTTTTTAAAGTTTAATTTTTAGTTAGGTAACCAACTTTTCCATTTGTCTGGGTTGTTATCTAACCACTCATTTACAACTTCTTTTACATCTCTTTTTTTGATGTCAACTTCAACAAGCATCTTAGCTTGGTCAAGGTTGTCTAATTTCATTCTTTCAAAAAAAGCTTTTGCTTTAGCATGTTCAGGTTTTGCAAATGTATCAGGATTTCCGTAGTTCATAGTGTAATCTTTATCCCAACCAGTTGCTGGCCATCCATCTGTGCCACAAGTTTTCCAGTTGTTTGCTTCCGTAAATGTATCTCCTGCACAAGTTTTGTAATCAGGAAGACCTACTCCTACCATATCAAACTCACCAAAGAACCAGTGTGGTGACCATAGGTATAATAAGAATGGCTCTTTTCTCATGTAAGCAGCTTTAGCTTCTGCAACTGCAGCAGCCTCTGTTCCAAGTTCGTCTGCTTGAAAGTCAATTCCTAAAAGATCTAATCTTTTTTGGTCGTGACAGTTCCAACCAGCTACAGGACATCCAATTAATCTTCCTTTGCCACCTGTTTCGATTGTTGCAAACTCTTTCTTATGTTTGTTTAAATCTCTCCAAGTTTTAATTCCAAATTTTTCAGCTGCATATCTTGGGATCCAGTAATCAGACATACCGATAATTCCAGTTGTTCCTAAAAGATCAACTGTTCCATCTCCCTTGTATGATTTTACAACTTTACCATCGTAAATTAAATCTTCGTTAAACATAACATCATCTGCCTCTGCATAACTTGGCCAGCTTTCACAAGCAAAATCAAGTTCACCAGCAGCAATTGCTTCCCATAATCCAGTTCCTGACGGGAATACTGTTTGTTTAATTTTGTAGCCCATTTCTCTTTCAAGAATTCCTACTGCAACTTCACAAGTGATAATTCCACCTGTCCAGTCAGCAATAGCAGCATGTAATCTTTTTGCATTTGCCTGAGTAAGACTAGCAAATAAAATTACGAAAGATAAAAATAGAGCTGATATTGTTTTTGATAACCTCATTTATTTCCTCTCTTTTAATTAATTAAAGTGCTATTTTAAAACAAAAACTAGTCGTTTGTAAACTGAGAAAAATGTATCTTTTTCTTGATTTTATAAACCCAAGGCTTCTCTTTGTTTTTTTGTCCAAGCGAGTGATATTCTGTCAATAATTATTGCTAATAATACTATTCCTATACCTGCGGCCAAACCTCTACCAGTATCTGATCTAGCCAATCCATTAAATACCTCCAAACCTAACCCCTTTCCACCAATCAAAGGTGTAACAATTTGCATAGCAAACGCCATAATTACTGTCTGATTAAATCCAATCACTAGACTTGGAACTGCTAATGGGAATTTAATTTTGTTTAAAGTTTGTAATAGAGTACCACCAAATGATCGCGAAACTTCTGAATACGTTCCAGATACTTGAGTTAAACCTAAAGAAGTTAATCTAATTATAGGTGGTATAGAGTATATAACTGTTGCTAATATAGCTGAAACAACACCTCCTCCGAAAAACATTAATACAGGAATTAAATAACAGAAGTAAGGTAATGTCTGCATAGCATCTAGTACTACGTTTTGAACATTTCTAAATCTCTCATTATAAGATGCAATTATTCCAAGAGGAACTCCAATTATAAAACACAAAGCTACAGAAACTAAAACAGATGATAATGTTATCATTGATTGAGGCCATATCCCACAAGCACCGATAAATAGTAATAACAAAGCAGTGATAATTGCAAATCTTATACCAACAGTGAAATATCCAATCGCAGAAAAGACACCTAGTGTGTACCACCATGGCACATGAGTTAAAAATATATCGAGTGGGCGTAAAAGCTTAAGATAAACAAATCCCCTTAGAGCCTTAGTAAATGCAATAAAGCCAGGATTTACCGTTAAAGAATCTACAGCGCTAGAAATTGGTTGTCTAATTGACAATCTCCATTCTTCAGGAAAAGATCCTATACTAATCATGTAAGAGTCGATAAAGGAAATAGCCAGAATAAGTATAAATGAGGGTATGATATAATATCTTCTTGTTATAGCTTCACCTATATCTCTTGCAGTATTTTTATTTGATAATGAAATACAAAATTCAAATACATAAGCAATTGACCTTGTTAAATTAATACAGACAAAATTTGTTAATCCACTTAAAAATTCTAAAGGTTTTTCTATGAGTCTTGCGATTAAATATTTTTCCCAAGATTGAGGGAGTAAATAAAATTTTTGAACATTAGAGGGAAGAGATTGTTCTGTTTTACTGAAAGACATACTAAATCTGTCAAACATTATTGCCATAAAAAGAATACAAAGTCCTCCTTCCATTGCCCATCCAACATCAAGTCTTCTAATTGCTTGCCACACTTGACCACCAATCCCTTCAGCTCCGATAAAACACGCAAGAACTACAAGTGCCAATGCCATCATTATAACTTGGTTAATACCCATCATTATACTCGGTAATGAAAGTGGAATTTTAATTTTAAATAAAAGTTGTAATTTACTTGAGCCAAATGACGTTGCTGACTCTATTGTCTCCGCCGAAACTTGTCTAATTCCTGTATTTGTTAATCTAATTATTGGAGGCATGGAATAAATCATAGTGGCCAATATAGCTGGAGCTCCTCCAATGCCAAAAAAGAATAGAGCAGGAAACAGATAAACAAAAGCTGGCATCACTTGCATTGTATCTAAAATAGGTTTCATAAAATTTTCAAATCGATCGCTCTGAGAGCACATCACTCCCAAGGTTACACCCACAACTACACACATTAATACAGACAAACCCATCAATGCTACAGTTTGAAGGGATGGTTCCCACATACCTGTAGCACCCCAAAAATAAATTACGAATAAAGAATACAAACCCAATCTCAAGCCACCTGCAATTAAACAAGGTAAAAATATTAATGCTGCAATTAAAAGCCAAGGAGAATCGAGAAGAAAGTCTTCAACAAAATAATAAATATTTTTAATATAACTAGCTATTATTTTCGTAATCCATCTATAATTTTTTTTTAAATAATCCTCACCTTCATTAACCCATGCAGTAAATGTAAATTGATCAGTTACTACCTTTGGCATTTTTGAAGGACCCTCACTTTGAAAAGATAACCATAAAGCAACTAAAAAAGTTAATAGAACTAAAGAATATGTAATTATATTTTTAGATGAAATTGATTTACCTTGAATACTTGAGACTTCAGATGACATAATTATTTAAAATTTTAAAATAAATAATTTTACTTTTAAAGGAAAATATTGTCTATTTTTATGTTATTAAAATAACAAAATATGAGCAATCAAGCAAAAATAACTTGTACTAATGTTTGGAAATTATTTGGCCCAGACGAAAAAAGAATTATTAAGGATTTAGATAAAAATTTATCAATAAAAGAAGTCCAAGAAAAAACTGGGCATGTTGTTGCAGTTAAAGATGTAAGCTTTTCAATTGAGAAAGGTGAAACTTTTGTTGTAATGGGTTTATCTGGAAGTGGAAAATCAACTTTAGTTAGATGTATTTCAAGATTAATTGAACCAACTTCTGGTACAGTTAAAATGGATGATGTTGATGTGACGAAAATGAATGGTAGAGACCTTTTAGATTTAAGAAGAAATAAAATGAGTATGGTTTTTCAACACTTTGGATTGTTCCCTCATAGAACAGTAGTTGAAAATATTGGTTATGGATTAGAGATTAGAGGTAACAAAAAAAATGATCGAATAGAAAAGTCAATGGACGTTTTAAAAATGGTAGGCTTAGAAGGTTGGCATAATAATTATCCAAGAGAACTTTCTGGTGGTATGCAACAAAGAGTTGGACTGGCAAGGGCACTTGCAGTTGATCCAGAAATCTTAATTTTTGATGAACCTTTTTCTGCACTTGACCCATTAATTAGAAGAGAAATGCAGGATGAATTGTTAAAAATTCAAGAAAAACTTCAAAAGACAATGGTTTTTATTACGCACGATTTCTTAGAAGCCATAAAGATGGGAGATCATATTGCTATTATGAAAGATGGAGAGGTTTCACAAGTTGGTACTCCAGAGGAAATTGTTGCAAATCCTAAAGATCAATATGTAAAAGATTTTTGTGAAGATGTTCCAAAATATAAAGTCTTAAGTGCAAGCAAGGTAATGAGAGAAGAATGTTGTGATGATACAAAAAAATTGTTTGAAGATGGATCTAATAATATTCCACATGACTCAAAAATTGAGACATTGATTGATAAACTAGTTGATACAGATCAGAAATTTCCAGTTGTAGATACAGATACAGGAAAATTGATTGGTGAAATTGATAGAGCAATAGTTATGAAGTCAATGAAGTCTGCTAATTAATCTCTCTACTTACCTTAGTACTTTTTTGTTTAACCTTATCTCTCCAAATAATTATCATTCCTGCAAATACAATTACAAAAACTCCAGGAAATAATTGTTCCCAAGGTGCCTCGTTAAAAAACCACCAACCTAAAACAAAAGATGATGGGATGCCAAAATATTCAAAAGATGCCATCTTGCTTGCAGAAATTAATCTATAAGCATAAATGAAAAGTATTGCAGCAGTCCCACCTAGTATTCCAGTCAAAACCATTAACAGAAAGTCTTGAGAACTTTTAATATCAGTATGTCCAGTGGTTATTAAAAATAATATTACTCCACCAATTACATTAAAGATTAAAGTATAAAGTTGTATTTTTGCTGTTGAGTGTCCATCTGGTATAAATTTTAAAATTATAACTGTAAAAGCCCAAGCAATCGCAGTTAATACAGGAAATACTGAATAAAAACTAAATATATCACTTCCTGGCTGAACAATTAATACAACTCCAAAAAATCCAATAAATATTGCTGACCATCGATAAATACCCACCTTATCATTTAAAAAAATTATTGATAAAATTACTATGAAAAATGGTGACGAAAATGTAAGAACCATTGCAGTTGCAAATTCAAGATTAATTACTGAGATAAATATGAAGATATTCATAGACAAGAAAGCAAGTCCTCTTAAAAAGCTTAAAATTATAAATTTGTTGTTTAAATTTTTGAAAATTGAGAAATACTCTTTTGTAAATAGAATTAGAACAAAAAGAGGAATAACACCTGCAATATTTCTAAAAACAGCAAGCTGAATTACCGAATACTCATCTCCTAAAAACTTAATTACAACCATATACATGTCTACGCATAGAATTGCTAAGAGCATTGTAATTATTGCTAAATAAGTATTTTTTAAATCTGTTTTTTCGGACGAAATATTCATTTATAATTTTTTAAAATTGTATACTTTATCTAAGTTATGCAAAGTTTTAAACTCAATGAAACTGATATTCTATCCAATCAAGACTGGACATTTCCCACTAACATTGCTTATGGTCCTGGTCGATTAAAAGAAATAGGAAGTATCTGTAATAATTTAGATATTAAAAATCCTTTAATAGTTACAGATAAAGGAAGTCCAAAATTACCATTTGTTATAAATTTACAAAGCTATCTAAATAGCTCAAATATAAAATCAGATTTATTTTTTGATATATCTCCAAATCCTAGAGAGGACGAGGTTTCAAATGGAGTAAAAAAATTTAAAGATGGTAATCACGACTCTATAATTGCAATAGGTGGAGGAAGTGCAATGGATGGCGGTAAATTGATATGCCTTACAGCTAATAATGACGTACCACTTAGAGATTTTGAGTTTGAATTAACTCCTCCGATAATTAGTAAAGATAATCCTTTTCCAAAAATCATAACCATTCCTACTACCGCAGGCACTGGTGCTGAAACAGAAATTTCAGCTATGGTTACTTATTTAAAAGAAGGCATGAAATTTTGCATGTGGCATCCAGATGTTAGACCTTCCTTAGCATTGTTAGATCCAGAACTAACTATTGGATTGCCAGCAAATTTAACGGCATGGACTGGTGCAGATGCTTTAATCCATGGCATAGAAGGTTATTGTGTTCCTGGTTTTAATCCAATGTGTGATGGTGCTGCTTTAGAAGGTTTATCTTTAATATCAAAATCTTTAGTCACAGCTGTAGAAGATCCTAGCAATATAGTTGCAAGAGGTGGAATGCATGTCGGATCTTGTTTAGCAGGAATTTCTTTTTTAAAAGGTTTAGGATTAGTACATGCTATAGCTCATATGGTTGGAGCCGAATATAATACTCATCACGGGCTAACCAATGCAATAATATTGCCTGTAGTTTTAAAATATAATCTTCCAGGCATGGAAGAAAAAGTTAAAAGAATGTCAGAGGCTATGCAATTTAAAGATCATTCTGTAGATGCATTTATATCAAACATTGAAAACATTCTTGATAGAATTAAAATTCCAAAAAGTTTGAGCGAAATTGGTGTACCTGAAGATTGTGTTGATAGAATTGCTGAAAAATCAATGAAAGATCAAGCCTATGGACAAAATCCTAGAAAAGCAACTTTAGAAGAAATAAAGGAAATGACTCTAGCATCTATAAAAAAAGCTCGGTAATAGTAAATTCTAATGCTTGAAAATAGATCAGTAAAAGAAATTATTTCTTTAATTAAAAAAAAAGAGATTTCAGTAAGAGAAGTTGTTAACTTTTACTTAGAAAGAATTAAAAAATATAACCCATCTTTAAATGCTATAGTCTCAATAAAAGAAGAAGAGCAAATTATAAATGAAGCTAAACACAAAGATGAAAAATTTGATGAAAGTAAACCATTGTTTGGTCTTCCTTTGGCATCAAAAGATCTATTAGATGTGGTGGACTTTCCAACTACTTATGGTTTTCCAGGATATAAAGATTATTTTCCAAACAAAAATTCCATTATTGTTGATCGTCAATTAGATGCTGGAGGTATAATGATAGGTAAAACAAACACCGCAGAGTTAGGTGTAGGTGCACATACAGCAAATAGACTATTTGGAATTACACCAAATATTTATGGTAATACTCAATCTTCAGGAGGATCAAGTGGTGGAGCCGGTGTGGCTGTTGCGGCTGAGTTACTACCATTTGCAGATGGAACAGATATGATGGGTTCTTGCAGAACTCCTGCAGCCTATGCAAATGTTTATGGTTTTAGACCAACACCAGGACTTTTGCCTGATTATCGAACAAATGATAAAAAAAAAAATCTTCCAATTATCTCAACTCCAGGATGTCTTGCAAGAACACCAGATGATATGGCTATTCTTTTAGATGTAATAGCTGGAGAACACAAAGAGGATCCAATTTCTTTTAGTTTAACAAACTCATTTAAAGATACCAATATAAGTGATCAAGAATTTTCAAAAATAAAGATAGGATGGTTATCTGATATGAATGGTAATTATCAATATGATCCTGAGTTAGTTGAAATGTGTAATAAACAATTAGACAGTCTTGAAAAGAATAAAATTATAATTGAATACTTAAAACCAAAAATAGATGCTAATAAGTTGTGGAATTGCTGGGGAACATTAAGAGCTAAAAGTATTTATGAAGATATTATTACTATGAACATCGAGGAAATTAATCAAATGACACCACAGGCGATATGGGAATACAACAAAGGCATTAATCTCACAGAAGAAGATGTTAAATTAGCTCTTAATTCTAGAATTGAATTATCAAATGATGTAAATAGTTTATTCGGTAGTTTTGATTTTTTAGCTCTACCATCTCAACAATCATTCCCTTTTGACAAAAATTTAAGACACCCAGAAAAAATCAATGATCAACTAATGGATACTTACCATAGATGGATTGAAATCCATATATTTGCTAGTCTTTTTTACTTACCATCGATTTCATTACCAATTGGGTTTAATAAGGATGGATTTCCAATTGGTATACAAATTATAGCTAAACAAAAAGAAGATTTAAA
Source organism: uncultured Pelagibacteraceae bacterium (assembly GCA_902527265.1). Classification (GTDB taxonomy): domain Bacteria; phylum Pseudomonadota; class Alphaproteobacteria; order Pelagibacterales; family Pelagibacteraceae; genus Pelagibacter. The sequence goes on along the minus strand of CABZNY010000002.1, from coordinate 57,047 downwards.
AGTGATATCTTTTGCAAAAAAATATGAGGAAATTTTTAATTTTTCTAATCATAAACCAAAACTAAATTAATGGTCAGACACAAACATCATTTTAAAATAGCTTTTGCATTAGCCATAGCTGCCGGATCATGGGGGGTTTATTGGCTTCCTCAAAGAATTTTAGAGGATGGTGGATTAACTGGAGGTTGGGGAACTATTTCTCAAATGATGATTGGTATTATATTGCTTACACCCTTCTCTTTATGGAGAAAATTTAAAGGTCGAACATCAGGATTAGAAATTCCCTTTGTTGGTTTTTTAACTGGTAGTGGTTTTATATGTTATGCTTTAAGTTTTTTATTAACAGATGTTGTTCGAGCATTGATCATGTTTTACATGATACCTATCTGGACAACCATATTTGAAATATATTTTTTAAAGAAAAGACCTGGTTTAGAAAGGGTTTTAACGCTAAGTTTAGCACTTGGCGGTTTGTGGGTTGTATTCAGTCAATCTAATATTATACCATTACCACAAAATGCAGGTGATTTGTTGGCGCTGGTCGGAGGTGTACTTTTTGGAGCTGGCCTAGTACGTTTAGAAATTACAAAAACAGATGGTGTTTTTCCGGTAATATTTTCATTTTTTGTTTATGGAACAATATTTAATATTTTTGCTGGCTTTATTTTAAAAGATTATCTAGGGCCTATGCCACCTATTGAAGCTTTCACATCAATGTTTACTTTTTTAGTTCTTATTTCAGTATTTTATTTTATTCCAACAGGGGTAGTTATCATGTGGTCACCCTCAGTATTAGGAGCAGGTCTTTGTGCTATATTATATTTAAGCGAAGTAGTTGTTGGAGTTATTTCTGCTGGTATTTTAACAGACGAAACATTTGGTTGGCGAGAAGTTGTTGGAAGTACAATGATTGTATTAGGAGGAGTATTAGCCGTAGTGCTTGCACCAAAAGATGAAAAATAAATGTTTTTTAAAGAAAAGTTAAAATCAAATTCAAAAATATTCTTAGATGGTGGAAACGGTTCTGAAATTGCAAAATTGGGAGGTGAAATGTCTCCTGCTTTTTCTGCCTTAGCCTCAATATTATCTCCAGAAATAGTAATTAAGGTTCATGAAAAGTTTATTGATGCTGGTTGTGATCTAATTACTGCAAATACTTTTAGTTCTACCAGACATAATCTTGAAAGTATAAATCGTGGAGATGAAGTTAAAGAATTTATTATTCAATCATTAAAATTATCCAGACAAGCAATTCAAAATAAAGGTAAAGAAAGTAAAATTGGAATTGCTGGAAGTTTATCAAATTTTTTTTCACTGAAGGAAAATGAATTTGTGCCAAATCCTAAGTACATACCTTCTTTTAAACAGGAGGAACAAAATTATAAAGAAGCTGCAAAAATTCTGAAAGAGGAAGGGGTAGATATTTTAATTTTAGAAATGTTACTTGATATTGATCATTCAAAAATTCTATTGAATGCTGCCTTAGAAACTGACTTACCAGTTTGGGTTGGATTAAGTTCTTGTATAAGCAAATTTGATAATAGTGTTATTGGCAGAAATTTTAGCGCAGAAAAAGAAACTTCGTTAATTTACGATGAAACCAAATATAAAGAGCAACCAAAATTTATTCCTGATGATAAAATTGTTCTGCTAAATGACATTGTAAAATCCCTTACAAATATGGGAGGAGATGTTTATGGTATCATGCATACCTGGTTCGTAGATGCTTTTGATGGATTGAGTGTAATTAAAAATAATTGGAATGGTCCGATGATGTTCTATCCTGAGATACATAAGTTTGATACAAAGTCCCATAAAGCTATTGTGACTTCTACAGAGGAAGAATTCGCTAATGAATGTGAAAAGTTAATTGATAACCAGATCCAAATTATTGGCGGATGCTGTGGTGTTACAGACAAACATCTAAAAAAACTAATTGAGAGATATTCTTAATTTAATATTTTTTATTAACTAAATCTATCAGCATATTGATCATATCAGTTTTATAACTTTCTTTTGTTGCTGATTTCGTTTCTAGAACAGAAAAAAAAGCGGCTACATTCCCAGTTTTAAAATTAGTTGCAAGAAACTGACCACCATACCCTGAGTGCCCAATCATATTGCCTGAAACCATTGTAGAATTTGAATAATATAAATATTTGTCTTTTGATAAATTCATATATTTGGGACCTACATTAAAAATTGTTTTGTCTAAAAATGATGAAGATCCAACTTTTCTATTCCCAACACCCATTCCTTTTCTTGCGAAAAGTAATCCCATTCGTAAAAAGTCTCTTGTAATTAAGCAACCACCTCCAGACATCCAAGGCATACCATATCTATCTGATGCAATATATAACCCATCTTCAAATCCTGCAGCCTCAACCACAGATAAAACCCAATCTCTTAAAGTTCTACCACTTACTTTTTCAATTATAAGTCCTACTACATCAGTATTTGCAGATTTATAAAAAGCATATTCAGAATTATTAATTAAACTTTTATTTTTAGATTTTTTAATTGTATTTAAATATTCTTCCTGGCTAAGATGATTTTTAAGATTTTTGGGCAACCTCCATCCTCCAACAGGTTCATGCATAAAGGAAGATGAGTATGCCTTAGTATAATCTTCAGTATAAGAATTTATAACATTCATGTTTAAGACATCTTGGATCTTTGCATTTGCATATCCGCTTCCAATTTTTGGCAAATAGTGAGAAACTTTTTTATTAAGATCTATTAATCTGTTCGTAACCAATTCTCCAATAAATAAATTAACGAACATTTTTGTAATGGACATAATTGTTTGAGGCTGATTTTTTTTAAAATCTTTGGCATATTTTTCAAATAATATATTTTGACGGTTACCAACAATTAATGAACAAAAAGATTTATTTTTAGTCATCTTCTTTACTAAAGGAAACTTAGCGATAGTTTTATTTGGTTTAGAGTTTAATTTTAATATTAAATCAGATCTTAAAAAAATACTGTATCTATTGATTTTATGTAAATTTCTATAACCAAACCTTCTTGTTTTAGGAAGGTTCCATGAAGCTTTATTATCTTTAAGTGTGGTTAATTCTGGATTTCTAACAGAGACTAATTTTTTTTTCTTCAATATTTTAATGATTTTTTTTGTTCGTATTTTTGGTGATAAGCTTCTGCTTTGCAGTAATTTTTTTCTTTTGATACCTTAGTTGAAACTTTTCCATCTAATTTACGGTTAACTTCGTTTAAAACTTTTTCTGCAATCTGTTTTTCTTCATCTGTGTTATAAAATATTTCAGAACGGTATTGAATTCCTACATATGTGCCCTGTCGATTTACTTGAGTTGAGTCGTGTAATTCAAAAAATAAATTGACCATGTCCTCGTATGACTTTTCTTTTTCATCATACTCAACTTTGACCACTTCTATATGTCCTGTATCTCCACCACATACTGCTTTGTATGTAACATTTGGGTCATCTCCACCACAGTAACCGCATTCTGTAGATATTATTCCTTTGATGCCCTCGTACTTTTTTTCGTCCCAAAAACAGCCAATACCGCCAATAAATGTTTTCATTATTTTTAAATATACTTTAGTTTTTTAAAATTGAAATTGCTTTTATTTCGTCTACTCCGATCCCACAACATCCACCAATAATCTGAGCTCCATTTTTAATCCATGACTTAACTTCATTTAAATATCCAGCTGGCGTCATATCATCTACAAATCTCCAGTGTGGTTTTTCATAATAACCTTTATTTGGATATGCTCCTAATATTCCATCATAATTCTTCCTTGCAGTTTCAATTGCTTTTCCTGTAATATTTATATCTGAATGAGCAACCAATATTGGCCCACTGTGTAAATTTTTAAAATTATTTATGGATGTCTCAAAGTTTTCATAGACATGTGTATCAGAGTCAATTGTATCATTATATCCAAGCATTATATTTTTTTGATCATCCATTACGCATGATACAGATAACCAAACAGGTATATTTACTTTTGTGGAACAATTTAGCATTGCTTCAACTATGTCAGCTTGTGAAGACATAGCTTCTAAAATAATTAAGTCTACTCCAGCGTCAGATAAAATTTTTAATTGTTCATGAAAACCAGGTATCATTGCTTTGATACCAAGTTTATAAAAGTTTCCAAAAGTTGATACACTTCCAGCTAATGCAGTTTTGTTATTAGTATTTTCTATTGCTTCTCTTGCAACCTTAACACTTTTTTGATTGAATTTTTCTATAGAGTCTTCATAACCATATTGTCTCATTGATATTGGTGTAGTGCTATAAGTATTAGTTGTAATTACATCGGCTCCAGCATTTATATAATCCTCATGCACTTTTCTAACTAATTCAGGATGATCAACAGAACACTTCCCACACCACATATGCTTATCCATCTCAGCACCATTTTTTTCCAGTTCTGCGCCCATACCTCCATCTAAAATAATAATTTTATTGTTTTCTAATTTTGTCTTGATTGGGTCGTATGACATAAATTTATTCTTTACTATTTGTAAAGGCGCAAATTTTATTTCCATCTAAATCACGGAGATAAGAATAATAAACTCCTGAGCCTTTTGGTCTTTCGCCACCAGATCCCTCACTAGTTCCACCAGCTTTTAAACCTACCTCATGAAATTTATCTACATGAGATCTTGAGGAAGTTAAAAATGTAATTTGTGTTCCATTTCCAAAGGTAGCATCTTTTTTATTGAAAGGTTTAGTGACGTAAAACTCAATATCTTTGGTACCTTTTGCTCCATATGCAGCATAATCATCTTCTATTGTCTCGTTTCTATCTAAACCAATTACTTCTAAAACTTTGTCGTAAAATGTAATAGCATCATTTAAATTATTAGTACCTACCATTACATAACCAATCATATAAACCCCTATTAACTAATTCTGATTATAAGTTATTTAAGCTCTTAATTCCAACCGGTAATTGCTTTAACTTCTAAAAATTCAGTGAAACCCCAGACACCACCTTCACGACCATTACCAGATTGTTTATAACCACCAAAAGGCATTCCAGTATCAGTGGCTTGACCATTTATATAAACTGTCCCAGCTCTAACTTTTCTAGCAACTCTTTTAGCTTTTTCTTTATCTTCAGTCTGTAAGTAATTACCAAGTCCATAAGATGTATCATTTGTAATTGCTATTGCTTCTTCCTCAGTTTCGAATGATATAATTGAAAGCACAGGTCCAAAAATTTCAGTTCTTGCAATTTTCATATCATTATTTACATCTGAAAAAATTGTTGGTTTAACAAAATAACCTTTGTTAAGTCCATTTGGCAAATCTGGTCCACCCGCAGCTAACGTTGCACCTTCTTTAATTCCTTCATTAATAAGATTAACAACTTTATCGTATTGCACTTTTGAAACTAAAGGTCCAATATGATCTCCTTTTTTAGATGCCAGATCAACTTTAATTTTATTTGCTTCATCAACAGCTTCTTTAACAGCTCTTTCATAAATTGGTTTTTCTACTAACATTCTTGTTGGAGCATCACATGATTGTCCTGAGTTGCTCATTATATTTCTTACACCATCTCTAACAGCATTAGGATATGAATCCGCAAAAACTATATTTCCACCTTTTCCACCTAATTCAAGAGTAACTTTTTTTATAGTATCAGCTGCATTTTTTTGAATTAATTTTCCAGCTCTTGTTGATCCTGTGAATGAAACCATATCAATATCAGGATGACCAGAAATATGATTTCCAACAACTTCTCCATTTCCATTAACTAAATTAAAAACTCCTGCAGGAAAGCCAGCCTCATCAATCATTTCTGCAAACAATACTGCTGATACTGGAGCAATTTCGGATGGTTTTAAAATCATTGTACAGCCAGCAGCTAAAGCAGGAATAACCTTTAATACAATTTGATTCATAGGAAAATTCCAAGGTGTAATTAATCCACAAACTCCAATTGGTTCATATCTTATATGATTATTAGATTTAGGATCAAATTGATGTTCAAAATTAAAATCTTTTAAAATTTCAATGTTATTTCTACAAATATCAGCACCCATTTTAGTGTGTGTTTCGGATGCGAAATCTAGTGGGGCGCCCATTTCTTTAGATTGTGCCTCAACCATTTCATCCCATCTTCTATTATAAATTTCATCAAACTTCTCAAGTAAAGCTAATCTTTCTTCCTTTGAAGTTTCTCTCCAAGTCTCGAATGCAATTTTGGCTGCATTTATTGCTTTATCAGCATCTTCTGCAGAGCCCAAAGAAATTATCGCAAAAGCTTCCTCTGTTGACGGATTAATTACTTCAAAGTCATTTGGCTTAGCAGGCGAAACCCACTTTCCATTTATATAAAAATTTTTCTTTTCAATCATAAATTTATTGTAGCATAAAATTTAAATTTCATAACCTTTTTCTTCAGGCTCATTGTCAATTAACTCCTCAGGAAAACCTTTAGCTCTAAAATTAATTTTATTAAAGTCTTCCATTCTTTTTACTATCATCGAGGACCAAGCTCTTGACCCATATTTTTTTTGACCATCCATAAATATTTCAACAATTTTTGGAGAAATTTCTAAAGGTGCATTTAATTTTTTAGCTAGCTCATCAAACAGACCTGTATCTTTTAAAACGAGGTCCATTGTAAAATTTATATTATAAGAACCATTTAATATAACTTGGCTTTCTGTTTCATGCACGAATGAATTGCCTGAGGAAACTGCTATACCTTTGTAAGTTTTTGCAAGATCTAGGTTTGATTTTTTTGCAATTGTCCATGCCTCACCGAGTGCAACTAAGTGTGCAGACGCTAAATAATTTGTAATTACTTTCAATACTGAAGCAGTACCTAATTCTCCTGTATGTAATATTTTTCGTCCCATTACAGTTAAAGCAGGTAAAATCTTTTCAAATGCCTCCCTTTCCCCACCAACAAATATTGCTATATTTCCTGTTGCAGCTCTATGACAACCACCGCTTACTGGACCATCCAGTGGTATAGCTTTTTTTTCAATAACTTTCTGTCCAATTCTTTTAACCTCTGCCTCATCTGTAGTGCTCATTTCTAACCAAATTTTATTTTCAGAAAGACCTTCTAATATTCCGTTTTGACCTTCCATCACTTCTGCACAAATTTTAGGAGAAGGAAGACAAGTTATTATTAAATCAACTTCCTCAGCCAGTTCTTTAGCAGAGTTTGCAATTTTAGCCCCAGAGTCTTTAAAATGTTTTGTTAAATTTTTATCTAAATCTCTAACTGTTAAATTAAATTTATTCCTCAATAAACTCCCAGCTAGTTTTCCTCCAACATTTCCTAAGCCAATAAATCCTACATTCATTAATTTACCTCCTCTTTCTTTTTATATAAAATCATTATGACACCAAATATAATTACTATTCCTCCAATAAATAATTCACTTGTTGGTTTCTCACCTAATAAAAAAATTGCCGCAAGCAATCCAGTGGGTGGTATACCCATAGTCACTATGGGTAACACTTTATATAATGGATTATTTTTTAGAACATAATAAAAGCAGCCATAAGTTATAGGTTGCATAATAAATCCTATGTAAAATGCTATTAACCAGTGATTAAATTGAGCAGTTGATAAATATGATATAGTATCACCTTCAATTACCGCAGAAATTAAAATTAAAGTAGGTCCAGAAAATAATGCAAGCCACGCAACTAAAGCTAATGGATTAATTTCTTTACTCAAAGGTTTAACAATTACTTGGCCAAGTGCCCATATTGCTGAACCTAAAATTGTAAGAGCGATCCCAAATATTTTTCCATCTAAATTGGGTGAGCCAGTTAAAATATAGACTCCTACAAATGCAATTCCTATCCCAATCAAAGCTCTTAACGTTGGTTTCTCTTTTAACATGAAAAAAGCAAATATTACTCCAAATGGAACTTCTGTTTGTACTAATAATACCGCTGCAGATGCATCAATAAAATTTAAACCAGTATAGGTAATACTGTATTGCAACGTGTTTGCTATAAACGAAGCGATAAAAATTTTTTTTAAGAAACCTTTGGGAATAGGAAACCACCAAATTAAAATTGATGCTGCAAATATAAATCTTAATCCCATTAATAGAATTGGAGGAAAAGATTCAAAAGCAGGTTTTGCAATTACAAAACCAAAACCTAAAAAAATAGGAACAAGTGATGCAACTAGAGTGTCTTTAAAATTCATTCAATTCATTTAATATTAATGATTATTCACGAACTTATGATATATTCACTTTTTTAAAATATGAATTCAACAAAAATAGAACCAAAATACATAAGTAAATCAAATCCACGAGTTGGCCTTATTGCTCTTGCAAGTGATTTTATGATTGAGAGAGATTTTATTAATGTAATTAAGGATAGGAAAATTGATTTTTTTGTTAATAGAATAGAGTGTTATAATCCTTTAACCAAAGAAAATCTGATCAAAATGTCAGATAAAGTAACCAGTGTAACAAAAGATATTTTACCAGATCAAGATATTGATTGTGTTGTCTACGGATGCACCTCAGGAACTATTGCAGCAGGCTATAACTCTATTGAGCAAAAGGTAAAAGCAGCAAAACCAATGGCTCAAGTTACAACACCAAGTACAGCCGCAATAAAAGCATTAAAAAAGTTAAATATTAAAAAGCTTTCGCTATTTACTCCCTACAGCAAAAAACTTAATGATGAGGTTATGGAATATTTTAGGTCTGAAGGTTTTGAAATAACATCCAATTCATACTTTGATATAGAAGCAGATTATGACATTGGAAAAGTAGACCAGAATTATTTGTATGATGTCCTGTCTAAAATAAATTTAAATGGAGCGGATGCATTATTTGTATCTTGTACAGCCCTGCCAGTATTACCAATAATTGATAAACTTGAGAAAAAACTTAACACCATTGTTTTATCAAGTAATCAGGCTTTAATTTGGGATACTCTTGTCCAAATAAATAAAAATAACCTTGTAAAAGGTTTTGGTAAATTATTCAGATAGAAATTTATGTCATTTACTAAAGATGAATATAAACAAAGATTAAAAAAAGTTCAGTCGATGATGCAGGATAAAGGTATCGAACTTTTAATCTCTCATGATACGAATAATATGAATTATTTAACTGGGTATGATGCATGGTCTTTTTATTATGCACAGTGTGCTATTGTTCATGTTAATGCTGATGAACCTTTATGTTTTGTAAGAGCTCAAGACTCAGGAGGTGCATATATAAAAACGTATCTGAAAGATGAAAATATAATTGTGTATGATGAAAATTATATTCATACATGGCCAGAACATCCTTATGATTATTTAGTACAGATTATTAAAGATAGAAATTGGGATAAGCTTTCAATTGGAGTTGAGATGGATGCTCATTACTTCACTGCTTTTTGCTATGAAAAGATAAAACAAGGTTTACCGAATGCAAAAATAAAAGATTCAGAACGATTAGTTAATTGGGCAAGATTTGCAAAATCTGATGCAGAGATTAACTATATGAAAACCGCCGCGCTAATTTCAGAAAAAGGAATGAAGACTGCAATGAATGTAATTAAACCAGGGGTAAGACAATGCGATGCAGTAGGTGACATACAAAAAACTTTATTTTATGGGACACCAGAGTTTGGTGGAGAGTATTCTAGTATCGCAACACTTTTACCAACAGGAAAAGGAACATCTGCATCTCATTTAACAGCAACCCAGGACAAGTTTGTTGAAGGTGAGGCGACTATTGTTGAGTTGTCTGGAGTTTATAAAAGATATCATGCGCCAATGGCCAGAACAGTCTTACTTGGAAAACCCGATCAATTAAAAATAGACACAATGAACAAAACTATCGAGGCTTTGCAAGCTGGAGTAGATGCCACTAAACCAGGAAATACAGCAAATGATGTAGCGCAAGCTTTTTGGGGTATTCTAGATAAATACGGCATAGAAAAAAAATCAAGAACTGGTTATTCAATTGGAATAGGTTATCCGCCAGATTGGGGCGAACATACTCTTAACCTATATAAAGGAGAAATGACCGAATTAGTTCCAAATGCCTGTTTTCATATGATAGCTGTTATGCAATTTGGTGATTGGGGGGTTGAAGCATCTGAAGCCATAAGAGTTACAGACAAAGGATGTGAATTATTTTGTAATTTTCCAAAGGAGTTACATATTAAGAGTTAATTAACTGTTGCAAACAACTAAACTAAGTGTTTTAAAAACTAGCATATGTCAAAAAAAGAAGATTTCGTAAAATTTGATAAAGTGGACAAAAGCTACGATGGAAAAGTATTAGTAGTTAAAGATTTAAATTTAGATATCAAAGAAGGTGAGTTCGTAACAATGCTCGGACCTTCTGGTTCAGGAAAAACTACGTGCTTAATGATGCTTGCTGGTTTTGAAACTCCTACTAATGGAGAAATCTATTTAGATAATAATCCAATTTCAAATATTCCTCCACACAAAAGAGGTATTGGAATGGTCTTTCAAAATTATGCTCTTTTCCCTCATATGACAGTTTTTGAAAATTTAGCCTTTCCTCTAAGGGTGAGAAAAATTTCAAAAGAAGATATTGAGAAAAAAGTAGATAAAGCTTTGGCAATGGTTTCATTGTCAGAATTTGGAAATCGTATGCCAGGACAACTCTCTGGTGGTCAACAACAAAGAGTAGCTGTAGCAAGAGCATTGGTATTTGATCCATCAGTAGTTTTAATGGACGAACCTTTAGGTGCTTTAGATAAAAATTTAAGAGAGAGTATGCAGTATGAAATTAAACATATTCATGAGAGTATTGGTGTAACAGTTGTGTATGTGACTCACGATCAAGGTGAAGCATTAACAATGTCAAACAGAATAGCAGTATTTAATGATGGTAAAGTCCAGCAACTCTCAAGTCCAGATAAATTATATGAAGAACCTGTTAATTCTTTCGTTGCAGAGTTTATTGGAGAGAATAATACTTTTGCTGGTGAAATTTCAGATATATCAAATGGATCCTGTAAAGTTAAACTAGATAAGGGTGAAATAATTGCAAATCCAATTTCAGTTAAGTCTGTTGGTGAAAAAACTACAGTTTCAATTAGACCTGAAAGAGCATTGATTGATCCTAAAGATAAAATGGATAATAACCAAAAGGGTAAAATTGAGGAAATCATTTATCATGGTGATCACACTAGAGTGAGACTTAATTTACTAGGCAATTCTGAATTTATTTTAAAAGTTCCAAACAGTTCTCAAAATTTAGATATTAAGCTTGGAAATGAGATTGATATTGGATGGAACAGTCGTGATGCAAGAGCTTTAGACCCAAAATAACCAAAATTATTACAAAATTACCAAAATCCCCTGTTGACTCTCTTTTCCTATGTTGCTGTACTTCGTTTTTTATAAAAAAAACGTTTAAACGGAGGATAAATGAGAAAATTAAGTAAATTATTACTTGCCGTAACTTTTGCTATCTCAGTATCTTCATCAGCATTTGCAGTAGTTGTTGCATCATGGGGTGGAGCTTACACAGAAAGTCAAAAGTTAGGATATGGTGATCCGACTGCAAAAGCATTGGGTATCCCTATCGAATGGGTAGATTATTCTGGTGGATTATCAGAAATCAAAGCCCAAAAAGAAGCAGGAGCGATTACATGGGATATTATAGATGTATTTGCTTATGACACTATCAATGGTTGTGACGAAGGTATTTTTGTTGAATTTGATTTTGACAAAGACTTTCCACCAGCTCCAGATGGTACACCTGCAAGTGAAGACTTCTTTACAGACATGCCTAGTAAATGTGCTGTAGGAAATATTTTATATTCTTGGAACTATGCTTACAATAGTGATCTATTAAAAAGCACTCCATCAACTTTAAAAGATTTCTTCAACACAAAAAGATTTCCAGGAAAAAGAGCTATTTACAAAAGTGCTCTTACAAACTTAGAAATCGCTTTGGCAGCTGATGGTGTAAAAATGGGTAAAGGTGGAGAATTTATATATAAGAAATTAGAAGATCCAGCTTACGTAACAAGAGCAATGAACAAAATCAAAGCACTTTGTGAAGATCCAAATGGCGGATGTGTATTTTGGTCAGCAGGTGCTCAACCACCAGAACTATTAATGAGTGGTGAAGTTGTAATGGCAACTGGTTGGAATGGAAGATTTTTCAATGCAACAGTTGGAGAAGGTGCTCCAATAGTTCAAGTTTGGGATGGACAAGGTCTTGACTATGAATATTTTGCATTAGTTAAAGGTGGACCAAACGAAGCAGACGCTATGAAAGCTTTAGCTATGATGACAAATACTGAAATGTTAGCAGGAAGTGCAAAATATATTGCATATGCTCCATGGAGAAAATCATCTATTGCAGTTATGGAAGCAGGAGAGCCTTGGTATAAAGATGGAAAAACTAATATGGTTCCACATATGCCAACTGCACCAGCTAATTTAAAAAGATACTTCTTAGTAGACGCTGAGTACTGGGCTGATAATGGTACAGAACTTGGTGAACAGTGGGAAGCTATGAAAGCTAGTATTAAATAATTAAAGTTTTAAACACTTTAATTTTATATTATATTAAGGGCGGTTATTTTAACCGCCCTTTTTTTTATGAGCTCAGAAACACAAAAAATACTATCTACTGATGGAATTCCTTTAGAGGAAAGTCTTAAAAAAGCAGAAAAAAAAAATAAAATAAAAGCATTTCTTTTAGTAACCCCATTACTCTTATTTCTTATCATAACTTACATAGTCCCAATTGCTGATATGTTTTCACGAAGTATTGACGATAAGATGGTTACCAATATGTTGCCTAAAACATATAAAGCTATGGAACAGTGGGATGGAAAAGAACTTCCACCAGAAGAAGTATTCGAAGCGTTTTATCTGGATTACAAAATTTTAGTAAAAAATAAGACTGCAGGAAAATTACAAACGCAGCTAAATTATGAAAAAAATGGCTTTAAAAGTGTTTTGAAAAAATTAGCAAGAAAGCAAAAGAAATTTGAAGAAGGTAATTATAAAGAGCAAATAATGAAAGTGCATAAAAGATGGAGAAATGTTGAATACTGGAGGGCAATTAAAAGAAGAGCCCCAGCATACACTTACTCTAAATATTTAAAGGGTGTTGATATGTACTCAAACGAAGATGGTAAAATAGTTCAGGTATCTGAAGATAGAAGAATTCATAGAATTTTATGGTCAAGAACTTTGGAAGTAGCATTTTTTGTAACTCTATTTTGTTTTTTAATGGCTTATCCAATTGCACATTTATTAGCAACCCTTCCAATGAAGTACAGTAATTTGCTAATGATTTGTGTACTGCTGCCTTTTTGGACCTCATTACTTGTACGAACAGCCAGTTGGATGATTTTGTTACAGCAACAAGGAATTGTTAATGACTTTTTTGTTTGGATTGGCCTTGTGGCCGATGATAACAGACCAGAGATGATGTATAACAAGACCGGGACTTATGTTGCAATGACACAAATACTTTTACCATTTATGGTATTACCTTTGTACAGCGTTATGAAAACAATTTCTCCTAGCCTTATGAGAGCAGGTAAGTCTTTAGGAGCTACTCCAGTAGTAGCTTTTTTTAAAGTTTATTTCCCGCTAACAATTCCAGGTATCGGGGCAGGTTGTTTATTAGTATTTATTCTTGCAATTGGATATTACATAACTCCAGCTTTAGTAGGTGGAGCCTCAGGAACACTTATCAGTAACCAAATAGCTTATCACATGAAGAGTACTTTAGATTGGAGCTTTGCATCCGCGATGGGTTTGATGCTTTTGACTGGAGTACTTGTTATTTATTGGATTTATAACAAACTTGTAGGAGTTGATAATATTAAACTAGGATAATTATGGCTTTACCTAAATATACAGAACCTCATTACAGAATTTGGCATTATTTTTATCTTTTTGTTTGTGGATGTGTTTTCTTTTTTTTAATTGCACCTTTATTTGTAATTTTTCCATTATCATTTAATGCGGAGGAGTTTTTAGTCTTTACAGATGGGATGAAGAGACTTGATCCAGATGCTTTTTCTACAAGATGGTACAAAGATATGGTTTATGGAACAAAGAATCCGTGGGGATTAGCAGCAAAGAATAGTTTTATCATTGCTATATTTGCAACGATAGGGTCAATTATACTTGGAACCTTAGCTGCTCTTGGTTTGAGCAGCAGACATATGCCATACAAAGGTCTGATTATGGCAACTTTAATATCTCCAATGATTGTTCCTCTAATTATTTCTGGAGTTGCAATTTTCTTTTTCATGGCAAAAGTAGGTTTAGCTGCAACACATTTAGGTATAATTTTAGCTCATATTATTTTAGGAACTCCATTTGTAGTAATAACAGTAACCGCAACGCTTTCTGGATTTGATCATAGTATTACAAGAGCAGCCTCCAGCTTAGGAAGCAATCCATTTAATACTTTTATGAAAATAACTTTACCATTAATTCTACCTGGTGTTATTTCTGGTGGCTTGTTTGCTTTTGTTACATCATTTGATGAGGTTGTAGTCGTATTATTCTTAGCTGGCTTAGATAATACAACAATTCCAATTCAAATGTGGACAGGTCTTAGAGAACAATTAAGTCCTACAATTTTAGCTGTAGCAACTTGCTTAATAGTTTTGTCAGTATTAATTTTACTAACAGCTGAGCTTTTAAGAAGAAGATCTGAGAGATTAAGAGGAATAAATAGATAGTTTAGTTTATAGATTCAATTATTGTAGCAATTCCCATACCCAAACCAATACACTGAGTTGAAAGTGCATATTTTTTATTTTCTCTTTTAAGTAATTCAGCAGCTTTGCCTGTAATTCTTGCACCTGTAGCTCCAAGAGGATGTCCAAGGGCAAGCGCTCCACCATCTAAATTAACTTTATCTTTGTCTATACCTAAATCTTTAATACATGCTAAGGATTGAGATGCGAAAGCCTCATTCAATTCAACAATATCAATTTTATCTGCTGACAAATTAGCTCTTTCTAAAGCTTTTTTTGATGCTCCAATTGGCCCTAGCCCCATAAAGTCAGGGTCACAACCTTGTACTGCCGTAGAAATAATTCTTCCCAAAATATTTAAATTATTTTCTTTTGCATAACTTTCTTCACAAACTAATGTTGCAGCTGCACCATCGGTTAAAGGTGATGAAGTGGCTGCTGTAACAGTTCCATTTTCATCGAACGCGAGTTTTAATCCATCCAACTTTTCCATTGTGCTGCCTGGTCTAATATTTCCATCGCTATCACAATCCCCAATTGATACAATTTCATTTTTAAAATTACCTTTTGTTTGTGCTTCATGTGCTTTTTGATGACTTGAGATTGCAAATTCCTGTTGTTCACTTCTTGAGATATTATATTTTTTAGCAACATTTTCAGCAGTAGTTCCCATTGAAAAATATACGTGAGGATTGTCATTTTTATTTTCTGGATAAGGTATTGGATCAAACCCTGTATTAACTCTTGTCATACTTTCAACTCCACCACATATAAATACCTTTCCTGCACCTAATGAAATTTTACCTGCAGCAATATGAATAGCTTCCATTGAAGAACCACACCATCTGTCAACTGTCATTCCTGAAGTTTTAACATCCATATTAGTTAAAAATGTTGTCAACTTTCCAATATTAAATGATTGCTCTCCAGTTTGAAATGCACAACCAACAACAATATCTTCAATGTCTTCTTTTTTAACATTGGATTTAGCAACTAAATTTTTAATTACCTCTGCTAATAAATTTACTGGCTTTGTATCTACTAGGGCACCTTTTCTCGCCATTGTAAAAGGCGATCTGGAGAAGCCGGCAATAACAGGTTTAAACATAATTATAAATATAAGGTTAATCTGGAAATGGTAAAGAAGTTATAATGCCTTTTCTATTTTTTCCATTGAAAGTATTTACATAAACCTCATTTCCAATTTCCCAGTAATCTTTTAAAATCATAGAAAGACCAATATTTTTTTTAAATCTTGGAGAATATATTCCAGAAGCAATTTGGCCAATTTTTACATTATCCTTAGAATATACTGGTAGAGGCACACCGGTTGGCTTACATGGATCTCCATCAAACAAAATTCCTCTCATTTTCTGAACTATTCCATCAGATTGGATCTTTCTTAAAGCTTCTTTACCTATAAAATCGTGATCATCTTCTTGTTTGCAGTATTTTTCAAGATTGCACTCCAAAGGATTATTTTCTTTTGTAAAATCATTTCCGTAAGACATTAATCCTGCCTCAATTCTATCAATTAAATTTGGACATCCTGGGGAAATATTAAATTTTTGTCCATTCTCCCAAACAGTGTCCCAAAGTTTTTCTCCGAGTTCTGTCTCATTAAAATGAGTTTCAAATCCCTTAAAATATATTTCAAAACCGTCTTGTTTACTATATCCTGATCTGGCAATAATTTGTTTAGTTCCTAAAAAATCAAAAACTTTAAAATTAAAAAATTTTAACTTCTTTATATCCTCCCCAAATATTGAAATTAGAAGATCTTCAGATTTTGGACCTTGAATTGCCAGTGGATAGACATCTGGTTCGATAATTTCTACATTTAATTTTGATCCTAAAGCAATACCTTTTGCCCAAAGTAAAATATCTGAGTCTGCAATTGAAATCCAAAACATATCGTCATCTAGTTTTAATAAAACTGGATCGTTAATCATACCAGCTGTTTCATCAATTATTGGAATATAAAAACATTTACCTGTTTCCATTTTTTTTATGGATCGCGGTGTCATTTTTTGTACAAGTTTTTCAGCATCTGGACCTGTGATTTGTACTTGTCTTTGACAAGACACATCCCATACTTGAACCTGTTCTCTTAAATGCCAGTAGTCTTCTTCTACAGTATTTTTAAAACCTTTAGGTAGTAGCATGTGATTGACAACAGTAAAATCAGATACTCCACATTCCTCTACTTTATTAGTAAATGGAGTTCGTCTTATACGCCTAGACATATTTAATTTTATATTTTTTTGTGGAATTAAATTTTCTTTACTCATTTTATTTAGACCACCAAACTGTGTAGCTATTTTTAGAGATTATAATTGGAACATGATATTTTTTATTTTGATCTTCCATTTTAAATTTAATATTAATTTCTGAAACTATTTTTTTTTCTAAAAAATAATTGCCAGTTTTACAAACCATTTCATACTCACAATTGCAGTCGTCTTTACTTAATTCAAATTCTTGCAGTATTCGTCCACCCTCATCAGATTTAGTTTCGCAGAAAACTTTCTTTTCTCCATTTTTATTAATTTGATAAATAATTACTTCAACATTTGCAGCGTGCGAGCCATTTGTTGCATCTAATAAGTGAGAAGAGAAGGTTGCCACAATTATTCTATTGATGATTTTTCTCTTTTACTTGCAACTGCAGAAACTATTGGGCTTAATACAGGTTTTGCTTTAACATTCACACATGCGGGTTTTCCACTTTCCATAGCTCTTTTAAGTGCAGGACCTAATTCTTCTCTTTTATTAACTAATTCTCCATGTCCTCCAAAACCCTCAAATATCTTGTGAAATGGTATATCACGAAAATCAGTTCCCACGCTTTTTCCACTTTTAAATAACCTCTCTTGTTGCTGACCAATTGAAGCAAGACCTCCGTTATTATCAATTACAACAGTAATAGGTTTTTTTTCATAAAACACACTTTCAATAGACATACCTCCTGATAAAAATGCACCATCACCACTAATCAGAACTACATTAGAATCTGGATTATGATTTTTAGCAGAAAGAGCAAATGAAACTCCAACACCTAGCATACTAAAAGTTCCAGGATGTAATATTCCTTTTAATTTTTTCCCTTTGGCACCTGCAATGTTGATTGCAATTTCTGACCAAAAATGAGTATTTCCTCCATCAATTACAAGCCAATCATTTTCATTCATTGCATCTTGAACATCCAATGAAAGTTGTAGGGGGTGAATTTTTCCTCCATTCTTTTTTGATGTTTCAGCTTCAATTTCTAAATCTTTCAAAGATTTATCAACCCATTCTTTCTTCTTTTTTTTATTTTCTTCAAACCAATTTGCACCTAAAGACCATTTATTATTTTTTTTTAAGTTAGATAACGTATCTAAAAAAACTCCAGGATCACTTAGCAAACTTAAATCTGCAGCTCTATTAAGTTCTAATTCTTCATGTGAACCATTTACACAAACTAATTTTGTTGATTCTGGTATAAAAGGTGGATTTCCAAAATTTAATTGATTATCCAATCGCGCTCCAATAACAAGAACCAGATCTGAATTGTGCAATGCAAATTCTGAAGGAGGGTATTGATGTATATCAGCCAACCCCATGTAAGCGTTAGCTTCTTCTCCTAATAATTTTTGATGATACGGAACATTAAAAATTGGTATATTTAAATTGTTACCAGCTGCTTCAAGATTTTTTTCTGAATGTGACCACCAAACACCGTGTCCACCAATGATAACTGGTTTTTTTGAATTACAAGCAAGTTCTAAGACTTCTGAAAGTGAATTTGGATCTGGCCACGCTTTGGCTATAGGTTTTGCTTTTTGAGAATATGGTCTTTCTTCTAAACCAACTTCCTCTTCAAAAGATGAAAACATTATATCAACAGGAAGACTAAGATGTACAGCACCAGGATACCCGTTAGTTGCAATATGATATGCTTTGTCTACAAATTCTCTTATTCTAGTTCCATCAGTAATACTTGCGCTATATTTTGTTAAAGGGGCTGCAATTGAAACATCGTCAATTTCCTTAAAACCACCTGAACCTTGTCTTTTAAGACTGCTAGATCCTGTAATGTAAATAATAGGACTTCTCTCACCCCAAGCTTCCATCATTGAAGGGACAGCGTTAGTAAATCCTTCAGGTCCAACTAAACATACTGATGGTTTACGAGTAATTCTTGTATTGCCATCTGCTAAATGTCCAGCAATCTGCTCATGTGGAGTGTTTATAACTTCAATTTGGCACTCAGCAAAACCTTCAATTGCTGGGTTACAAAAACCTCCCGAAAGAGTAAAAACTTTAGTAATTCCCTTATCTTTTAAAGCCCTAGCAAGCAAGGCTCCACCTCTGATTTTATTTTCACTCATTTAATAATTAACCTTATTAATAGTATTCTCTATTACTATCTTAGAAGTAATATCATTAATATCATTTAATCCTACTAATCCTAAAGTAGTGCTGACTTCTTCCTTAATTATTTCCACAATTCTCCTTAATCCTTTTCTTCCATCAGCGCCCATTGCATACATTACAGGCCTACCAATCATTGCATAATCCGCCCCAAATGCAAGCGCTCTAACGATATCACTTCCACTTCTTATTCCACTGTCAAAGATTAAAGGAAAATCACTTCCTACTGATTTTCTGATTAGTGGAAGCATATTTATTGCTGCTGTAGCACTATCTAATTGTCTGCCTCCATGATTTGAAACTTGAATTGCATCAGCGCCTGCCTCTTTGATTTGTACTGCATCATCAGGAGACATTACTCCTTTAATTATAAGTTTACCCTTCCATTTATCTCTCACTCTCTTAAGAGTTTCCCAATCAGTAGATCCTCTACTTTCTTTTCTTTTAAAAATACCGTCTCCACTTTTAGATGTTACATAGTTCATTGGTTTAGGAATGCCGTTTAGTAAAGTTGATAAAGACCAAGTAGGGTGACTTGCAAAATCAAAAAATTGTTTTGGGCCAATCT
Organism: uncultured Pelagibacteraceae bacterium; assembly: GCA_902527265.1. Taxonomy (GTDB): domain Bacteria; phylum Pseudomonadota; class Alphaproteobacteria; order Pelagibacterales; family Pelagibacteraceae; genus Pelagibacter. The sequence continues at coordinate 37,352 of CABZNY010000002.1, read as the reverse complement.
TAAAAGGATAGGAGAAACCATTTTTATCATCTCTAGTTCGTCTGGATAGTACTGGAACATCTACAGTTAATATTGCAACTTCGTATCCAGTATTCTTAGCTCTATCTAAAAGTTCCATAACAAAATTTTCATCCTGAAATATATATAGCTGCATCCATGAGTGACCTTCTGAAAGTTCATACATTTTTTCTAAAGTTGTAGTAGAAGCCATAGAAACACACGTGGGTATATTATTTCTCGCACTTTCTGCTGCTAACATTGAGTCTGCTCCAGGCCATGATAAATTAGTCATTCCCATTGGAGCAAAACCAAAGGGAAAATCGAATTCATACCCTAATACTTGTTTTTTAAGGGATCTCTTTTCAACATTTCTTAAAACTTTAGGTTCAAGTCTAATTTGATCTAAAGCTTTGCTATTTATTTCTGCTAATTTTTCATCTCCAGATGCTCCATCAATAAAATCAAAAACTAACCTAGGCAGACGTTTTCGTGATAGTTCCCTTGCATCTTTGATACTAAAAATTTTTTGACTTGGTAAAATATTATCACTCATTATTTATTTTAATATATTCTTTTAAATTAAGTTGTTTATTTTGATCTACAAAATAAGCATTATGACTTTCTCTGGAAGAATAAACCTCTGTTGGTTTTCCGTCAATAAAAAGTACCGCAACTCCATCATCAACAGCTACACCACTTGGTAAAGTTTTATTTTTTATATTTTGTCTGAATTTATCTGCTCTTTTTGCATCTGAATAATGTGGGGTAAAACCTCCAGATATAAGTCCAATGCCACTTAGTGGTTTGAAGCCAGGTCCATCTGAGTCTGTCAGAAAATAATCAAACCAACATGCAGCCCCAGCACTTACACCAGAAAGAATTATTCCTGTGTTATAAACTTCTTTAAATATTTCAAATAAATTATTTTTTTTCCATAAGTCGAGCATGAATTTTGTATTTCCTCCTCCTACATAAACAGCATCTAAATTTGAAATCCAGTTTTCAAAACCCTTAACATTGGAGACAAGGTCGAAATGAGAAACTTTAAAGTTAGTATTTTTAAATCTTTTATAAAATAGATCAGTTTTTTTAGTATCATCTTTACTGGCTGTTGGTAAAAATCCAATAGAACATTTTTCTTTACTTATTTGATCTAAAAAAAATTGATCTAAATCGCTGTCTTCATTATGAGTGAAACCACCGCCTCCAATTGCTATTATTTGTTTTTTGGCCTTCACTAAATAAAGTTTTTAATTTGCAGTTTTAATACCAGCCCAAGGATTAGGAACTTTAGGAATATTTCTATTTAGACCTCTAACAATTTCTCCTTTTGCATCATACATCGGCAACTTACAGATTTCTCCTTTATGAACTTTTCCATCAGTACATTTAACATCAACAACATCTCCTGGTCCATTTTTATTATTATCGAGGCGCACAATACCAACCCCACAAATTTGATATGGTGACCAAGTACTAGAAGTTATTTGACCAATAATCTTTTCATTAACTTTAATACTTTCACCTTTAATAGCAGTTCCCTCTGCAACTCTAATTCCCCATGTCTTACATTTTTTATCTGATATCATGAGGGCTTCTTTCCCAATAAAATCTTCTTTATCAAAATTTATAAAACGCCCAAGACCAACTGAAAATGGATTTGTTTTTTTTGTAAAATCTTGTCCTGCAGATAATAGACCTGCCTCAATCCTTCTACATCTAAAACCAGGTGTCGCAACTAAAATCATACCTAATTTTTTTCCTTCCGTAAGAATGTAATCTCCTATCTTTTCAGTTTCATTCTCAGGTCGAAAATAAATTTCCCAACCTAGTTCATTTGTAAAACCGCTTCTGCTTACGATTACGTTTTGATCTAAAATTTTTAGTTCTTTCCAATCAAAATATTTCCAGTCATTTTCAGAAAATCCATCGGCTATATTTTCTAAAAGTTTCATGGATAAAGGACCTTGAATTTGACTAACCCACACTTCAGGATCTTTTATTTCAACATTCATATTTTTAGAATGAGCTTTGTACCAAGAAAAAAGATCTCCATCTGCTTGGGCAAACCAATATTTATCTTCATCAATTTTTAATAGAACTCCATCTGTAATCATTCCGCCATCATGATAACAAGCAAATTGATAGGAACATCTTCCTTTTGATATTTTTGATACGTCTCTTGGAAAAATTTTTTGTAGTAACTTTAATGAATCTGGGCCAGATATTTCAAATGGATGTTCACCAGTATGTCTAAATATTATTTCTTGCCTGCCTTTCCAATACATTTCCTCTGAACTTACATTTGACAATTTTTCAAGTGTTAATCTTCCAGCATAATTAGAATATTCAGGGTCATAGGGCAGCTCTTGATAAGTTAGTGGATGTACTTGAATTGACCTTGCAAGCTCCAAAGAGTCAGAATTTTCAAGGCTAACAGGCTTTACTGTAAATCTATATTTATTGATTAAATCTTTCATTACTTTTTTTAAATAATCAAAATACATCAATAAAACAAATAAAAAACAACCATTTTCACTGTTGCTATATAAGTTGCTAATTGTTACCTTTTATTTTTTTAAAGAGAGGAAATTATGAAAAACATTTTTAAATTGATATCAGTTTCATTGGTATCACTATTTGTAACGTTTTCTTTTGCTAATGCATCAAGTGGAGTTTTTAAATTATCTCATGATGTTGGTTTTGGAAAAGATACAAATTTAGACGCAATTACTAAAGGACGACTGTTTCAGGTAGTAATAATGACACAGAATCGTCTTGTAAGAAAAGATCTTAAAGGGGTTACATCTCCTGAGTTAGCAACAGACTGGTCAGGAAATGCAGATGCAACAGAATGGACTTTTAACTTAAGAAAAGGTGTTAAATTCCATGATGGATCAGATTTTGATGCAGAGGATGTAAAATATTCTTTGATGAGAGTTAAAGATCCTGAAATTGGTTCGCCTGCAAAGAAAAGCATGAGTGCTGTAACAGATATTGAGATTGTAGACTCACACACAGTTAAAATGAAGTTGAACACATCTTTTGCAGATTTTCCACTTTTATTAACTGATTATAGACTAAGAATGATACCTAATGGATCAGGAGATACTATTGGAAAAACAGGTATTGGAACTGGACCCTTTATAGTAGAAAAGTTTGATGCTGAGGGAACGACAATTCTTAAAGCAAACCCAGATTATTGGGAAGGCGCACCTAAACTTGCTGAAGTTCATGTGATAGCTATCCCAGATGGTCAAGCTAGAATTCAAGCTCTACTTACAGGTCAAATTGATATGAATAGATATGTTCCATTCAATCAGAAAAAAATATTTGATGGTAATTCAAAGTTTAACGTTTCAGTTATACCTACTGGAAACTGGAGAGGTATGGTAATGAGAACCGACGTTGCACCATTTGATGATCCTAGAGTAAGAAAGGCTGTCAGAATAGCTGTAGATAGACAAGAGTTAGTTGATTTAGTTATGGCTGGAGCAGCAACAGTATCATGTGATACTCCTGTTGCACCGTCTGACCAATACAGAATGGAGAAGAATTGTCCACCTCAACCAGCAACTGCAAAAAAACTTCTTAAAGAAGCTGGCTATCCTGATGGTATTGATATGACAATTCACGTTTCTACAAAAGAACCAACATGGCCAACTATTGCTGAGGTTTTACAACAACAATTTGCTAAAGCTAACATAAGAGCAGATATCCAAATGACACCTTCAAAAAGTTATTGGAATGAAACTTGGATGAAAAAAGCTGTAGCAATGACACGTTGGAATGAAAGACCTGCGGACAGTATTTTGCATGAAGCTTACCATAGTGAAGCAAAATGGAATGAATCTTTTTATAAAAGTGCTTCTTTTGACAAGAATTTAGCTGAAGCTAGAGGAGAGTTAAATTTTAACAAAAGAAAAAAAGCATATATTAATGCACAGAAAACACTATGGGAAGAATCTGGAACAATGATTCCTTACCATGTATCTAGACTGGTTGTCACATCTTCTAAAGTGAAAAACCTCGACGAAGTTGAGTATTTTTCAATAAGATGGCACACAGTTAGTGTTCAATAATAATTTTGTTTTACAGGCCTTTAAGTAGGCCTGTAAAACCTCTTTCATTTCTAAATAAATAATTTAAAATTTAAGTATTCTTATGCTTTTTTTAATTATAAAGAGAATTCTATTAGGTCTAATAACTTTATTTATTGTATCATTAATCACTTTTGTTGGAACAGAAATTTTACCCGGTGATGCATGTACAACGTATCTTGAAAGACAAGCATTTGGAGAACAATTAGAAGCTTGTTATAGAAGATTAGGTTTGAACGTTCCTGCATATGAGAGATACATGTCCTGGGCAGTAAATGCTATTCAAGGGGACTTTGGTTATTCATTAAGTGGAGAAATGCCAATTAAAGAGGTTCTAGGACCACGAATTAAAAATTCATTAGTTCTAGCATCAGCTGCTATTTTCATTGGTATACCAATCGCTCTAATACTTGGAATAGTAACTGCCCTTTGGAGAGATAAATTGCCTGACGTAGCAATTTCAACAGTAACTATATTTGCTATGACTATTCCAGAGTTTATTAGTGCTACTTTATTAATCTTAATAATCGCAATATGGTTAGAGTGGTTGCCAGGAATTGTGATTGTTCCAACTGATGTTTCATTCTTAGAACTATTGCCAAATATTATTTTACCAGTAATCGCTATTGCAATGATCATGACTGCTCACATGGCACGAATGGTGAGATCAAGTGTCATTCAAGTTATGGCAAGTGAATATGTTCAAATGGCAATTTTAAAAGGTGTTCCATATTGGAAAATGGTTTTTAAACATGTTTTACCAAATGCATTGTTACCAGCTATAAATGTTGTGGCTCTAACAATTGCATGGCTTTTAGGGGGTGTTGTTGTAACTGAGGTAGTATTTAATTATCCTGGTCTTGGAAGGTTGGTTATAGAGTCTATTTCAAATAGAGATTTACCTACAGTTCAAGCATTAGCAATAATTCTTGCATCTATATATGTTAGTATAAATTTATTGGCAGACCTAATGACACTTATGCTTAATCCAAGATTAAAGACGTTACAGATAAGAAAATAATATGAAATTAGATAATATTTATCAGGAAGAAAAGAAAAGTAATTTCGCAAAAGTTTCTGAAATAATAATTACAATGGCTTCAAGACCATCGGGTTTTATTGGTTTAAGTATATTGATTTTCCACGTTATTCTTGCATTTATTAGCCCTTATATTGCGCCATATGATTTTAAAGCAATTAACCCAACTTTAATGCTACAGGCTCCTTCGGCTGAGTATTGGTTTGGAACTGATGATCTTGGAAGAGATGTTTTTACTAGAACAATTTTAGGTGGAAGAACAGCTTTAACAATTACTTTCTTTGGATCTTTGATAGCACTACTTTGGGGTGGTCTGTTAGGTATTTTTTGTGGACTGGTTGGTGGAAAAACTGACGATATAGTGATGAGAATTGTTGATGCATTTTTATCTATACCGTGGATATTAGCAATGTTGTTAATTGTATCTTTGTTAGGTACATCAACTGAGGTACTGATACCTGCTTTAGGTTTTTTTTATGGTAAAGGAATTGTAAGAGTAGCAAGAGCTGCAACCCATGATGTTATTGCAAAAGACTTTATTGTATCCGCTAGAGCAAGAGGCCATAGCAATTTTTCAATAATATGGAATGAGATAATTCCAAATGTAAGAGATGCAATTTTAGTTGAAGGTGCGATGAGATGGTCATGGATGCTACTTGGCTTTAGTTCTTTATCATTCCTGGGTTTTGGTGTTAGTCCTCCAACTCCAGATTGGGGATTGATGATATCAAACGCAAGAGGTTTAATGTCTTTTGCTTATTGGTCAGTGATAGCTCCAATTGTTGGTTTAAGCAGCTTAATAATCGGTATAAATTTGACAGCCGATGCTTTTGCTAAAGCATTAGGTATAGATAGATCAACAAAAGCTCCAGTTTAAAAATGACTGAAATAATTCAAAAAGTAAAAAATTTATCTATTGGATTTAAAAGTAAAAAAGGTGAAGAGATTTTAATACTAAGAAACATAAGTACAAATATTAAAAAAGGTGAAACCGTTGGCATTGTTGGAGAGTCTGGATCTGGAAAAAGTACTCTAGCACTAGCAATGATGGGGTATGTCAAGCACGGGCTCTTTACTATTGGTGGAGAATGTGAATTCAATTCCTCAAATCTTTTAAAAATGAAAAATAGAGATTTGGAAAAAATCAGAGGTAGGAAAATCGCAATGATACCACAAAATGCTGGTCAGGCATTAACACCAAATTTAAAAATAGGTTATCAAATTGATGAGGCATTACAGTTGCATTCTGATTTAAAGGAGGAGGAAAGAGAGCAAAAAATTTCTGAATTGTTAAATAAAGTGAGACTTCCTTCACCAGAAACAATTGCTCTTCGATATCCTCATGAACTTTCAGGGGGACAACAACAAAGAGTTGCTGTTGCAATGGCATTAGCTGGAACTCCTGACCTTTTATTATTGGATGAACCTACCACTGGCTTAGACGTAACAACACAAGCTCACGTTTTAGAACTACTTAATTTCATTGCCAAAGACACTGGAACATCAATGGTTTATGTGAGCCATGACCTAGGAGCAATAGCTCAAGTAAGTGACCGTATTATTGTAATGTACTCTGGTGAAATAGTATTAGAAGGGCCCTCAAGAGATATTCTTAAAAAACCAATTCATCCGTATACATATGGTTTGCTTAAATCTATACCAAAATTATCATTAGCAGGGCTTCCACAGTCAATGCCTGGTAGCCAACCTCAACCTGGAACAATGCATAGGGGCTGCAGTTTCTTTGACAGGTGTGATTTTTCAGAAGAAAAATGTAAAAATAACTCTCCTCAACTTGAATACTTAGAGGAATTAAATACTAGTGTTAGATGTTTTAATCATAAGAGTTTAATGAATGATAGTCAGGTTAATCAAACTGTAAATAAAATTAAGACGAGTTTACAAGATAAAGAAATATTAAACCTCTCAGAAGTTTCAATAAGTTACGCTAAGCAAAAACTTTTAGACCAAGTATTAAATAGAATTTCTGATGAAAACCCAACTGTTAAAGATATCAATATTAATATTAAGAAGGGTGAAACCATAGCTCTTGTTGGAGAGTCAGGTAGTGGAAAGTCAACAATTCTTAAATCTATTGCTGGGTTGCTCAGAACCAAAGGTGGAATAATAAAATTTGATCGAAATAGAAATTTATCATCTGACCTTAAAGAGAGAGATCCCAATGATTTAAGAATAATTCAATTAATTTTTCAAAATCCAGATGAGTCTTTAAACCCAAACCATACCGTTGAAGAAATAATAGCACAACCATTAAAGTTATATTTTGGTTTAAAGGGCGAGCAATTAAAAAAAAATATTATAGACTTATTACAAAAAGTAAGACTTGGAGAATTTTATACATCCAGATACCCTCGACAATTATCTGGTGGTGAGAAACAGAGAGTTGCTGTTGCAAGAGCTTTTGCAGCTAAACCAGATATTATCTTATGTGATGAGGTAACATCTGCGTTAGACGTTTCAGTTCAAGCGGCCGTTTTAAATTTGTTACAACAACTTAAAGAAGATTTTGGAACTACATATATATTTGTTTCACATGATTTAGCTGTAGTAAGAGCTATAAGTGATAGAGTTGCTGTTCTTTATCAAGGAAGATTGTGTGAAGTGGGACCATCAAAAGATGTTTATCAATTTCCATCACATCCCTATACAGAGGTTTTATTAGGAGCAGTGTTGGAACCAGATCCAGATATCAAACCAAAACTAGTCGCTGAGGATATTGTAGAAGAAAAGCCACCTCAAAAAGGGTGTAGTTTTCAAGGGAGATGCTCAAGGATATTAGGTGATATTTGTAAAAATGAGGTGCCGCCATGGCAAATAACTAACAGTGGAAACTCAATCAGATGCCACATACCGCTAAAAGAATTACAAAAAGACCAGATTAATTAAAGTTTTATATTTATTATTTTAAATTTGTATTTAAGTATGTTTAAATACCTTTGAGGATGAAAAATAATTCTACATTGATTAAAAATTTATTATCTGATTTTAGAGTAAATATTTATTTTCAGAACATTTCTTTGATGTTAATAGGTACGCTTATCCTAGCTTTTTCATCAAAAGTTCAAGTTCCATTTTGGCCAGTTCCAATGACGATGCAAACTTTTGCAGTTTTTATAATTGGAATGACATTTGGTTCAAAGTTAGCGTTTTTTACTCTTTTATTATATCTCTTCGAAGGAGCTATTGGACTTCCAGTTTTTGCAAAAGGTGGTGGATTGCTCTATCTAACAGGTCCAACAGCTGGCTATCTTTATGGAATGACCATTGCAGCTGCTGTTGTGGGCTATTTAGCAGAAAGAAATTTTAACGACTCTTATGTTAAAAGTTTATTTTCTCTTTTGATAGCAACTTCTATTATTTTTATTGTTGGGGTGGGTTATTTGGGTTCAGTTATAGGTTATGAAAAGGCTTTATCTGGTGGTCTATATCCCTTTTTACCAAGTGAATTATTCAAAATTGGTTTAGCAGTGGCAATAATTCCATCAATTACAAAAATAATTAAATAATAATATTAAAATATTTAATGGCTTTAAGTTGCTCTTGAATAAGATATTCATTATAAACTTTAATTCTCATTATGAAAATTAATAAAGTAGTAGTCATAGGTTCAGGCACAATGGGTAGTGGAATAGCTGCTCAATTATGTAATGCAAATGTTCCAGTAACATTGTTAGACTTAACAACTGAAATTTCTGAAAAAGCTAGGGATAGAATTTTAAAATCTAGACCTCCTTTATTAATAGATAAGTCAAAAATAAATAATATTAATGTTGGAAATATAAATGATAATTTTAATGAGGTTGGTGAAGCAGACTGGATAGTTGAAGCCGTCGTTGAGAGAATTGATATTAAACACAATATATATGAAAAAATTTTTAAAGAAAGAAAGAAAGGATCAATAGTATCTTCTAATACATCTTCTATTCCAATTAAAGTTCTCTCAGAAAAACTTTCAGATAAAGAAAAAAAAGATTTTTGTATAACTCACTTCTTTAATCCAGTCAGATATATGGATTTGTTAGAAATCGTAAAAAATGAAAATAATGACTTAGATCAAATAAACTCACTTAAAAATTTTTGTGAAAAAGATTTAGGAAAAGGAGCATTAATCTGTAATGATACTCCAGGATTTCTAGGAAATAGAATAGGTGTATATGCTATGCAAGTGGCTATGACTGAAGCTTTTAAAATGAAATTAACAATTGAAGAAGCTGATGCTGTTTTTGGTAGGCCAATGGGAATACCAAAAACGGGTGTTTTTGGTCTGTATGATTTAATTGGAATTGATTTGATGGCCGATGTTTTGAAAAGTTTTATTAAAGAACTACCTAAAACTGATGACTTTCAAGTTGTTGCTAAAGAAATACCATTAGTGAAAAAACTTATAGAAACTGGATACACTGGAAGAAAAGGAAAAGGTGGTTTCTATAGAATGAATAAGTCTGATGATAAAAAAATTCTAGAAGGTATAAACTTAGAAACAGGTGAATATTCACTATCTCAAAAGTTCAATTTAGGATCAGAAAAAATGGATATTGTTGGTCTTATAAACAGAAAAGATAAATATGGTGAATACGCTTGGTCTGTAATTTCAAAAATTATTAAATATGCATCATCTTTAGTTCCAGGTATTACAGATAAATTTAATGATATTGATGAAGCAATGAGACTTGGTTTTAACTGGTCCAAGGGACCTTTTGAAATGTTAAAAGAAATTGGTGTTAAGAATTTTTTTGACAGAATAGATACATTTGAAAATAATAAGTTTCTTGAAAACTTATCTCAAAGTAAAGATGAAAACTTTTATGGTGAAAGACAACAATACACTGATTTAGAAACTTTAGGAAAAATAAAACCTAGAGCAACTAAATTAGATAAAAACAACTCTGCTGAAACCTATAGATTTGATGATTTTAATATTGTTGAATTCACAACAAAAGCTAACGCTTTAGACTATGATTCAATGGACAGTCTTAAAAATGCAACAGACAAACCTTTAATAATAATAAATGAATCAATGCAATTTTCAGCAGGTGTAAACTTGTCATACACAATGAATTTTGCAGACAAAGGAGATTTTAAATCTATTGAAAAGTTTGTTAAATATTTTCAAGAGACCTGCAAACATTTAAAATATTCAAAATATCCAGTTGTATCAGCGCCATCAGGATTGGCGTTAGGTGGAGGTTTTGAAGTTTTATGTCAAAGTAACTTTGTTGCATCTCATACCAATATTGTAGTTGGCTTAGTTGAGACTATGGTTGGATTAATTCCAGCAGGTGGAGGATGTAAAGAAATGCTTTGGAGATGGTCTCAAACTGAAGAAGCAAAAAATGATCCTGATTACGCTTCTTTAAAAGTATTTGATATAATTGGATATGCTAAAACTGCAACTTCACCAATTGAAGCTGAACCATTAAAATATTTAAGACCAGAGGACAAAAAAATAATGAGTAGAAATAGTTTATTACAAGTTTCTAAAGAGATAATTCAAAATAATAAAGATTTTTCTCCTACAGAGGAGTGTACATTTAATCTATCAGGAAAAAGCGTTTATGACAAAATGGTAAAAATGTTAGAAAAATTATACAATGAAAAAATTATTCTTGATCATGGAATGGAAGTTGGAAAAGAACTAGCAAAGGTTTTAAGTGGTGGAGATACTAATTTAGAAAAAACTTTATCAGAGGATGATTTATATAAATTAGAATTAGACGCATTTATGAAGCTAATTGAGACAGAAAAAACTCAAGAAAGAATTAAACATACATTGAAAACTGGCAAACCTCTGGTAAACTAAAATCATGGCAAATAGACCAACAAAAAAACAAGCAGAAAATGCTACAAAAATTCTAATTTCCTGGAAGAAAAAAATGCCTTTTTATTATGCTGCAGCTATTATAATTGCTCTAATAATAATTCTAGTTTCATCAAATTCGAATAAAGAGCTTTCTATGCATCAAAAAAATATCATTGATTTTAAAAAAGCAGCTGAATTTATTCATAAAAATAGCTCTAAAAATTGAAAGATAAGAATAAAAAACCAATCCAACCGGTAAGTGGAACAAAAGTACCAAGATATGCGGGACCATCAACCTTCGCTAGATTACCAGAATTAAGAGATGTTGAAAGTTGTGATGTTGCAATTGTAGGAGTTCCTTTTGATTCAGGAACTAGTTACAGACCTGGAGCACGATTTGGACCTCAGAGTATAAGACAAGCTTCAAGACATTTAAGAACAAATTATCATCCAAGTTACGATGTCGAACCATTTAAAGTGCAACAAGTTGCTGATGCAGGAGATATTGCGTGCAATCCATTTAATATTGATGAAGCTATAAAACAAATAGAGGTTGGTGCTACAGAACTTTTAAATAAAGTAGGAGGGATTATTAGCCTTGGTGGTGATCATACAATAGCTGTTCCATTGCTTAGAGCAATTAATAAAAAGAATAAAGGCCCAGTTTCTTTAGTCCATTTTGATGCTCACCTAGATACTTGGGATACTTATTTTGGAGCACCTTATACACACGGCACACCATTTAGGAGAGCTAGAGAAGAAAATTTATTTTTAGATGATGCATCAATGCACGTTGGAATTAGAGGTCCACTCTATAGTAGGGAAGATATAAAGAATGATGAAAGTTTTGGTTTTAAAATAATTCATTGTGATGAATTTCAAACAGAAGGTATAGACAAAATAGTTGAGAGAATTAGGAACAGAGTAGGAGACAATGCTTTATATTTGTCGATAGACATTGATGTCTTAGATCCAGCTTTTGCTCCTGGAACTGGTACACCTGAGATAGCAGGTATGACTACAAGAGAAATTGTAAATGTTATAAGAGGATTGTCAGGGCTAAACTTAGTTTCAGCAGATGTAGTTGAGGTAGCGCCAGCATATGATCATGCAGAAGTAACTTCTTTAGCAGCCGCAACAATTGTTTATGAATTGACAAATTTGTTTGCAAAAGCCTAAAGAATAGATAGCTTAATATATGTTAGAAAAAAGAAATTTTTATATAAATGGTAAATGGGTAGAGCCAAAAAATTCTAAAGACATTCAAGTAATAAATCCTGCTACAGAAAAAAGTTGTGCAGTTATTTCACTGGGTGGAAAAGAAGATGTTGATGATGCAGTATCAGCTGCAAAAAATGCTTTTCAAACTTGGGGTTTCACAAAAAAAGAGGAGAGGATTAAACTATTAGAAAAGTTTTATGAGCTATATAAAAAAAGATGGAATGAAACTACAGAAGCAATAATGATGGAAATGGGTGCTCCAAAAGATTTTGCGTCCAAACTACAAACTGGTACAGGAGCCAGTCATACGAAATCATTTATAAAATATCTTAAAGCTTTTGATTTTGAAAAACCTTTAGGAGATCATGCACAAGATCAGAGAATTATTTATGAACCCAAAGGAGTTTGCGTATTAATAACACCCTGGAATTGGCCAATGAATCAAGTTTGTTTAAAAGTAATCCCAGCTTTAGCAGCAGGATGTACTATGGTTTTAAAACCTTCTGAATTAGCACCTCTATCATCTATGATACTTGCAGAACTTATTGATGAGGCAGATTTTCCAAAAGGTGTATTTAATTTAGTTAATGGAGATGGGGAAACTACAGGTAATGCACTAACGAGTCATAAAGATGTAAATATGATATCTTTTACAGGATCAACAAGAGCAGGAGCTCTAATTTCTCAAAACGCAGCAAAAGACTTTAAAAGGGTAAGTCTTGAATTAGGTGGAAAAGGAGCTAATATTATTTTTAAAGACGCTGACTCTGACGCAATTGAAAGGGGAGCTGCAAGATGTTTTAGAAATTCAGGTCAATCATGTAATGCACCTACAAGAATGCTGGTAGAAAAATCAATTTATGATGATGCAGTAAGTAGATTAAAAAAATTTGCTAATGAATATAAAGTTGATATTCCTCAAAAAGAAGGGGACCATATAGGTCCAGTAATATCAGAAACGCAATATAATAAAATTCAAGGTTTAATTAAAAAGGGCATAGATGAAGGTGCTAATTTAATAGCAGGGGGACCTGGAAAACCTGATGGTTTTGAAGATGGTTATTATGTAAAGCCAACTGTTTTTGCAGATGTAAACAATAATATGGAAATTGCCAGAACTGAGATTTTTGGTCCAGTATTGTCAGTAATTCCATTTGAAACAGAGGAAGAGGCAATAGAAATTGCAAATGATACTCCTTATGGTTTGACAAACTATGTTCAAACTGAAGATCAAGAAAAAGTAAAAAGAGTTGCAAGAAAACTTCGATCAGGAATGATAGTTGCAAATACTGCTTCACTTGCTGTAGACGCTCCATTTGGAGGATTTAAACACTCTGGAATCGGAAGAGAAGGTGGAAAAGAAGGTTTATTAGAATTTTTAGAAGTAAAATCTATTGGTGGTTGGAGTTAATTCAAAGATTTATTTTTAATACCATCTAAAAAACTAATACATTTTTTAATTTCAGATAGTTTTATAAACTCATCAATTTTATGAGCTTGCTTTATAGATCCAGGTCCACATACAACTGTACTAATTCCAATCTCCTGAAATAATCCTGCTTCTGTTCCGAAAGAAACTACATCTCTAGAATTATCTCCAGTTATGCTCGAAACAAACTCGCATGCTTCTGAGTTAGAGACTCTATCGAAACCAGTAATTTCACCAATTATAGTTTTTTTAATGGAAGATTTTGGATAAATTTTTTGCATTTCTGGTAAAAGAATTTCATTTGTAAATTTATCTATTTTGTTATTTAAGAAAACTCCATCTTCTTTAACCACAGGCCTTGTCTCCCAGTTTACATGGCATTTATCAGCAATGACATTGTGTGCTATGCCACCAAAAATTCCACCCACTTGCAAAGTTGAATAAGGTGGTTCAAAGATTGAATCTTTTAATTGTCTGGATTTAAGTTCTTCTTTTAATTCTAATAGTTTATTCACATATCTTGCAGCAAATTCAACTGCACTCACACCTTTTTCTGGTTGTGAACTATGTCCTGCAAGACCCTCAAAATATGTTGTATATTCATAACATCCTTTGTGTGCATCTATTATTTTCATATTGGTTGGTTCACCCACTATGCAAATACAATCATGAATTTCTCTTTTTTTTAATTCTTTAATTAATATAGGGGCACCTATGCAAGCAGTTTCCTCGTCAAACGTAAATGAAAAATGAATATCTCTGTCTAAATTTGAAGAAGAGAAAATAGGTGCGTATGCTAATGCACATGCTATAAATCCTTTCATATCACATGAGCCTCTACCAAATAATTTATCATCTTTGATTGTTGCATCAAAAGGATCTGTTGCCCATCCCTTAGAAACTGGAACCACATCAGTATGTCCAGATAGAATTATTGGTTTTTTGTTACTCTTTTTTTTAGCTTTTATAGTTGAAAATAGATTTACTCTTTTTTCCTCTTCATCATATGTTCTAAAAGATACTGCACCCAATGAATTTAAAATGTTATCACAATAGTCAATTAGTTGAGTATTGTTTTCACCAGATACAGTTTTAAATGCAATTAAATCTTTAAGTATTTTAATTGAATTACTATATATTTCTTCTAAATTATTTCCTGTACTCATTTGTTTTTAATTATATATTAAATCTATGAAAGAACAAATAACCTACGACATTTATGACAAAGTAGATATCAGAGTAGGAACAGTAATATCGGTAAAAAAAAATGAAAAAGCAAGGAAACCATCTCTTGTTGTCGAAGTTGACTTTGGCAAAGATATAGGAATTAAGCAATCATCAGCACAGATAACTCATTATTATAATAAGGAAAATTTAGTTGGAAAACAAGTTATTGGTATATGTAACTTTCCTGAAAAAAATATAGCAGGTATTATCTCTCAGGTTTTAATACTTGGTTCTATAGATGAGGAAGGCAAAGTTGTTCTTGTTCACCCATCCCAAAAAGTAGAAAATGGTTTGCCTGTAGCATAAACATGCACCCCGAATTACTGTCCCTATGTTTGTTTATGTTTGTTACAAGCTGTTCTCCAGGACCAAATAATATTGTTGCCTCTCACTCTGGATTTAATCATGGTTTTAAAAAAACTATCCCTTTGATGTTGGGTGTAATTTTTGGATTTACATTTATGTTAGCAGTAATTAACTTTGGTTTAATAAATATATTTAGGCTTTATCCAATAATCCAAAAAGGTTTAATCATAACGGGTACAATTTTTTTAATATATTTGTCTTATAAAATATCATTTTCAAAATCATCAAACGAAAGTGATAATTTAAAACCTGTAAATTTTGTTGAAACATTTCTATATCAATTTTTAAACCCTAAAGGTGTAATTGTTGCTATAATTGCAGTTTCTACCTATGTAGAGTCTGGTGGTAACTTTATTTCATATTCAATTTGGTTATTAAGCATTGCCTTTTTGTTTGCAGTTATTAGTATTATTTTTTGGACTATAATTGGAAAATTTATGAGGAAATTCGCGACAAATGAGAAATTTATTAAATGGTTTAATTATGTTATGTCGGCACTCTTATTAAGCTGTATAGCAACTTTTTATTACTAAAAAATATGAAACCAGGAAATCAAAATTCATTTAAATGTCTAAAAGAAATATCAGTAAATGGAAAAAATTATTCATATTATTCATTAAAAGAAGCAGAGAAAAATGGTTTGGAAGGCATAAATAAATTACCAAAATCAATAAAAGTCTTACTTGAAAATCTTCTTAGATATGAAGACAATGTGACAGTTAATAAAGAACAAATTTTGGCGATTAAAGAGTGGTTAAATTCAAAAAAATCCAAAACAGAAATTGCATATAGACCTGCAAGAGTGCTTTTGCAAGATTATACAGGTATACCTGCTGTAGCTGATCTTGCTGCAATGAGGGATACAGTTAAGGAAAAGAACAAAGATCCAAATACCATTAACCCTCTTTCTTCGGTTGATCTAGTGATCGACCACTCAGTTCAAGTGGATAAGTTTGCAACAAAGAATTCATTAAAAGAGAATGTTGATATTGAGTTTGACAGAAACCTTGAGAGATATTCTTTTTTAAAATGGGGACAGCAAGCCTTTAATAATTTTAGAATTGTTCCTCCAGGTACAGGAATTTGTCACCAGGTAAATTTAGAATACTTATCAAAAGTAGTTTGGAATGAAAAATTTGAGGATAAAGAGTACTTATTTCCAGATACGCTAGTTGGAACAGATAGTCATACCACAATGGTTAATGGTTTATCAGTACTAGGTTGGGGTGTTGGAGGAATTGAAGCAGAAGCAGGTATGCTTGGACAACCTATATCAATGTTGATACCAGAGGTGATTGGGTTTGAAATGAAAAATAAACTACCCGAAGGTACAACTGCTACCGATTTAGTTTTAACAGTAGTGAAAATGTTAAGAGATAAAGGTGTTGTAGGCAAATTTGTGGAATTTTATGGAGAAGGTCTAAAAAATCTAACACTTGCTGATAGAGCAACTATTGCCAACATGGCACCTGAGTATGGTGCTACCTGTGGTTTTTTTCCAATTGATGATGAAACTTTAAAATATTTAGAATTTTCAGGAAGATCAAAAGAAAATATACAAATCGTAGAAAAATATGCAAAAGAACAAAATTTGTGGGCAAGTGAAGATGTTGTTTTTACTGATACTTTATCTTTAGATATGTCTATAGTTGTTCCAACAATCTCTGGACCAAAAAGACCACAAGACAAAGTTCTTTTAACAGAAGCATCGAAAAATTTTATAAAAGTTTTTGAAGATATATGCAAAAAAACTGATCCAACAATAGCAAAAGTTAAAGACACGGATTTTGAGATAAAAGATGGAGATATATTAATTGCAGCTATTACTTCATGTACGAATACCTCCAATCCAAATGTATTAATTGGTGCAGGATTGTTAGCCAAAAATGCAATCGAAAAAGGCTTAACAGTTAAACCTTGGGTTAAAACTTCATTAGCACCTGGATCACAAGTTGTTACTGACTATTTAGATAAAGCTGGTTTAAGTAAATATTTAGATGAATTAGGTTTTAATTTAGTTGGTTATGGTTGCACTACTTGTATTGGTAACTCTGGACCTTTGCCAGATAATATTACTGATGCTGTTAAAGAAAATAATTTATATGCGGTTTCAGTTTTGTCTGGTAATAGAAACTTTGAAGGAAGGATTTCTCCTTTAGTAAAGGCTAACTATTTAGCTTCACCTCCTCTTGTAGTAGCTTATGCAATTGCTGGTTCTATGAGAATGGATTTGTATAAAGATCCATTGGGTAAAGATAACAAAGGACAAGATGTTTACTTAAAAGACATTTGGCCTTCTAATAAAGAGATTGAGGAAACTCTTAAACAATCCTTAAACCCAGAAATGTTTGTGAACAGATATTCAAATGTCTCTGAGGGACCAAAACAATGGCAAAAAATTAAAGTGGACAAAGGAAGTATTTATAATTGGGAAGAAAATTCTACCTATGTAAAAAAACCACCATTTTTTGAAAATTTACCAGATGAACCAGAGGGTTTTAAGGAAATAAAAGATGCAAGACCATTATTAATTTTAGGGGATATGGTAACAACAGACCATATATCTCCAGCTGGAAGTATTCAAAAAGAAAGCCCAACAGGAAATTATTTTATGAAGCATCAAATCTTGCCTAAGGATTATAATTCATATGGTGCAAGAAGAGGAAATCATGAAGTAATGATGAGAGGAACATTTGCTAATATTAGAATTAAAAATGAAATGGCCCCAGGCACAGAGGGAGGTTTTACTAAATTATATCCTGAAGAAAAAGTAATGCCTATTTATGATGCTGTTGTTGAATACAAAAAAAGAGGAACTGATTTAGTAGTATTTGGTGGAAAAGAATATGGAACTGGTTCTTCAAGAGATTGGGCAGCGAAAGGAACAAAATTATTAGGTGTAAAAGCTGTAATTGCAGAAAGTTTTGAAAGAATACACAGATCTAATCTTATAGGTATGGGAGTTTTACCTTTGCAGTTTATAGAAAAAATGAATAGACAAAATTTAAACTTAAAAGGGTCAGAATTAATTTCAGTATTGGGTCTTGAGAAAGGTATTAATCCTGGAGATCTTTTAGAAGTAGAGATTAAATATACAACAGGCGATATTAAAAAAATTAAAATGTTGTGCAGAATAGATACAAAAAATGAATTAGAATACTACAAAAACGGTGGTATTCTTCAGTATGTTTTAAGGAATATGATCAATGGATGAAGAAATAGAAATTATCAATACAAACACAAGAATTGAAAAATTAAAAAATTTATTAATATCAAAAAGAAAACAATTAATAACTTCATTAATATTAATTATTTTAATATTGATCACCTTTTTTGGTTATCAAGAGTTCAAGTCAAGTAGTAAAGAAAAACTAGCGAATAAATTTAATTCAATTGTTATAAATTTTGAGACAGGTAAAAAAGAAAACATAAATAATAATTTGATAGAAATCATAAATACTAAAGATAAAACATATTCCCCATTAGCTTTCTTTTTCCTTCTAGATAAAGATTTAATTACTTCAAGTGACGAAATAAATTCATATTTTGATATTCTTATAAATGAAGTATCGCTTGATAAAGAAATAAAAAATTTAACAATTTATAAAAAAGGTCTCTTTAATTCTGATATTGCAGATGAAAATCAATTATTAGATATCTTAAACCCTGTGATTATGTCAGAAAGTATTTGGAAACCACAAGCAATGTATTTAATGGCTGAGTTTTACTTGGCAAAAAACCAAAAACAAAAGTCTAAAGATTTTTTTGAGCAAGTCATTAATATTGAAAATGTAAGTCCTAAAATTAAATTGGAAGTCCAAAGAAGATTACGTTCAGAATTCGGTGAGTAAAAGATTTCTATATATATTAATTTTTATATTTATTACTAGCTGTAGCCTTTCCAAAAAAGATATCGAAATTAATGATGGGTCAATTAATATTTTTGAAAAAATAGAGCCAATAAAAGAAGAGCTGAATCCTGATTTAAAGATAAAATCTCTAATTACATTCAAAAATAAGCCATTTCAAAACAACAAAACTAACAGTAACGGTAATATTAACTTTGATACAAATTTTAATAAAATATCAAATTATAAATTTACTAAAATTAAAAAATTTAAATTTTATCAACCCGAATTATTTTTTACTAATTCTGATGAAATAATATTTTTTAATGGTAAGGGCACGATATTTAAATTAAATCAAAATCTTAAAGAGATTTGGAAAATAAATAATTATAATAAAAAAGAAAAAAAACTTAATCCAATTTTATATTTTGCCCAGATCGATAATAACTTAATAGTAAATGACAATTTGTCAAAATTATATTCTGTTGATTTAAATACAGGAAAAATTTTATGGTCAAAATATAGCAACTCATCTTTTAATTCTGATATTAAAGTATTCAAAGATATTTTTTATACGATTGATTTTGATAATGTTATAAGAGCTATTTCCTCAAAAAATGGAAATGAAATATGGAATTTTCAAACGGAAAACTCATTTATAAAATCAGAAAAAAAATTATCAATAGTTATAAAGGATGAAATAATTTTTTTTACAAATAATTTAGGAGACGTAACTGCACTCGATGTATACAACGGTAGTCTTGTTTGGCAAACACCTACACAAACAAATACAATATACGAAAATGCGTTTAGCCTTGAGAATTCAGATCTTGTGTTTGAAAATAATACTATTTATTTTTCTAATAATAAAAATGAATTTTATTCTATAGATGCAAGAACAGGTGCTATAAAATGGGCTCAGTCGATAAATTCAAGTTTAAGACCAACTATTATTGAAAATTTGATTTTTACAGTATCAAATGAAGGGTATCTTTTTATTATAGATGATCCAACTGGTAATATTATAAGAATTACTGATATATTAAAAAAATTTAAAGACAAACTTGAGATTAAGCCGATAGGATTTATACATGCTAAAAATAAGATTTTTGTATCACTGAGCAATGGAAGATTAATAACCATTAATTCTTCAACAGGCATTCAAGAAAACGTAACAAAAATAAATAATTCAAAAATATCAAGACCATATATTCTTAATAAAAGTATGTATTTAATAAAAAATAATGCATTAGCCAAAATTGAATAATGTTTTTAAAAATTCTTGAAAAATTTGGAAGAAAAAAAGTAGTCTTAGATAGAGGTCCCTCACACCCAGAGTTTGATAAAGCAAAACCTTGGATGAATAGGTATTACATTCTATTCAGACATAGACCAAAGTGGTTTCCATTTAATATTCTTATACATGAAATGTTAGATGATGATCATGGTGATGGCGTTCATAATCATTTGTTTCCTTACATCACAATCATCTTAAGAGGGGGGTACTGGGAAACATTAAAAACTGGAAAAGTTTGGCGACCACCAGGATATATTGGATTTAGATCCGCTAACAATTTCCATAGAGTTGACCTGGAGCCAGGAACTAGACCAATGACTATTTTTTTAGCAGGCCCATATGGATTGAGAAAAGGACCAAGATCAGAATACGGCATAGATTTTAAAACAAAAAAATGAATTTTAAAAAATCTTACCTAAAGCACTGTGAAGATAAAGACTTAGAAATAAACGAAAATCAGATAAAAATAGTTCAAAAATTAAACGAATATTACAATCTTAATTTTAAACAGCCTTTTTTTAAAAAAATATTTAACGATAAAAAAAATAAATTGGGCTTTTATTTAGTTGGAGATGTTGGTGTAGGCAAAACTATGATTTTAAATTTTTTTTTTGAAAATTTAAAAGAAAAAAAATCAAGATTACACTTTAATGAGTTTATGGTTAAATTTCATGATTTTATATTTGAAAATAAAAAGAAAGGAAATGTCAATGGGTTAGAAAAATTTGTTAAAAATTTAAGTGACAAAACTAATATATTATATTTTGATGAATTCCAGGTAACAAATATTGTTGATGCTATGATCTTAGGAAAATTATTTGAAAGAATATTTAATGAAAATATCAAAGTTATTTTTTCCTCAAATACAAATATTAAAGATTTATATAAAAACGGATTACAAAGAGATCAATTCATCCCTTTTTTAAATATTTTAAAAAACAATTGCTCCGAATTAGAACTTAATATTGAGGAAGATTATAGAGCTACAAAAAATACAAATTTAAGTAGATTTTTGTCACCTATAGATAATTCATCCAACTTTAAATTTAATAAATATTTTAGAAAAGCTACAAAGAATAAAAAACAAACCACTAAGACATTAGATGTGAAGGGTCGTAAATTAGCATTCGAAAACTTTCATGAGGGAGTTCTTAAGGTTTCTTTTGACGAAATTTGTAAAAGAAATCTTGGATCCGAGGACTACATTAAAATTGCAAACGAAAGTGACTTTATTTTTATTGAAAATCTACCTAACTTTAATGAAAGTAATTCTAATCAGCAACAAAGGTTTATTACTTTTATTGATATTATTTATGAAAAAAAAATACCATTAATGATCAAATCAGAAGTTGAATTATATTCACTAGATTCCATTGATAGCATGAAAAAGCCTTTTAAAAGAACAGTTAGTCGATTGCATGAACTTACATCACAAAACTTTAATTAATGTATGAAACAAGAATTTTATAATCTAAAAATTAACACAAATGGTCAAAAACTTTATGAGTTTACTGATGATACAATAGAATGGATTAATAATAATAAATTTAAAAATGGAATTATTAACCTCAGCATACAACACACTAGCGCATCACTGATTGTCCAAGAAAATGCTGACCCAGATGTACAAAAAGATTTAATTAATTATTTTGATAAATTGGTACCAATGGACAACAAGTTGTATGTCCATACAACTGAGGGAAAAGATGATATGCCAGCCCATATCAAATCTGCATTAACCAATAATCAAATCTCCTTAAGTATAAAAGATAGTGAATTACTACTAGGAACTTGGCAAGGTTTATATTTGTTTGAACACAGGTTAGATGCAACAACAAGAACTGTAATTCATCATTTTATTGGAGACTAATTTTTTTTCTTAATTGATTGAAAAGCACTCAAAGCATCAGCCCTTGCTTTCTCATGAATAACAATCGGCATTGGATAGTCCGAGCCTATAATAGTATTAATTGCTTCTTGATATTTTTTTTCCATTTCCCATGGTTTGTGAATATATTTTAGAGGAACTTTTGATAATTCAGGAACCCATTTTTTTACATAATCTCCTTGTTTATCAAATTTTTCACCCTGTAAAATAGGATTGAAAATTCTAAAATATGGAGCTGCATCAGCGCCACAACCAGCTACCCATTGCCATTGTGCAACATTGTTTGCTTCATTGAAATCAAGAAGACAATTTCTGAAATATTTTTCTCCTTCTTTCCAGTTAATTCTTAAATGCTTCACTAGAAAAGATCCAACGACCATTCTAATCCTATTATGCATCCATCCTGTTTCGTATAGTTCTCTCATGCCAGCATCTACAATTGGATAACCTGTCATTCCTTTTTTCCATGATTTTAAAAATTTAGAATTATTTACCCATGGAAACTTATCAAATTCTTTTCTTAGGTTTCCCTTTAGCATTTGTGGAAAATAATTTATGAGACTGTGCGAAAACTCTCTCCAACCAATTTCATTAGTATATTTTTTTACACTCACATTATTTGATTTAAGTTTCTTACACTTTTCCCAAATGTCTCCAACATTAATTTGTCCATTTCTAATATATGGAGAAAGTAATGACGTTCCTTTAATTGATGGAAAGTCACGATCAACACCATAATTAAGTATGCTTTTGTTAACAAAATTATCTAAATTTTCATGAGCTTTTTGCTCTGAAGGTACCCAATACTTTTCAAATTTTTTATACCAATCAGATCTAGGTAAAATATCCTCAGATTTTATTTGGTTTTTAAACAATGTGTTTATCTTTTTACATTTTTTAACTTTGTTTATTTTATCAGGCAGTCTTTCTAAATAAAATTGTTCTGCATTTCTCCAAAAAGGACTGTAGACTTTAAAAGGTGTGCCATCATTTTTTGTAATTTTATTATATTCATTAAGAACGTTGCCTTTAAAAAATTTAAAATCAATATTTCTTTTTGAAAAATTAGTCCCAATTTTTTTATCTTTTTCTAATTCAGTTGGCTCATAAACTTTATTCCAATAAACAGATATTTTACTATTAGATTTTATTTTAGAAAAAAAATTTATTTCGTCGTCCTTAATTATTTCCAATCCAATATTTAATTTTTTTAAATCTGATTTAAAATTTTCTAAGGATTTACTTACCCACCACTTCTGAGCTTCTCTTTTATTATCAAAAATACTACTATTAAAAATAAATACTGCCGTAACTATATCATGCTTGTTTGAAGCATAAGTCAGCGCATCATTATTTTGTATTCGAAAATCATCTCTTATCCAAACGAGTGCTGTACTATCCATTTGATAACTGTTCTGATCCTTTTGACAGAAGTTCGTTATAAAGTTTTATGTCTGTATCACCTTCGCATCCAATTAATAAAACATTCGAATTCATATCTAATTCAAGATCCTTTTTAATTTGTTCGTTATTACAACTAACATTTATACTTATTAGAGCAGGCGCTGAACATTCTCCTGCAATAATGTTATCCTCACCAAAGTATCCCTTAGCTAACATCGCTACTGATAATGGTAAGTCGTCATCAGGAATACTTAGACAATTATTTACTGAGTTTTTTAGAATTTGCCATGGGACTAATGATACATCCCCACATGACATTCCTCCCATAATGCTTTCTTTTTCTATTTCAACTCTAGTAAGTTTACCTGCATCAATACTCTTTAATACACAGTCTGCATTTTTTGGCTCAATAATAATAATTTTTGGAATTCTTTTAAAATATCTGGCAACTCCTGCTATTACACCAGAGGCCATACCTCCTACACCTGCCTGTAGAAATATATGTGTAATATAATGATCAGTTTGTTTGGAGATTTCCTCTATCATCACTGAATATCCAGCCATAGTTAGTTTTGGCACTATTTGATAGTCTTCCCAGGCAACATCTTGTACAATTTCCCACCCATTTTCCTTAGATTGCTTTATGCATTCATCCAAAGAATTTTCGTAATTTCCCTTTACTCTTGTCACCTCTGCTCCAAGTTTTCGCATCTCGTCAGCTCTTGTTTCGCTTACAAATTCACTTATGAAAATTTTACATACAATTCCTAGCCTTTTTGCACCCCAGGCAACTGATTTTCCATGATTTCCTGCTGTTGCTGTTGCAACAACTACATCCTTTCTTCCAGCTGAAACTTCCGCTACTGCATAAGCTCCTCCAAGAGCTTTAAAAGATTTTAGTCCAAACCTTTTAGACTCATCTTTGTAAAAGATATTTTTTAGATTAAGGTCTTTTGAAAGTTTATTTAATTTGAGTAGGGGAGTGGATTCATAATTTTCCCAACTAGATATGGTATTAAATGCCTTATCAATAGTTTCTTTATTTAATACACTTAATATTTCTTCTCTACTGAATGAATAATTTTTATTTTTTATAAATGAAGAAAATTTATTAATATGACTATAATTAATAGACATATTTTAACAATCCAAAGTATTAGATCTTTCCCACTTTGTAATAGGTTTCAATTTATCAAATTTTTCTTTTGATTTGAAACTTTCAATTTCAGATTTTTTTAATTTGATATAACTGTTTAAAACATTTTTTCCAAAAGCATTTTTCATTACTGTATTTAAATTTAACATTTCTAAAGAATCTTCTAATGTATTTGGTAATTTTGTTAGGTTAGGATATTTTTCGTGATCGGCATACATATTACAGAATAATGGTTTTCCAGGATTAACTCTTTTTCTTATCCCATTTATACCTGCCGCCAAAACTCCTGCTTGTAGTAAATATGGGTTTGCTGATCCATCCATTAACCTAAGTTCAAATCTTCCTGGATCTGGAACTCTAATCATATGTGTTCGATTATTTCCTGTGTATGAAATACTACTTGGGGACCATGTTGCACCAGATTTAGTTGGTGGAGCATTTATTCTTCTATAACTATTTAAAGTTGGATTAAAGAATGCTGATAATGAACCTGCATTTTTAATTACTCCACCTAAAAAATTATATGCTAATTTACTTAGTCCTAGTTTATCGTTTTTATCTAAAAACTTATTTTTTTTCTTATCCCAAAGAGAAATATGCGCATGACATCCGTTACCTGTAAGTTGTTCAAATGGTTTTGGCATAAATGTTGCTCTTAACCCATGCTTTTCAGCTATAGACTTGACCATAAATTTAAAAAATGTATGTCTGTCAGCAGTAGTTAGGCAGTCAGTGTAGTCCCAATTCATTTCAAACTGGCCATTAGCATCTTCATGATCATTTTGATATGGGTTCCATCCCATTGTAATCATGCAATCACATATCTCTTTTATTAAATCATATTGCCTCATCAAAGCTGATTGATCATAACAAGGTTTAGATTGAGTATCTCTAGGGTCTGCTATAGAATTTCCATCAGGTGATATAAGAAAATATTCACACTCAACACCTGATTTCATGGTGTAACCTTCATTTGATAGTAATTTTATTTGCTTTTTTAACATTACTCTTGGTGATGCCTCAACAGGTTTACCGTTCATCCACAGGTCTGAAGCAAGCCAACCTACTTCTTTATTCCAAGGTAATTGAATTAAACTATTTGGATCTGGTACAGCAAACATATCAGAGTCTGCTGGTGACATATCAAGCCAAGCTGCAAATCCAGCAAATCCTGCACCGTTTTTTTGCATCTCTTTAATTGCTTGTGCAGGTACTAATTTAGATCTTAATATACCGAACAAATCAACGAAACTTATTAAAAAATATTTAATTTTTTTGGATTTAGCAATATTAGATAAATTTTTGGACATTAATAATTATTCTACGAATTATTTATTAACTATCAATAACTATTTCTTTTTTATACCTGGTACCCAGCTAGTTCCTGCCAAAGGAACTCTAGCCATCGCTGCAGCTTCAACAGTTAATGCACATAAATCCTCTGGTTCTAAGTTATGAAGACTGTTTTTACCACACGCTCGTGCAATAGTTTGTGCTTCTAAAGACATGACCTTTAAATAATTTGATAATTTTCTACCAGCTTTTTTTGGATCTAATCTTTTCATTAGCTCTGGTTTCTGAGTTGAAATTCCTGCAGGATCATTTCCCTCATGCCAGTCGTCGTAAGCTCCTGCTTTACTTCCAAGTTTTTCATATTCTTTTTCCCATTTCGGATCATTATCACCAATTGCAATCATGGCTGCACTCCCAATGGATACTGCATCTGCTCCTAACGCAAGAGCTTTAGCTACATCCGCACCATTTCTAATTCCACCTGAAATTATAAGCTGAACTTCTCTATGAGAATTTAAATCTTGCAAAGCATCTACGGCAGGTCTTATACAGGCTAAAGTTGGTTGACCTACATTCTCAATGAACACTTCTTGTGTTGCTGCAGTTCCACCTTGCATACCATCTAGGACAACAACATCTGCTCCAGCTTTTACAGCTAATGCTGTATCATAGTATGGTCTTGCTCCAGCAATTTTAATAAAAATAGGAACTTTCCATTTAGTAATTTCTCTTAATTCTAAAATTTTTATTTTTAAATCATCAGGACCAGTCCAATCAGGGTGACGACATGCAGATCTTTGATCAATACCTTTTGGTAAAGTTCTCATTTCTGCAACACGATCATCTATTTTTTGTCCAAGCAACATTCCTCCACCACCAGGTTTGGCGCCTTGTCCAATCACTACTTCAATTGCATCTGCCTTCCTTAAATCATTTGGGTTCATCCCATATCTTGAGGGCAAAAGTTGATAAACTAAATTTTTCGATTGACCTCTTTCTTCAGGTGTCATTCCTCCATCACCTGTTGTGGTAGATGTTCCAGCTGCACTTGCTCCTCTTCCTAACGCCTCTTTCGCTGGACCGGACAATGCTCCAAAACTCATACCCGCTATCGTAATTGGAATATCAAGCTCTAATGGTTTTTTTGCATATTTTGTGCCTAAAGTTACATTTGTTGTACATTTTTCTCTATATCCTTCCAAAGGATATCTAGACATTGAAGCACCTAAAAATAGTAAATCATCAAAATGTGGAAGCTTTCTTTTAGAACCACCACCTCTAATATCATAAATACCAGTCTCAGCAGCTCTTCTTATTTCCGAGTTAGTGTATGCATCAAATGTCCAGGATTGACGAGGTAGAGTTTTATTTTTCATATTTAATAGTTAGATACATTATCAATATTAAAATTATATAGTTTTCTTGCGGAACCGTATCTTTTAAATTGATCAGGCTTAATATTTGATCCAACTTTTTTCAAAAGCTCTTTTAATTTTGATTTATGTTTTTTATCCATTTTTTTTTCTTCACAATCTGCTCCTAAAGACTTTACTTTTCCTTTTACATATATATTAGTTTCATACAAACTATCTCCTAAGGCTTCACCCGCATTACCAAAAACGACTAAATTTCCAGATTGAGCCATAAAGGCTGACATATGACCAACTGAACCTTTAACTATTATGTCAATACCTTTCATTGAAATTCCACATCTAGAACTAGTATCGCCATCAACAATTAATGTTCCACCATGTGCAGTGGCCCCTGCAGATTGTGATGCATTTCCTTTAACATGAACTTTTCCAGACATCATATTTTCTGCTACACCTGTGCCTACATTTCCATCAACTATAATATTTGCATTTTGGTTCATACCAGCACAATAATAACCTACATGACCTTTTATAGTAACTTCAATATTTTCTGTAAGACCTGCACATATAGCATGATTACCTTCAGGATTTGATATAGTAAATTTTCTACTATTTGTTTTTCTATCAATGCTTTGTAGCTTTTCATTTACCGATCTTAGTTTCAATTTTTTTAAATCAAGATTCATTATTTTCCCCAAGAATAAACTATACCTGGCTCAGGTTCAAAAATTTTTGCATTGTTAACATTAGGCATATGTGCCATTGCTTGAAACTCAGAACAAATAGCAACATAATCTTTTGTTTCAGCTATTACTGCAGGTTTACATGCTATCTCATCACGAAGAACTGCGAAACCACTGTGAGTTCCTGCAATAAAAGTGTAGAACCCATCTAGTTCGCTTAATCCTTTTTTTAAAGTTTGTTTTAAGTTTCTATTTTTAAGACTATCGGAGATATATCCAGCTGCAACTTCAGTGTCATTTTCAGAATTAAACTTAGAACCATTTTTTTTCAATTTCCTTCTTAAGTTATTGTGATTAGATAGCGATCCGTTATGAACCAAACATTCATCTTCTCCTGTAGAGTAGGGGTGAGATCCATTTGTAGTAATTGCACTTTCTGTTGCCATTCGCGTATGGCCAATCGCATGAGTTCCTGAAAAATTATCTAGATTAAACTTTTTTACAACATTACTTGGACTTCCAACTTGTTTAAAAATTTCAATTGATTTTCCGTAACCAACTAGTGATATTTCCGCAAAACTCTCTAAAATAGGGAGAATTTTGTTAGGTTTTTCAATAGATTTTAAAATTATGTGGTCGGAATTCTTTTCTATAGTTGTAAATTTTACTTTCTTTTTAATTTCCTTTTTGAATTTTTCAAAACTCATTTCATTTAAACAAACAGAATATTTATAAATTTTATTTTTATCACTATTATAAATTGCAAAACCTGCACTGTCAGGACCCCTAGATTCCATACTGACTAACATTTTAGAAAGCATCCCTCCTAAAGATTTTTCAAACTTTTTAGATTTTAGATAAATTCCAACGATGCCACACATAAATTTGTTTTAAATTAGTGATAATAATTGGTCTTTATAGTAAAGCACATTAATTATAACAATAATAATGATTGCGGCATAGACACCATATTTAGATTTAGGCCATGTTAATCTAGCCATTTTACTTGGTGTTTTGTTGAGATTTTTTTTTTCTTCGTCCATACTTTGTAAAGGGCGCATCTAAATTAATGCGCCCTTATCTTTTTTTATTTATCCATCGGTAATATTACTCTTCCATGCATTTGAACTTGGTCTTCTTCTTGCAAGCTTAGAAAGTTTATCACTTTCTTGTTTTGAGCTTACAACTGTCCAACCTATCCAAATAACAGCAAGTATAAGAACTAATATACCTTCTGATCCTACTCCTGGATAAATAGCACCCGCCACATCCTCTGCAGGTTTATTTAAGTGATCTATCCAATTAGATACTGTAGCCATATCATCCTCCTTTAACTACTAGAAGAAGCAACAGTGCGTTCGTCTTCTTTTGCTTCCTCCATTATTTGGTAGTCCAAACCAGCCAACTCAACTTCTCTCGGGATTCTGAGTTTGCCAATACCATTTAACACTTTTGCTATAATGTAGCCTGGGATCATACCAAGGACAAAGAACATGATTATTGCACCTATGAACATTCCTAAAGGATTTATTGCAGCGTATGTAGTTCCATCCCACATAGCACCAACACTGTATCCTGAAGAAGGGTATCCATTTAATACAAAACCGCATATCACAAGTCCTGCAAACCCAGCGTAACCATGAACTGCTACTGCTCCAACTGCATCATCAATTTTGAACCTTCGTTCAACCCAGTAATGCATTTTGTAAGCTATAACGACACCAATCATTCCAATTATCAAAGATTGTATTGGATGATAAAGGTCATTTCCTGCAGACGCACAAATTATTCCGGCTAAACCACTTGAGTAAGTCCAGAAAGGATCACCTTTGGAAACAACATAACCTGCTAATAATCCTCCTGAGAGAGACATTAAAAAGTTCATTGTTATTCCACTAAGTGTGGTTGGCGTTACATAAATTGTTGTTGCGGTAAAGTAGGTTACACCTTCCATGCCATACTCAGGTCCAAGATCATAAATTGGAATATTACAAGCAGCATAAAATCCCCAAAAACCAGTATAAATTAAGAATAATCCAATAGTTACTAGCCAAGGATTTCTAGGTCCTATATTTCTAGGTTCACCGCTTGATGAAAATTTTCCAATTCTTGGTCCTAAAACAGCAAGTACCCCTAAAGCAAATCCACCAGCAACTGCGTGAATTACACCTGAGGCATAAGCATCATGGTAACCGAGTATCTTCAACATCCATCCGTCAAAGTGCCATCCCCATGCAGCATCTATACTCCAAAATACAGATCCAATTGCAATCGCAAGAATTCCAAAAGCAAAAGTAGTAATTCTTTCAATTACAGCACCTGATACAATGGATGCAGCTGTCCATGAGAAAAGTAAAAATGCAGCCCAAAATACTCCACTAATATGATCTCCTAAGTTTACTGCCATCAATTCACTATTTGGCAGATACCACTTAGCACTAAAAGCAGAGTCATCTGTAATTAGCGCTGCGCTTTCATTCATTATTGATGGTGCAAGACCTGGTCCAGTTGGAAATGCCCAATAAATCCACCAACCAAATAAAAACCAAGTTACTGTTACTAAAGGAATCAGCATTGTATTTTTCATTAATGTATGTTGATGATGTTTGTATCGGGAAGCTCCAACTTCATACATACAGAATCCAACGTGGATAAGAAACATTAGTACTACTGTTATCCAATAGTAAAATTCTGTAAATATGGTTGTCAATGCACCTAGTTCGTCAGTCATTTAACCTCCAATTGTTTAAACAAATTATTTAAATATTATTATTTCGAATTATTGGATCAATCTTAAATAAAACAATTGTATCAATAAAAATTTATAA
The DNA here is from genome assembly GCA_902527265.1 of uncultured Pelagibacteraceae bacterium. GTDB lineage: Bacteria > Pseudomonadota > Alphaproteobacteria > Pelagibacterales > Pelagibacteraceae > Pelagibacter. The sequence continues at coordinate 6,379 of CABZNY010000002.1, read as the reverse complement.
TATTACAACTATAGGTATATATAAATTGTTGGTGATTCTAAAATTTCCGATACGCTTTTTTTAAATCTACTAATGGGTGATTTGGAGACATTTGAAATTTTACCAATAGTTCTCTTGCTATCATGTCTCTATCTTGTTGGTTATTTGGTAATTTAATTTTTTTTGGAATAGTTACCCAACCATTTGCGTTTCTGTCAAAAACTGCAGGTCTATCTTCTTCATACCCCATGTGAACATCTTCCAACCAATTTAAATCATCCCAACCCATTGCTTCGATATATTTTTTTAGGAAAGGAGTTATTCTTGAATAGTCTGGCAATAAATTTACATCATACCTATAACCAATAGTTTGACCTATCATCTTTTCTCGAGCAGTCTCTTTCTTTTTACCTAACTGACCTTTAACTGTTTTTTTGCTCGATTTTTTACTTTTTTTCTTTGGCATAATTATATTTTATGAAAATCGTCAACTCCTACTGTGTGATTTGTTCCAGATAGCGGTACTTTTGCTAAAGCAGAAGCTTCCATTGTTAAAGCTGCCATATCTTCTGGCTCTAATGAATGGATATTTGTTTTACCACAAGCTCTAGCTAATAATTGAGCTTCTAGCGTCATGGTATGTAAGTAATTATATACTCTAAGAGCTGCCTCATCAGGGTTTAGTCTTTTTCTCAACTTAGGATCCTGAGTAGCAACACCAACTGGGCAACGACCAGTATGACAGTGATAACAATGACCTGCTGGCACTCCCATTTCTTTTTCAAAATTAGACTCTGGAATTTCTTTATTACAGTTTAGTGCAATCATAGCACCCGTACCTATAGCAATAGCATCTGCTCCAAGAGCTAATGCTTTTGCCATGTCAGCTCCATCTCTAACACCACCTGCATAAATAAGAGTAACTTTTCCAGTTTTTCCAACATCATCTATTGCTCTTCTTGCTTCTCTAATTGCAGCTATACCAGGTATACCTGTGTTTGCTGCTGCTATGTGCGGACCAGCACCTGTTGAACCTTCCATACCGTCCAGATAAATAGAGTCCGGATCACATTTTGCTGCCATACGAACATCATCATAAACTTTTGCTGCTCCAAGTTTTAATTGTATTGGAACTTTATTTTTTGTTAACTCTCTTAGCTCTTGAACTTTTAAAGCTAAGTCATCTGGTCCTAGCCAATCAGGATGTCTTGCAGGAGATCTTTGATCAATACCAGCTGGCAATGATCTCATCTCTGCTACTTGGTCAGTAACTTTTTGACCCATCAAGTGACCACCCATCCCAACTTTTTGTCCTTGACCAATGAAAACTTCAATTCCATCAGCAAGTTGTGCATGATGAGGATTAAATCCATATCTTGATTGAATACATTGATAGTACCATTTTTCTGAATATCTTCTTTCGTCAGGTATCATTCCACCTTCACCTGAACATGTTGCGCTACCTGCCATGGTTGCTCCTCTTGCAAGTGCTGTTTTTGCCTCATAAGACAAAGCTCCAAAACTCATACCCGTTATATAAACTGGAATATCTAATTCCACTGGATTTTCACATCTTGGACCGATAATAGTTTTCGTTTCACATTTTTCTCTGTAACCTTCGATTACAAATCTTGTAAGAGTTCCAGGTAAAAAAACTAAATCGTCAAATGTAGGAATTTTTTTCATTAGAGCCATACCTCTCATTCGGTATCTTCCTAGCTGAGCTTTAATGTGAATGTCGTCGATTACTTCTGGTGTAAATATAGCGTTATAACCTAGTAAACTTTTATTTCTTTTTGAAAATTCACTACCACCATTCCCATTGGAATGACCATTTGATTTTCCGTTTTTTTTCTTTGCCATTAAATTGCTCCTTTTTTCTCAGTTGGTTCTAAAGCGTCATAGTTCCAGAGTTTTTTACCTGCAACTACTTTTGTCATCTTTGAAATATCAAAATTTCCGCCAATTTCAGCGACTTTAAGTTTTCTTCTAATCCAATCTATATCACTTTTTGTCATAGGTGACTCAATCGCATCACTTCCAAATGACCCAATTTTTCCACCCACATAAATAGTTCCATCATACATAGAGTCTCCAAGGTTTATACCGACATTACCTAAAATTATTATCCTTCCTCTTTGCATCATAAAGCCAGTAAATGCTCCAGCGTCACCACCAACAATAATTGTTCCACCTTTTTGATCAATTCCTGTTCTAGCACCAACGCTACCTTTACATATTAAGTCTCCACCTCTAACTGCTGCACCAAAACATGATCCTGCATTTTTTTCTATTACTACTTTTCCTGCCATCATATTTTCTGCACACGACCATCCAACTCTACCATTAATTCTTACAGTTGGACCGTCAATAGAACCAACACCAAAATAACCCAGACTTCCTTCAAATATTAAATTTAATTTATTTAGCACCCCAACACCTAAACTATGTTTTCCTTGTGGGTTCTTTATAACTATTGTTCCATAGCCTTGACTCATAAGCTCATCAATTTTTTTGTTTGCCTCTTTGCAGTCTAGATCATTTACATCAAGGTCAATTCTTTTATTAAAATCAACATCATAAGTTCCCCAATAGTAAAAGTTTTCTGCCTCATCAGGATTAAAAAATTTTTGTTGAGTTTTGCCTGTAAGAACTTCAGTATGAAGTCCCATTGATTGGGCTTTGGTTTTTTTTTCTGTTGTTTTTAAATTTGCCATACTTTTACCTCTCCATCAAATGGATCATATGTATCTATTTCTTGTGGCAAGATAGATCTTATTGCTATTTCCTCAGAGCCCATAGCAACTAAATCATCTGACTCGTATAAGACTAATGGTTTTGCTGCCATTGTATCTTTAGCCATTCCCAAAGAATCTTTCGTTGCAACAAAATATGTAAACACTCCATCTAAACCTGACAAACTATCCTTCATGCCTTCTTCTAATGTTGCTCCATTTCTCATTTTTTCTGCTAAATAAACAGCTATCAACTCAGAGTCACATTCAGACATAAATCTCATGCCTTTGTTCTCCAACACTCTTCTATTATTCCAGTAATTAGTTAATTGACCGTTATGCACAACTGATACATCACTAAACGGATAACCCCAAAATGGATGGGCAGATTTAATATCTACTCCAGACTCAGTTGCCATTCTAGCATGACCTATAGCATGTGTTCCTGTTACTTTTCCTAGATCATATCTATCTAAAACTGCTTGTGCATCTCCTAAATCTTTAATTAATTCAAGTGATTTACCAATTGATAAAATTTCTACACTTTCAATGCTCTCAATTTTCTTTGAAAAATCCATTAAATCGTCGTCATATTTCATTTCATATCTGTAGGAATATGGAGTTAGTTTTTCTTCTTTTAATACTTTTGCACCAAGGTTTTTTAACATATCGTCTACAAGCTCTTTCCTCTTATCATAAACACTTTCATCTTCATTTACGGAGGAACTACCTTCACCAACATTTTCTCCAACCTTGAATCTCATTATGAAGTTTTCACCATCATTATCTGCATATAGAGCGTAACCTGTGGAGTCAGGTCCTCTATGCTTTAAAGCTTGAAGCATTGCTTGTAATTCATTTCCTACATTAGAGGATTTTCCTCTATGAATAAGACCAGCTATTCCGCACATATTTCTCCTTAACTAAATTTGTTTATGGTAGGCAATCCAAATAAGTATCTAGATCCCATTGAGTTGTTGCTCCTAAAAATCTTTCCCACTCATCATTCTTATACCAATGAAAAATTTTATACATTTCATCGGGCATAGCAGATTGAATAACTTTGTCATCCGCTAAACGATCTAACGCTTCTCCAAGACTTAAAGGTAATTTTTTAACATTCTTTCCAGCTTTTTGAGCTTCATAAATATTTCTAGACTCAGGTTTTCCAGGATCAATATTATTTGTTATTCCATCATCAAAAGCTTTTAATAAACTTGCTCCCATTAAATATGGATTATGCATTGAATCTACAGATCTGTATTCAAATCTTCCTGGAGCAGAAACTCTCAACCCACAAGTTCTATTTTGGTATCCCCAATCTGCATAAACAGGTGCCCAAAAACCTTGATCCCAAAGTCTTCTGTATGAGTTAACCGTTGATGAACCAATAGCTGTTAAAGCAGGTAAGTGTTTCATTACACCTCCAATAGATTTCAAACCAATTTTTCCTGGCAACTGGACATCTTTAGTATCTGGCATAAATGTATTAGTACCACCTTCTACATAACTGAAAACTTCATCCATACCTGGCAGAGACTTATGACCTAATTTATTTACCTTATCTTTTCCACCTGTCCACAAAGACATATTTGTATGACAACCACTTGCAGAAACTCCCATAAAAGGTTTTGTCATAAAGCAAGCAATTAAATTAAATTCTCTTGCAACCTGAGCACAAATTTGTCTGTAAGTAGATAACCTATCTGCATTTCTTAAAACATCATCATACATCCAGTTTAGTTCTAGTTGTCCAGGAGCGTCTTCATGATCACCTTGAATCATATCAAAGCCCATAGCTCTAGCATATTCCATTACTTTCATAAAAACTGGTCTTAAAGACTCGAACTGATCAATGTGATAACAATATGGTTTAGAAAAACCTTTTCCAGTAGGAGTACCATCATCGTTTCTAGTTAACCACATCATTTCTGGTTCAGTTCCAACTCTCAGTTGGTAACCATGTTTTTTCTTAAATTCTTTAGCTATAATTCTTAAATTACCTCTACAATCAGATGTTAAGTGACCACCTGGATTTTCTCTTTCTTCTCTATTTCTAAAACAAGTTACAAAAACTCTGGCAACTTTTTTATCCCAAGGTAACTGGCAAAAAGTTTCTGGGTCAGGTATTCCAACCAACTCTTTAGCTTCAGGACCGTATCCAATGTAGTTGTTGTGACGATCTAAGAATAAGTTAGCTGTAGCTCCATAAACTAATTGAAAACCTTTTTCACATGTTCTTTCCCAATGATCTGCAGGAATTCCTTTACCAACAACTCTTCCCGTTACTGAAATAAATTGAAAAAAAATATAATCAATTTTTAGTTCATTTATTTTAGCTCTAACTTGTTTTACTAATTTTGCTCTACCTGGTTGATTAACATGTTTCTCTAGATCAGTCATATTCCCCCTTAAGAATTTTTAGACCAAAAAGTTAACTGAAAATAAAACATCTGTCTACTCAGATAAATTAGCTCCAAGGAAACGGACTATTGGATGTTGGGTGTAATTCACCCTTCTCGTAACGGTTGAATCTAAATGGTTTTAATAATTCACTCTCTGTCCCAAGGATTTCTTTTGCAACAAGTTCTCCAACTCCAATCATTTTATAACCATGATTAGAGTCTGCTATCATATAAACATTTTCTAAAAATCTATCGAAAATTGGAAAAGAATCTGGTGTCATACATCCAAGTCCACCAGAAGGACCTTTTCTATATAAATCTGATTTTCCCTCAAATCTTTTCTGACAATGAGCTAACGCTGAACACCACATATCATTAAAAGCTTCTGTTGTTTGATACTCAGGGGACTCTATTCCATATGGGTCAACATTTACTTGATCAAAATGTTTATCAACTATGTAAGGTGAAGTTCCACCTTGAACACCAAGTCCTTCAATATCTGGTTTATAATATATTCCCCAAATTTTATCTGTAATTAATTTTTTAGTTTTATCTGAGTATAATGGAGCTGTTGAATCCACATGAATTACAGGTGGCTGTTCACCGTTATCCATTTTTAAAAAATCTGGTTCTACACCAAGTACACCTTCTTGAAGCATCCAATATTTCCACATATCTGTTTCATGAATTTTACCGTCTTTACCTTTAATATTTGCAGTTTTAGGAAGTTCTAACATATTCCAAAAATCTCTAGCCCAAGGTCCTGCACCTACAACAACTTGTTCACACTCTATTGTACCTTTGTCTGTTTCAACTCCTGTAACAGCTTTACTATTACTTCCTCTTTTAAAACCAATGACTTTAACACCTTTCATTACTTCAACACCATTTGAAGTAGATTTATGTTCAAGTGCTTTAATTGAGTCTTTATTAAAAGCGTATCCACCTTTTTTTTCATGAAGAACAGAAGTTATGCCTTGTGCTTGCCAATCACCAAACATACCTTTCATATATTTCATGCAATCTTTTTCACCTTCTATAAATTCAGATTCGTAACCAATTGCTTCTTGTTGTTCATAAATAGTCGCAACATCTGCATGCATTACTTCTGGTGAAATCTGTAAATAACCAACTGCGTTATATTTAAATGCTTTAGGATCACTTTCCCAAACTGAAACAGAATGAGCCATTAATTCTCTCATTGCAGGCTGAAAATAATTATTTCTTACAACTCCACAAGCAATACCACTTGCTCCTGCT
>CABZNY010000001.1 GCA_902527265.1 uncultured Pelagibacteraceae bacterium | reverse complement strand
ACGCGTTCCCTCCGGAGTGTCATACATGCTAGAAAATAGAATGGTTATGAGGGATGTATTTCCAGAATTATTCACAAGATACAAAGTTTCATCAGTCCATCAATATTCTAACAAACTTTACCAAAGTATGGTTGAGTGTATTCCAAAAAAAACAGACAATCCACATATGGTAGTATTGACACCAGGTATTTATAATTCTGCATATTTTGAACATTCGTTCTTAGCAGAACAAATGGGAATAGCTCTTGTAGAGGGCAAAGATCTGTTTGTTGAAAATGATAATGTCTATATGAAAACTGTTAAAGGTAAATTAAAAGTTGATTGTATATATCGAAGATTAGATGACACATTTCTTGATCCAAAAGTGTTTAACAAAAGTTCTCTAATTGGAGTCCCAGGATTATTCAAATGTTGGAAAAAAGGGAATGTTGGAATAATTAATGCAATTGGAACAGGTGTAGCTGATGATAAAGCTGTTTATGCTTATGTAAACAAAATGATTGTTTATTATTTAGGGGAACAGCCAAAATTAAACCAAGTAGAAACATTTTTATGTGAAAATAAAACTCACAGACAGCACGTTATTGAAAATATATCTAAATTGGTTGTTAAACCTGCAAATGCCTCTGGAGGGTATGGTATAATGATAGGTCCTAAAGCTCCAAAAAAAGAGAGAGAGGAAATGATAAAAAAAATAAATCAAAATCCCAGAGAATTTGTAGCTCAACCTTTAGAAATATTATCAACAATCCCAACAATTTCTGAAAACGGAATAGAGCCTAGGCATTTAGATTTAAGACCGTTTATATTAAATGGTAAGTCTACTTATGTGACAATGGGAGGACTTACTAGGGTTGCCTTAAGGAAAGGAAGTACTATTGTTAATAGTTCACAAGGTGGAGGCTCAAAAGATACAATGGTTGTTGAAACCTAATTTTCTTGAAGGGGTTTGACCTTTAATTTTTTTGTCTTTAATGAGTTTATTGCCTCTAAAAATGAATAGGCCGTTGACATATTGGTACAATAAGGAATTTTGTTTGCCAAAGTTCCTCTTCTTAAAGCTAAAGCATCATTAATTCTACTTTCACTATTTCCACCACCCGTATTTATAACTAAAGCAATTTTTTTAGAATTTAAAACATCAACCACATGAGGTTTGCCACTACTTACTTTGTTGATTTTTCTACATTTCATTCCATTCTTTATTAAGATATCTGCTGTTCCTTTAGTAGCTGATAAAGTAAATCCAAGTTTTACAAGTCTTTGAGCAACGCCAACAATCTCTTGTTTGTGGGAGTCTTTAACAGATAAAAAAGTCAAACCTTTGGTAGGTAATGAGTTTGCTGCAGCAATTTGACTTTTAGCAATTGCCATTCCAAAATCGTCATCAAATCCCATCACTTCACCTGTTGATTTCATCTCTGGTCCAAGTAATAAATCACTGTCTGGAAATTTGTTAAATGGAAATACAGCCTCTTTGACAGCAAATTTTTTATTCGTTTTATATTTTAAGTTATATTTTGAAAGTTTTTCACCTGCCATTATTCTAGATGCAATTTTGGCCAATGGTATCCCATTAGCTTTCGATACAAATGGAACTGTCCTACTGGCCCTTGGATTTACTTCAATAACAAATATTTCATCTTTCTTAATTGCAAATTGAATATTTAAAAGTCCTTTAACTTTTAATGCCAAAGCTAATTTTCTCGTTTGAATTTTTATTTCTTTTAAAAGATTATCTTTGATAGAAACTGGGGGTAGACAACAAGCAGAATCTCCAGAATGTACACCCGCTTCTTCAATGTGCTGCATAATACCAGCAACATAAACTTCTTTACCATCAGAGATAGCGTCTACATCAACTTCCATTGCGTGATCTATAAATTTATCGATTAAAATAGGATTTTGTTCTGAAGCTTTAAAAGCCTCATTAATAAATTTTTTAAGCTGGCTTTTATCATGAACAATTTCCATTGCTCTTCCACCTAAAACATATGAAGGTCTAACAACAACAGGTAGTCCAATTTTTTCACTTACTTTAATTGCTTGATTAAATTTGTTAGCAATTCCACTTTCTGCTTGTTTTAAATTTAATTTAATCAATAGATTTCTGAATCTATCCCTGTCTTCTGCAAGATCAATTGAAGTATATTGAGTACCAAGTATTGGTAATTTATTCTCATGTAAGAATTTTGCTAATTTAATTGGAGTTTGACCTCCAAATTGAGCAATAACACCTATCAGATTACCATTTGATTTTTCTTTTAGAATTATATTATGAACGTATTCTTCAACCAGTGGCTCAAAATATAGTCTATCACTGGTGTCATAGTCTGTTGAAACTGTTTCAGGGTTACAATTGACCATTATTGTTTCAAATCCAGTTTCTTTTAAAGAAAAGCTTGCCTGACAACAACAATAATCAAACTCTATTCCCTGTCCAATTCTGTTTGGACCCCCTCCAAGTATTATTATTTTTTTCTTATTACTAGGGTCTGCCTCACATTCAGTGTTCAATGAAAAACTTCTCTGGTATGTTGAATACATATATGGAGTAAAGGATTTAAATTCTGCTGCACAAGTATCTACTTTTTTAAATACAGGTAAAACTTTTAGCGCAACCCTTTTAGATCTAACAATTTGTTCATTGATTCCTGTGATTTTTGATAACTTTTTATCTGAAAAGCCAATAGATTTTATTCTATTAAATTCGTTATATGTTTTAGGCAAACCCTTCTTTTTTATATTTTTTTCTTCGTCTACTAGATCCTTAATTTGTTTTAAGAACCAAGGATCAACATTTGACAATTTGTGTATTTTACTTAATAAAACATTTTTCCTAAAAGCTTCGGCAATCAATAATAGTCTATTCGGAATATTAATCTTTAAATTTTTTAAAATATCTTTTTTTGAATAATTAAAAATATTATCTAATCCAGACAACCCAGTTTCAAGGGAAACTAAAGCTTTTTGAAAAGATTCTTTGAAATTTCTTCCAATTGCCATTGCTTCACCAACAGATCTCATTGATGTACCTAAAACTGCTTTAGTGTCGGAAAACTTTTCAAATGTAAATCTTGGTATTTTTGTTACCACATAATCAATTGTTGGTTCAAATGAAGCTGGAGTTACTTTTGTAATTTCATTTTTCAATTCATCCAAAGTGTATCCCACCGCAAGTTTAGCTGCTACTTTAGCGATTGGGAAACCTGTTGCTTTTGATGCAAGAGCAGAGGACCTTGATACTCTTGGATTCATTTCTATTATAACCATTCTTCCATTTCTAGGATTTATAGCAAACTGAACATTTGATCCCCCTGTTTCAACTCCAATTTTTCTCAAGCAGGCAATAGATGCATTTCTCATGACCTGGTATTCTTTATCAGTCAAGGTTAAAGCTGGAGCAACTGTAATAGAGTCTCCCGTATGGATACCCATTGGATCTACATTCTCAATTGAACAGATAATTATGCAGTTATCATTTTTGTCTCGCACAACTTCCATTTCAAATTCTTTCCACCCTTCTAATGACTCTTCAATTAAAACTTGATTTTGAGGAGATTCATTCATCCCAGTCTTGACAAGTTTAAAGAAATCTTTTTTATTTTTTGCAATTCCTCCACCTAAGCCTCCCAATGTAAAAGAGGGCCTTATAATTGCTGGTAAACCAATTTCTTTTAAACACTTATATGCATCCTTAAAATTATTTAAGATCTTTGATTTAGGTAGATCTAAACCAATGTCAGACATATTTTTTCTAAATTTTTTACGATCTTCTGCATTTTCTATTGCTTTGGACTTTGCACCAATTAACTCAATTTTGTATTTTTTAAGCAGTCCAGCTTTTTCTGCGCTTATTGCTAAATTTAATGCGGTCTGCCCTCCCATTGTTGGTAAAATTGCATTAGGTTTTTCTTTTTTAATAACTTCTTCTAAAACAGGAATTGTGATGGGTTCAATATAGGTTTTATCAGCAACTCCAGGATCAGTCATTATAGTTGCAGGATTTGAATTTATTAAAACTACCTCGAAACCTTCATCTTTAAGAGCTTTACACGCCTGTGTACCTGAATAATCAAATTCACATGCTTGTCCAATTATTATTGGTCCTGCCCCAATAACTAATATTTTTTTAATGTCTTTTCTTTTTGGCATATTTTTTTACATCTTGAATAAAATTATTGAATAGATATTGGCTGTCTTGTGGTCCAGGATTTGCTTCAGGATGATATTGAACAGAGAAGACAGGTTTATTTTTTAACCTTATTCCTTCAATAGTATCATCAAAAAGCGACTTATGAGTTATTTGAATATTTTTAGATAAGCTTTTTTCTACAACAACAAAACCATGATTTTGACTTGTAATCTCAACAGAGTTAGTAATTAAATTTTTGACTGGATGATTTGCACCTCTATGGCCTAATTTCATTTTTTTTGTTTTTGCATTTAAAGCTAAAGCTAAAATTTGATGACCAAGGCAAATTCCAAAAATTGGGTAATTCAATTTTATTAATTTTTTTATATTATAAATTGCATACTCTCCAGTTGCCGCAGGATCCCCTGGACCATTTGATAAAAAAATACCATCTGGTTTTAATTTCACTATTTCATCTGCAGCTGTTTTACATGAGACCACTTTTACCTCACAATTATAATCTGAAAAATATCTTAAAATATTTTTCTTTATCCCATAATCAATTGCAACAATTTTAAATTTTGTTTTAATATTTTTTTTATACCCAATTTCTTTTTTCCAAGTTTTAAAACCTTTCCATATATAAGTTTTTTTTGTCGATACTTCTTTTGCTAAATCAAGACCATTTAAGCCAGGCCATTTGTTTGACATATTAATTAGTTTTTTAATGTTGAATTTTCCTTTTTTATTATTTGAAATTGTGCCTTTTGGAGCACCTTTATCTCTAATAAAGTTTGTCAAGCTTCTAGTATCTAATCCAGTTAGCCCAACAATCTTATTTTTTTTTAGCCATTCATCTAAATTATTCAAAGCTCTATAATTTGATGGAGATGTGATTTCAGAATTGAATATCGCACCTTTTGTCCAAACTTTATCGGATTCTAAGTCTTCATAATTGGTTCCAACATTTCCAATATGAGGAAACGTAAAATTTATAATTTGCCCAGCATATGATGGGTCTGATATAATTTCCTGATATCCGGTTAAAGAAGTATTGAAACAAACTTCTCCAGTTGAAGTTCCCTGATATCCGAGGCCAATTCCTTTAAAAACTAGCTTATTATCAAGAACTAAAATACCTGTTGGAAATTGATGTTTAATTGCAATTTTATTTTTTTGTTTTTTGTTCAATTACAACTCATGAGTTAAAGGTCTATACAATAAAACCTTTTTTTGCGCAACTGATCTAATGTATATTTTGTAAAAAAAAAAATTTTCCTTTTGAACTATATTCTTAATGGGCTAAAATTAAATATGACACTAAGAGAAAACATAGAGTCAGACTATAAATCAGCTTTAAAAGCTAAAGATAAAAATAAAATATCAACTTATAGGTTAATATTATCTGGTATTAAGGATTTGGATATTAACAATAGATCCGGGGCCGAAAAAAAAGAGACAGATAATGAGGATATTAAGAAATTACTAAAAAAAATGATTAAACAACGAAGCGAATCAATTGAATTGTATAAAAAAAATAATCGTAAAGATCTCCAGGATATAGAAGAACAAGAAGTGGCAGTAATTAGTCAATACTTACCTAAACAGATTAGCGATGAGGATACAAAGAAAATTTGTGAAGAAGTAATTAAATCAACGGGCGCAAACTCAATAAAGGATATGGGAAAAGTTATGGGTGAATTAAAGAAAAATAATGCTGATAGTATTGATTTTTCTAAAGCAGGAGCGATTATAAAAGAATTATTAAATCAAAAATGAAATATCCTAAGGAGTACTTACAAGAAATAAAAACTAGGTTAAAAATTTCAACTGTAGTTTCAAAAACAGTTAGTTTAAAAAAGAGAGGAAAGGAATATGTTGGCCTTTCACCATTTAAGACTGAAAAAACACCATCATTCACAGTAAATGATGAAAAGGAATTTTATCATTGCTTTAGTACTGCAGAGCATGGAAATATTTTTGATTTTGTAATGAAGACTCAAAATCTTAAATTTGGTGAGTCAGTCAAATATTTAGCAAATTTAGCAGGGATGAGGCCTTATACATTTTCAAAAGAGGATGAGATCAGAGAAGAAAAGTGGAACAAATATAAACTGATATATGCAAAATATGTTGAATTTTATCATCAAGATCTTTTTAAAAACTCTTTAGCAAAAGAAGCAAAGGATTATTTAAAAAATAGAAATTTAACTATTGAAGAAGTAAAGAAATTTAAAATTGGATATGTTTCAAATGATGAAAACTTTAAAGAAGAGATTTTTAAGGAATTTACTGAAAGTGAAATCAAAGAAACAGGATTATTTTATTTTGACGAAAAAAAAAAAAAATATGTAGATAGGTTTAGAGAAAGAGTAATTTTTCCAATAAATAATATTTCAGGTGATCCAATAGCTCTTGGAGGTAGAATATTAAAAGATAATAAGTACCTTGCTAAGTATATTAACTCACCAGAAACTCCATTTTTCAAAAAAGGATCTAATCTTTATAATCTAGATTTTACAAGAAAACTTTCAAACAATATTGATAATATATTTCTTGTTGAAGGTTATATGGATGTGGTTGGTCTTAGTAGAAATAAAGTGGAAAATGTGGTCGCAAATTTAGGCACTTCTTTAACTACAAGGCAAATATTAACTCTTAATCAATTTTTTCAACATATCACAGTTTGTTTTGATGGTGACGAAAGTGGATATAAAGCAGCTTTAAGAGCAGCAGAAAATTCTATTGTTGAATTAAAACCGGAAAAAGAAATTTCGTTTTTATTTTTACCTAATAAACATGATCCAGATAGCTATGTTAATGAAAAAGGAAAGGATTTATTTGAAGATTTTTCTAAAAATAACACTGTGCCTATTCATAGATTTATATTTAATCACTATTCTAAAGAAATGAATGACAACCCTTCATCAAGAGCTATTTTTGAAAAAAAATTAAGATCAATTTCGTCAACAATTAAAGATGAATTTATTAGAAAGTATGTGCTTGAATATTTCTTAGAAAAAATTTCTGAATTAACACCAAATACAAACTTTAAATATAATAAAAATTACATAAAACTTACAAAATCACTCAAATCAACTCAGAATTATTATAATGAGACAAAGTCTTTATCAGCCATCGATATAAAGGAATTTTCTTTTCTATATATTTTACTAAAAAAGCCTGAGCTTATAAGAGATAATTTTAATTTAATTGAAAATGTAAAATTATTTAGTAGTGAAAATAAATTATTACTTGAAGAAATTATCGACCAAACAAATAATTTTGAAAATTCTGATTTAGAATGTTTAAAAATTGATCAGGTTTTGATAGATAGAGTTTTAAAATATGCATCTGTTAAGCATATTTTAATTAAAAACTTAAATGACGATCAAAAAATTCTTGAAATTTTATCCGAGATAATAAGGGATTTAAAAAATTATGAACTTGAAATAAGAATAGAGGAATTAGAATCAAGATTTTCCAAAGATTTAAGTGAAGTAACATTTAATGAGCTGAAAGAGCTCAAAAAACAACAGAAAATCAATTAAATTATAATCAGAATCCAATAGATTTTTTTAATTTTAGCATTATATACATCCTGAGTTTTTTATTGTGGAACGTATAATTACAAAATCATTTGCTAGATTAATGGGCAGGGGTGTCCATAGAGGCTTCATAACTCATGAAGAATTAAATAAATCTTTAGGAAAAAGAAATTTATCGAACGAAAACCTAGAACAGGCATTTATTCATATTCTTGATGAGAAGATAATATTAGTTGAAAAGAAAGCAGATTTCAAAGTTTTAAGAAAAAAAGATAACGGATCTAAGGAGGAAGGTAAATCAATCGAGAAAAGTGACGACCCTATCAGAATGTATCTAAGAGAGATGGGGGGAGTAGAACTACTTTCTAGAGAAGGTGAAATTGCCATTGCGAAACGAATAGAAGCAGGAAAAGATGTAATGTTAAATGCTCTCTCCCAAAGTCCAATTACAGCTCAACAGTTTTTTGAGTGGAATCACAAGCTTCAGAACGATGAAATTCTAGTAAGAGAAATTATTGATATTGATACTAATTACATGGAAGATGAAGATACTGGACAAAGTGCAAAACAAAAAAAGTCAGATGATGGAAGTGACTCTCAAAATAATGAGGAGAGCAACTCCAATTCTGACGATGATGAATTCAATCCTACTCTTGCTGCGATGGAAACTGAGATTAAACCAAAAGTTTTACTTACAATTAATAATTTAACAAAAGAATACAATAAACTAATAAAATATCAGAATGAAAAATTAGACTGTGTTATAAATTCTAAAACATTTTCGTCATCTAAAGATAAGAATTATAAAAAAATTGTTGATGATGTTTTAGAAAATATTAAATCACTCCAGTTATCTCCCTCAGAGTTAGAGGAATTGGTACAAAAACACTACATAGAAAACAGAAAAATAGTATCACTCGAGGGAAATTTGTTAAGACTTGCAATAAATGAAAAAATTTCTAGGGACGAATTTATAAAATTTTATGTTGGTAATGAGATAAATCCTAATTTAAAAAATTTCTTAGATACTAATGAAGTCTGGAAAAAGTTTTTTCAAAAAAATAAAGTAGAGTTCAAGAATATAAGAGACAGATTAGTAGAGATAAGCAAGAAACTTGGAATGTCTGTTACAGAATTTAAATTAATGGTAAGCAGAATTCAAAAAGGTGAAAAAGAGTCAAGAATTGCAAAAAAGGAGATGGTCGAAGCTAATTTAAGGTTAGTTATTTCTATTGCTAAAAAATATACTAATAGAGGTTTGCAATTCCTTGATTTAATTCAAGAAGGTAATATAGGATTGATGAAAGCAGTTGATAAATTTGAGTACAGAAGAGGATATAAATTTTCTACTTACGCTACGTGGTGGATAAGACAAGCAATTACTAGGTCAATTGCAGATCAAGCTAGAACTATTAGAATACCTGTGCACATGATAGAGACAATAAATAAAATTGTGAGAACTCAGAGACTAATCTTGAGTGAATTTGGTAGAGAAGCGACACCAGAAGAGTTAGCAAAAAAATTAAGAATGCCATTGGAAAAGGTAAGAAAAGTATTAAAGATATCAAAAGAGCCAGTATCACTTGAAAAGCCAGTTGGGGATGAAGAGGATAGTAGTTTAGGAGACTTTATAGAAGACACAAAAGCATTAGCACCATTAGAGCAAGCGATTAAATCAAATTTGAGTGAAGCTACAACTAAAATTTTATCCACTTTAACTCCAAGAGAGGAAAGAGTTTTGAGAATGAGGTTTGGAGTGGGCATGAATACCGATCATACTTTAGAAGAGGTTGGGCTTCAGTTTTCAGTAACTAGGGAAAGAATTCGTCAAATTGAAGCAAAGGCTCTAAGAAAATTAAAACATCCAAGCAGATCAAAACAACTAAAAAGTTTCTTAGAAAGCTAAACTAGAGAAGGGGCTAAATAAGGGCCGTTAGCTCAATAGTAGAGTACTGCATTGACATTGCAGGGGTAGTTGGAGCGTAACCAACACGGCCCACCATATGGATTTAATTTATGTCAAATACTAATTTTAAATTCCAATTTAGGTTATTCATAATTTTAATAATTTTTTTATTAGTAGAAGGTTTTTTTTATTATTATTCTTACAAGCTAGCTTACTTTTGTTTTGAGGAATTAAGTTTTAAAAATAAATGTAATACAGCCTTCACTTTTTTTGATAAATCTAGAAATGGGTTTAATCCATTGATTTGGAATGAAACTAAACTAGTAGAGTCCTTTCAAATATTGTTTCTTGTATTAACAATCTATCATTTAATAAAAAATATTATTATAAAAAACAAACATAAATTTTCTAAAGTTTTTTTATATTTTTTATATTTTTATACACTTGGTATAATTTATTTTTTCTTTGAAGAAATATCTTGGGGACAACATTATTTTAAATGGAAAACTAATGAAATATTTATGATATTAAATAATCAAGGTGAAACAAACATTCATAATATTTCCAACATTTTTGACCAACTCCCTAGAGGAATTTTAACTTTATGGTGTGGATTTTCAATCTTTCTTGTAAAATTTCTAAAATTATTCTCTTTAAAAAAAACTTATATTGACTTTGTTTTTCCATATGAAAAGATAAAATATATCTCAATAATTTTATTAATATTTATACTCCCAGATTTATTTGTAGACCAATTTAATTTACACCCCGGATATAGTAATTATACATATACTATAAATTTAGCAGAAATTTACGATTTATTTACATTTAACTTTATAAGACTCTCGGAATTACAAGAATTAATTTTTACTTTCTATATTTATCACCATACTTTATTTTTTAAAGAAACTTTAAGATAATATCTTGAATGAAGTTTGTAAAAAGAGTAAAAGCTTTTTGTTTTAGGGCCTGTAGCTCAGTTGGTTAGAGCAGTACACTCATAATGTATTGGTCCCAGGTTCGAGTCCTGGCGGGCCCACCAAATATACTTTAATTGTCCATGATATTTATTTGATTAAGAATTCTTCGAAAGATTTAAAAAGAAAATTAATATCATTGTTATTATTCTGCATAATAGATTTAAACTCCTCTTTTTGAGTTCTAGCTAAACTTAATCCCTCAACAATCAGATCTCTTATTAATGGCCTTTTAGGGTTTTTAGTATAAATTCTCCAATCGATTTCAATTCTTGGATTCTTAGATGTTTCCTCTAATACTGTTTTTACAATTGTATATTTTTCATTTATTTTTTTTTCAGAAATAACGTTTATTTTGGGATTTGAATAATCTACTAGGCGACTAGAAAAACTTTTTAAAAAATAACTTCTAAAGAGTTTTTTATATTTAATTTTTTGATCCTCATTTAAATTTTTACGATATTTTCCAAGTGTGTACATTCCTATTCCATCTATATCCACACTCTTTTCTGCAATGTTATTCAATTTGATAATTTTAGACTCCACAGGGTCTGAGCTTGATAATATTACTGAAGCTTCATTAACAATTTCATTTATTAATTTGCCTGGTTCTTTTGCCTGAATAGGAATTGTAAATAATGCATAAATGAATATTAATGAAAGTAATTTAGTTTTTAACATTATTGATTATTGGGTATCTATTTCTTCCCAATCATCATCATTCATAGTTTCCGTAGTCTCATCAAGATTTAAAATTTTCCTTTTTCTATCCTGTAAATAAAGACTTCTGACTGATGCATAAAGATCTAAAGAATTTTTTTCTAGACTGTCAAAAGCTTCTAAATTTTTTGCCCTAAAATCAACACCAGCAGTTAATCTAGAATAATAATAGTCAGAATTTTCAAAGTATTTAGTATTGTTAGCTACTGTAACATTAAACCATGCGTCACCACCTGAAAAATTTGCTATTGATCCAATAGAATCCCTTATAGTTGTAGGTCCAAGAACTGGAAGTACAAAATAACATCCCTCTTTTATCCCCCAGGTTCCTAGGGTTTGTCCATAATCCTCTTTATCTGTTTTATTTAGACCATAATAAGAAGCCACATCAAAGATACCTGCAATACCGAGTGTTGAATTAATAGAAAATCTCAATGCATTAATTCCCGCTTCCTTTATCTGTCCCTGTAAAATATTATTAGGTACCGTGACTACATTTGATAAATTACTAAGAGCATTGCTAGTTCCTGATCTGATAGGTTTTGGCAAGTACCTATAGCCTTTTGCAACAGGTTTAAAAAAGATTTTGTCTAAACCCTGATTCAAAGCAAAAATACCTCTATTAACAGTTTCAAAACAATCTTTTACCTCAGAAGTACTCTCTTTAGTTTCATTTTTTATTTCTAACGTACCATCTGATCCTGCAAAAACGTTGAATGTTACAAGTTGAGAAATTAAAAAAATAGAGAATATTAAAATTTTTTTCATTAATCTGTTTATATTATATCTTCTATTTATTTAAACATTTAATTGTTTAAAATAATGCAGAAAAATGTTGAAAAAATGATTATTAACTATTCCCCAAATTTTAATTTAAAAAAAAGAGACAAAAATAAAATAAAGTATTTAATTTATCACTATACTGGAATGAAAAATGATAAATCAGCGATCAAAAAGTTAACAAGTATTAATTCTAATGTAAGTTGTCACTATTTTATTACTGTATCAGGAAATCTTATTCGAATGGTTCCTGATTTATATATAGCTTGGCATGCTGGTAAATCTCATTGGAGAAATCATAAGTCTTTAAATTATAATTCAATAGGAATTGAGATTTCAAATCCCGGTCATAAATATGGTTATAGAAAATTTAATAGTAGACAAGTCAAATCTCTAATTAAAATTTCAAAGTTTTTAATTAAAAAATATAAAATTAACAAAAAAAATATTTTAGGTCACTCAGATATTGCTCCTTTACGAAAAATAGACCCAGGAGAAAAATTTCCATGGAAACTTTTATACAAAAATAAAATCGGAATTTGGCACAATATCAATTCAAGAAAAACCAAAACATTTAGAGGCAAAATATCACAATCAAATTTAATTAAATTTATTAATTATTTAAAAAAAATTGGTTATAGAATTGAATATTCCAAATCTAATCAATTAAAAAAACTCATTAAAATTTTTCAAATGAGATTTAGACCTAGGTTAGTTGATGGAAAATTAGATCTAGAATGTTATATGATTGCAAAATCCCTTGTTAAACTTAAATAATTAATGTTGAATTTTTTAAAAAAATTTATATTGTTCGGTTGCCAGATAAATGACTTATCGCTTTAATTAATTAAAGAGGAAAGTCCGGGCTCTACAAAGACACAGTGCCAGTTAATTGCTGGCGGGGGCGACCCTAGGGATAGTGCCACAGAAAATAAACCGCCTTATCAAGGCAAGGGTGAAAAGGTGTGGTAAGAGCACACCGGCTAAGTTGGTAACAGCTAGTGCATGGAAAACCCCACTGGGAGCAAGACTGAGTAGAGATGACACTGTTAGAAATAACGAAAAGCAGTCTTTGGCTAGTCATCTGGGTTAGTTGCTTGAGCCTTAAAGTGATTTAAGGCCTAGAGAAATGATAAGTTTGAATGACAGAACCCGGCTTATATTTTATCTGGCAAAATCATAACCTTATAAATTTAATCTCTTATTAAATTAAATCAAAATTTCTATTAAGCTGCATTGCAGAAATTTAGAACAAATCAAGAATACTCGATTATAATATTAGGTGTTGACGATCTAATTTAAAACCCATAATATCCCATAATATCCCAAATATGGAATTTATGGATTATGTTTTTATCTACTTACGAAAACAAATTAGACAAAAAAGGAAGGGTGTCTGTGCCTGCTAGTTTTAGAAGCTATCTTTCTAACACTGGATACAACGGAATTGTATGCTTTCCATCATTTAATAATCAGTCAATTGAGGCTTGGCCTCAAGATAGAATTGAAAAAATTTCAAATGCAATAGACACTTTAAATCCATTTGAGGATAAGAAAGATTATTTTGCTACCTCAATACTATCAGAAAGTATTAACTTACAATTTGATAGCGAGGGAAGAATTCTTATTACAGAAAAATTATTAAGACATGCAAAAATAAAAAATAGCATGTTGTTTGTTGGTCAGGGAAAAACCTTCCAAATATGGGAACCAACAAGTTTTGAAAAATTTAGGGTCACTGCAAGAAAAAAATCTAATATTAACAGGGCTAACCTTAAATGGGAGCAAAAACTTAATAACTAAACGGGGGATAAATGACAATTAATTTTAAAACACCAGACATAAAAGAGTTGAAACCTAGAATACTAGTTTTAGGAATTGGAGGAGCTGGAGGAAATGCTATTAACGGAATGATAGAAGCAGGTTTACAAGGTGTAGAGTTTATAGCAGTTAACACTGATGCTCAAGATCTTAGATTGAGTCATGCTCAAACGAAAATTCAAATGGGTCTGAACTTAACAAAAGGTTTAGGTGCTGGAGCAAAATTAGATATAGGCGAAGCTGCTGCTGATGAATCCTTAAATGAAATTGTTAATGTTCTTCAAGGGTCTAACATGGTTTTCATAACTGCAGGAATGGGTGGTGGAACTGGAACGGGTGCTGCACATGTTATTGCTCGTGCTGCTAAAGAATTAAATATATTAACGATTGGAGTTGTTACCCTACCTTTCTTATATGAGGGACCTTCAAGAATGAGAAAAGCAAATCAAGGTCTTGAGGAATTAAGAAAACATGTAGACACTATAATTGTAGTTCCTAATCAAAATTTATTTAAAATTGCAAGTGAACAAACTACATTTGAAGAGTCGTTTTTGCTATCTAATGATGTGCTAAAGCATGGAGTTCAAAGCATTACTGATCTTATGGTAAGACCTGGATTAATAAATTTAGATTTTGCAGATGTTGAAACAGTTATGAGTTCGATGGGTAAGGCCATGATGGGTACTGGTCAGGCCGAAGGCGAAGGTAGAGCAGTTAAAGCTGCGGAGATGGCTATAAGCAATCCTCTTATAGATGACTACACATTAAAAGGAGCTAAAGGCTTACTAGTCAATATTACTGGTGGGAAGGATCTTAAACTTTTTGAAGTAGATGAAGCTGTTAATAAAGTTAGAGCCGAAGTAGATCCAGAAGCAGAACTAATAATTGGAGCAATTACCGATGAAAGTCTTGATGGTTTAATGAGAGTATCAATTGTAGCTACTTCTCTGGATGGTCAACAACCAGAGCCGAAATCAGTAATTAATATGGTTCATAGAATACAAAATAGAAATCCTGGATATTCTGATTTTTCTAATACAGGTTCTTCTCAAGCTTTTACATTCTCTAACCAAAACAGCTCAATTGTGACTAATGGTGCAAATGCTCTTAAAATAGAAGAAGAGATTAAAGCTGAAACCGAAAGTCAGGCAACATTTGAAACTGATAATTCAGAAGAATTAGTGAGTTCAACAAATATTGCGGAGGAAACAAATACTGTAGAGAATGAATCATTCACAGCTTCCGAGCAGTCTTTTGAAACAAGTGAAAGCAACTCTTCTCCATCAAATGGATTGGAGAATTTTGATTTTGATGAAGAAACACCCGAGCTATTTAATTCTGATGAATCAATTAGTGAAACTGAAGAAGAAACGTCATTATCAACGGAAACAAGCACAACAAGAGAAGGAGAAGACGATTTAGAAATTCCAGCATTTTTGAGAAGACAAAAAAATTAATGGTCTTCAAAAAAATAAATGAATGCCACCATAAACTTGGAAAAAAAACATTTTCCAGTTTTGCTAAATGAATTAATTAGCATTATTTCCCCTCTTTATGGTGGCACATTTATTGATTGTACTTTTGGTCAAGGTGGATACTCAAAAAAAATTCTTGAGAATAAAAAAAACAATGTTATTGCATTAGATCGAGATAAAGATGTCTTAAGTAGCACATCAAAACTCCAAAAAAAATATAATAAAAGATTTAAATTTTATAACCTAAAATTTTCTCAATTAGATCAAATCAAATTAAAAGATCATAAAATAAAAGGTATAATTTTTGATCTAGGGTATTCACTTAATCAAATTAAAAATTCGCAAAAAGGTTTATCATTTCATGATAAAGGAAAACTAAACATGAAAATGGGTATAAATGATTTTTCAGCTAATGATATAATATCTTACATGGATGAAAATCATCTTGCTAAAGTATTTAAAGTTTTAGGTGATGAAAAATATTCAAAAAAAATTGCAAAAGAAATAGTAAATAAAAGAAAAAATAATATTATAAAAACTGAAGATTTAGTTAAAATAATTGATAACGTAAAAAAATATCAAAAAACAAAAATACATAATTCTACAAAAGTTTTTCAGGCTTTAAGGATTTTAGTAAATAAAGAAATCAGTGAATTAATAAATGGTTTGGTTAATTCATTTAATTTAATTCCCGTAGGCAGTATAATAGCTGTAGTTACTTTTCACTCGATAGAAGATAAAATTGTTAAATTTTTTTTTAAACATTATTCAGAACAAAGAAATTCTTCAAGGTATTTTCCTGAAAATGAAGTTTCAGAAAAATGTTTTAAATTAATTAATAAAAAACCTATTTTACCCAGCACTGACGAGATAAAACAAAACCCACCTTCAAGATCAGCAAAATTAAGATATGGAATTAAAATAAGTGATAAATGTGATTTTAATGATTTTAGACAAAAATTCAAAAATCTAACTGAGGTTGAGAGTATAAGATAATTTATGAAAAAATTATTTTTTTTTACCCCTATAATTTTTTTAATATTTGCAACAACTTTAACTAAAAACTCCACAAAAAAACTGGATAAAGAAATTTTTCAATTAAAAGAAAACATCAGAATATTAGAGGATCGTTATGAATTAACTTTACTTGATTATAATATTTTAACTTCACCAAAAAAATTAATGGAGTATCAACAATATTACTTTGAGGACAAATTTGAGCAAAAAAAATTAGAAAATCTGAGTGAAATTGAACTTTTAAGTGACAAATTAAAAATTAATAAAATGGTTAAAATTAATGAGTGAATTAGAGAATAAATCTCAAAGTTCTTACAAGTATAATGATAGTTTTTCATTTAGAGAAAATAAGTCATATCTAAAAATATCTTTTGAGAGAATAGCATTTATTTTTTTCATATTTTTTATCTTAGCAATTATTTTTTCATCTAAAATAATATTATTGAGTATAAAAGAAATTCCTGAAATTAAACAAACCTTTAAAAAAGAAAATTTTAGATCTAGTATTTTAGATAACGAGGGAAATATTTTGGCCAAAAGTGTTCCAATAGTTAACTTAGGAATTAATCCTAATTTAGTAATTGACAAAGAAAAATTATTAATCTCACTTAAATTAATATTTCCTAATAAAAATTTTGATAAGGAAATGTATGGAAAAAAATTCTTTTATATAAAAAAAAAAATAAGTCCGAAAAAACTTGAACAAATTCTACTTTTAGGAGATAAATCTTTTATTCAAGAGGATAGCATAGCAAGAGTTTATCCAAATGGTAACTTATTTAGCCATGTGATCGGTCAAATTGATAATGATAATAATGGAATATCAGGAATTGAAAAAACTTTTGATTATGAACTAACTACCACAAAAGAACCTTTAAAATTAACTCTTGATAAAGATCTTCAATATTTAATTAAAGAAGAGCTATCAAAATCTAAAGATATATTTCAAAATATCGGGAGTGCTGCAATTTTAATGAATGTTAATAATGGTAATATTTTATCAATGGTTTCTCTCCCAGACTTTGATCTTAATAAAAGAGAAAAAATAAATGATATAAAATATATTAATAGAGCTACAAAAGGTGTGTATGAATTCGGATCGGTTTTTAAAACATTTACCCTTGCTGCAGGTTTGCAATATGAGGTTATTGAACCCAAAACAGAATTTAAGAACCTTAAAAAAAAAATTACATGTGCAGGGAATTCTATATCTGAGTATGATGATAAAATACCGTCAGATTTAACTGCTGAGGAGATTTTGATAAGATCAGGAAATATTGGCTCAGTTAGAATAGCTGAAAAAGTTGGTATTGAGAATTATAATAAGTTTCTTCAAACCATTGGAATTATTTCAAATTTAGATTTTGATATTCAAGAAGTAGGCACAACTCAATTAGGAAGATGGGGTAAGTGTAAACTAGCAACAGTCGCTTTTGGTCATGGAATTGCAACAACTTTATTACAACTTTCAAAAGGTTATTCCATTATAAGTAATGGAGGATATGAAATAAAACCTACGTTATTAGACAGGGAAAAATTTAAAAGAACAAGAATACTTAATGAAAATTTGTCTGAAACAATAAATCCTATTCTTAGAAAAATTGTATCGACAACAGAAGGAACAGCAGGATTTGCAAATGTCAAAGGCTACGAAATAGGAGGAAAAACTGGAACTGCTGATCAACCTTCAAAGGGTGGCTATTCTAAAAAAAAAGTTAATACTTTTGCCTCAGTGTTTCCAACCTCAGATCCAAAATTTGTATTAGCTGTGATGTTGGATGAACCAAAAGCAAATAGAGAATTCGTTTATCATTATAGAGACGAAAGATATCCTTATAAGGGCAATTGGAGGAATACAGCAGGTTGGACCACTGTATGGGTAACAGGTCAGATCATGGATAAAATTGGGCCAATTTTAGCCACAAAATATTAAGAGCGTTAACCATGTTACTCAAAGATTACTTCCCAAATCTTCATAAAAAATACCATAAAATAAATTTTACAGGGATAGCCTTTAATTCCAATGAAGTAAAAAAAGGATCTATTTTTTTTGCATTTAAAGGAAGTAGTACGGATGGAAATTTATTTATAAAAGATGCCATCCAAAATGGATCAAAAATAATAATTTCTGATAAAATAAAAAAAACTGGTAGTAAAAATAATATTTTATTTTTAAGTGCAAAAAATCCTAGAAAATTATTATCTCAATTCAGTTCAAAAATATTTAATAAAAAACCAAAAAATCTGATCGCGGTTACAGGCACCAACGGAAAATCATCTATAGCAAACTTTTATTTTCAAATTTTAAAATTAAATAAAATTAAAGTAGCTTCAATTGGAACACTAGGAGTTGATGGTATAAATATAAGAAACAAATTTTCAAATACAACATTTGATACAATACAAGTAAATAAAATCTTACAAAAATTAAAAGATAAAAAAGTTGAAAATGTTATTTTGGAAGCCTCTAGTCATGGATTAAATCAAAATAGACTTGATGGATTGAAATTTGATATTGGTATCTTTACAAATTTATCAAGAGATCATTTAGATTATCATAAATCTTATAAAAATTATTTTAACTCAAAATTAATATTATTCAAAAAATTATTAAAAAAAAAATCTTATGCTATTTTTGAAGACAATTTAAAAATATCAACAACATTAAATAGAATTACTGAATTAAAAAAAATAAAAAAATTTACTATGGGATATACCAAATCAAATTTTACAATATTAGATCATCAATTTTTAAAAAGTGAGCAGAAAATATTATTTAGATTTAATAAAAAGAAATATTATTTTTCTACAAAATTAATTGGAAGTGTACAGATAAAAAATTTACTAATGGCAATTATGGCTGCGATGAAAAGTAAAATTTCATTAGAAAAAATTTTAAAAATTACTCAAAAAATAAAGCCAGTAAATGGAAGACTCGAAAAAATTGGAGGACTTTACAATAATGGAATTGTAATTCTTGACTATGCTCATACGCCGGATGCTTTGAAAATTTGCATTAAAAATGTAAAGGAACAGTTTAAATTAAGAAATATTAATTTAGTGTTTGGATGTGGAGGAGAGAGAGATAAGCTCAAAAGAAAAATAATGGGTAGAATTGCTGATAAATATTGTAAAAAAATATATTTAACAGATGACAATCCAAGAAGTGAAGATCCAAAAAAAATAAGAAGAGATATAAAGTCTAATATTTCAAAGAATAAAGTATTAGAAATACCATCAAGAGAAAGTGCAATAAAGTCTGCAATTTTGAATATTAAGTCAAACGAGGTTGTAATTATAGCTGGAAAAGGACACGAGGTTTATCAAGAATATATCTCTAAAAAGTTCTTCTCTGATAAAAGATTTATTAAAAAATTTATTAAAGCTAAGAATAAATCTTTAAATAGAAATTGGAAATCAAATATTATTTCAGAGATAACCAAAAAAAAAATTGATAAAAATGTAAATATTAATAATGCATCAATTGATTCAAGAATAACAAAAAAAAATAATATTTTTTTTGGCATCAAAGGAAAAAACTTTGATGGAAATAAATTTGTTAGACAAGCTTTTAATAATGGAGCCTCTATTTCAATTAACCAAAATAAAAAAAAAAATAAATTTAAAAATGATATATATGCAAACAACCCATTAAAGACATTTTCAGAAATTGCAAAAATGATACGAGTGTCATCTAATATTTCTTCTATAGCAATCACAGGATCTTCAGGCAAAACATCTCTAAAGGAGATGTTGGGGCAAATGATGAATAAAATATGTCAAACATCTTATTCAAAAAAATCATTCAATAATAAATATGGAGTTCCGATTTCCTTATTTAATATAAAAAAAAATGATAAAATAGGTATTTTTGAAGTTGGAATGGATAAGAAAGGAGAAATTGATTTTTTAACTAAAAAGATAATGCCTAATGTTGGTATAATCACCAATATCTCATATGCTCATATAAAAAATTTTAAAAATCTTCAAGGTGTAGCTAATGCTAAATCGGAACTAATTGATAACATTATTGAAAACGGCACGATTATATTGAACGCTGATGATAAGTTTTTTAAATTTTTTAAATCTAAATCTATAAAAAATAAATTAAATATAATTTCATTTGGTATTAACAAAAAATCAGATGTGAGTTTAATAAAAATTAAAAAAGGGAAATCTAATTCAATTATTAATATAAAATATCGTGAAAAAAAATTGACATTTATTATTAAAAAAAATTTGGAAAATTATGTATATAATATTTTATCAACTTTAGCAGCATTATCTATATATTTTGATCTAGAAAAGTTAGATAAATATTTCTTTAATGATTATAAATTTCCAGAAGGCAGAGGAGATCTAAATGTAATTAATTTGAAAGAAAAAAAAATTTATTTAATTGATGAAAGCTATAATTCTAACCCGTTATCTCTTCAATTTGCAATAAATAAATTAAATAGCATAAATTCTAAATCTAAAAGTAAATTTATTCTTTTAGGTGATATGTTAGAACTTGGTAAATATTCTAAAAAACTTCACATAGATGCTGCTCGATATGTTAATAGTACTAAAATTGATAAAGTTTATGTATACGGCAAAGATATTATTGAAACATTTAACAAAATTAAAACACAAAAAAGGGGAAAAATATTAAATTCAAAAAAAGATATCTTAAATTTTATGATAAATGATATTAAGAATGGGGATTATCTTATGATTAAAGGTTCTAACTCCACAGGACTAAATAAAATAAGTCAAAGCTTAAAAGTAGGCAAAATAAATGCTTTTTAGTCTATTTTCAAACTTAGTTGAAATTTTTAGTTTTCTTAATGTTTTCAAATATTTAACTGTAAGAACTGGTCTATCAATGTTTACATCGATGATAGTAGTTTTTTTAGTTGGAGGCCCGCTTATCAATTATTTTTCTTCACATCAAATTCATGACCCAATTAGAGAAGATGGACCGAGTGACCATATAATTAAAAAAATAGGAACTCCCACAATGGGTGGTCTTATGATTTTACTAGGTATTTTTTCAGGTGTTCTTTTGTGGGGTGATTTTTCAAACCCTTATAATTGGTTCTTACTTTATATAGCTGGATCTTTTGGATTATTAGGAGCTTATGATGATTATCAAAAAATAAAAAGAAATAATTCAAATGGCATAACTTCAAGACTAAAGATTATAATTCAAATAATTTTAGCATTAGGTGGAATTTTTATTTTTTATTTTTACAGTGGTTCTAATGAGATTGAGAATTTGTATTTTCCATTTTTTAAAAATCTAATAATTAATTTAGGATGGTTTTTTATTCCATTTTATTTATTTGTTATTGTAGGTTCCTCAAATGCTGTTAATTTGACTGATGGATTAGATGGTTTAGCGACAGTGCCCGTAATATTGGTTGCAGCATGTTTTGCTTTTATTAGTTATGTAACTGGAAATATTGTTTTTTCAGGATATTTACAAATCACATATATCGAAGGAGTAGGAGAGGCATCTATTTTTTGTGGAGCAATAATAGGCTCTTGTTTAGGTTTCTTATGGTTTAATGCGCCGCCAGCAAAGATATTTATGGGAGATACTGGGTCTTTAGCATTAGGGGGGTCATTAGGAGCAGTTGGTATAATTACCAAACACGAAATTGTTCTTGCAATTACAGGTGGACTGTTTGTCTTAGAAGCAGTTTCCGTAATTGCACAAGTGATATCATTTAAACTTACTGGTAAGAGAATATTTAAAATGGCACCAATACATCATCATTTTGAAAAAAAAGGCTGGCCTGAATCTACTGTAGTCATTAGATTTTGGATTATATCAATTATCTTAGCAATGATAGGTTTAGCAACATTAAAACTAAGATAATGAATGAAAAACAAATTTATTTCAAAAATAAAAAAATTTTAATTTATGGATTTGGAAAGTCCGGTATTGCTTGTTTTAAATTTTTAAAAAAAAATAATATCTGCGCAATATTTGATGATAAAAAAAAAAATATACCTCCTATTTTTAAAAAAAATTCAATAAATATCCGTAAATTATCATCTACAATATTTGATTTTATTGTTTTAAGTCCAGGTATAGATATTAATAAATGTAGAATTTCAAGTTATTTAAGGAATAATAGGTCTAAAATTATTTCAGAACTAGATATATTTGAAATTAGTTACCCAAATATAAATAAAATCACAATCACTGGAACAAATGGTAAATCGACTACTTCAAAAATACTTTATGAGGTTCTAAAAAATAATAAAAAAGATGTAAGATTAACTGGTAATATTGGATTTCCCACTCTAATAGAGAAAAAAATTAAAAATACTACAATTTTTGTAATTGAGGCATCTTCATATCAACTTGATTACAGCAAATATTTTAGATCTAAGTATTCAATTATACTTAATTTAAACCCAGATCATCTTGAAAGGCATAGAACTTTTAAAAATTATGCAGAAGCAAAATTTAAAATAGTTAAATCTCAAACTAAAAATGACTATGCATTCATAGAGAATAAAAATGATTTTTTAAATAAATTAGTTAAAAACAATCAAGTAAAATCAAAAGTTATAAAAATAAATTATTTGAAATATAAAAAATACTTTGGACAAATAGATAATATTTACTTTAATAATTCTGCAAACAGAAAAAATCTTAGCTTTGTTTTTAGTATTGCCAAGGTTCTTAAACTCAACTTAAAAATAGTTTTAAATACTATAAATAAATTTAGAGGTTTAGATTATAGGCAACAAATAATTTATAAATCAAAAAAATTATTAATTATTAATGATTCAAAATCCACTAGTTTTTCATCAACCATTCCATTGCTTGAAAGTTATAATAATATCTATTGGATATTAGGAGGCCTTGCTAAAAAAGGAGATAAACTAAAATTGAATAAAAAATTTTTTCCAAATATAAAAGCTTATGTTTATGGAAAAGATAGAAATTTATTTATTAATTCACTACCAAATCAAATTTCTTGTCAGTCTTCATCAACACTTACAAAGATTATGAAAAATTTAAATAAAAATATTAAAAATGACAACACAAAAAAAGTAATTATTTTTAGTCCTAGTGCTGCCTCATTTGATCAATTCAAAAACTTTGAGGAAAGGGGAAAATTTTTTAACAAAATTATAAAAAATAAATTTAAAAAAATCAAAATATGAATAAATATTTAGATACTTTTTATGACTGGTGGAAAAATATAGATAAATTTATATTATTATTAATTCTAACTTTATTTTTATTAGGTCTTTTTTTTTCATTAGTCTCTACTTCTCTGATAGCTTCAGATAAATTAAACACTAAATCATATTATTTTTTTTTTAAGCATTTTGCTTACATAATTTTAGCAATATTGATATTGGTTACATTCTCTTTTTTGAATCAAAAAATTTTAACAAAATTTTCATTGATTTTATTTTTAGTCTCATTTTTAAGTCTGTTACTAGTTCCTTTCCTGGGAATTGAGGTAAAGGGATCAAAAAGATGGCTAGATCTGATCTTTTTGCCAAGATTCCAACCTGTTGAAATTGTTAAACCCTTTTTTATAGTAGCTTTATCATTAATGTTAACTATTCAAAACAGACGATTATATTTCAAATACCTATTAAGTGCTTTATTCACAGTTCCAATATTAATGTTGCTTGTTTATCAACCTGATATTGGACAAACTCTATTAATATCAATGGTTTGGTTAGCCTTAATTTTTATCTCTGGAATAAATATTTTTGTATTTTTTATATTCTTTTTTATAATCGGTTCTTCCGTAAGTTATTTGGTGCTATTTGTTCCAAAATTTGAATATATAAAAATCAGACTTTTTGCCTTTTTAGACTCGAGTTCGAGTAATAATTATCAAGCTGAAAAAGCAAGTGATGCAATTATAAATGGTGGTTTTTTTGGAAAAGGTATTGGAGAAGGTACGTTGAATTCGAGAGTCCCCGAAGCTCATACAGATTATATAGTTTCAGTTATATCAGAAGAGTTTGGCGCTATTATAGTCATTGGAATTATGCTTTTATATCTAATATTTTCATATAGGGTGATTCAAAAAATTAATTTTCTAAACGAAGACTCATCAAAACTTATTTTAACTGGATGTGTATCTTTAATTTTGTTACAGACTTTTATTCATGTAGGTGTAAATATAAGAATTCTTCCAACAACGGGAATGACATTACCCTTTTTAAGTTACGGTGGGTCGTCTATAGTTAGTACAGCAATTTTATCAGGATTAATTTTAAATTTAACCAAAAGAAAATTAAATTAACTGATGAAAAAAATACTTATTACAACAGGTGGTTCAGGTGGACATGTAATTCCGTCATTAAGTATATATGATGCTTTAAAAGATGACTTTGAAGTAAAAATTTCAACTGACACAAGAGGGTCAAAATTCATTAATAATGAGAATTATAATTACTCATTAATTGATGTACCAAATTTATTTTCAAATTTATTATTACTTCCATATAATTTAATAAAATTTTGCTTTTCAATAATAAAATCTTACAAATACTTAAAATTAAATGATTTTAATATCCTAATTAGTACTGGTGGATATATGTCTCTACCTTTGTGTCTAGCTTCAAATTTATTGAATATAAAAATTTATATTTTTGAACCAAATTTAGTTCTAGGTAGAGCAAACAAATTAATTCTTAATTTTGCTGAGAAAATTATTTGTTATGAAAAAAATTTAATAGGTATTTCTAAAAAGATGTCAAATAAGATTTATTTAGTTAAACCATTACTTAGAAAAGAAATATATAAATATAAAAAAAATGAAAATACAAAGATTGCAGAAAAAAAAAAAATACTAATTATCGGAGGAAGTCAGGGGGCAAAATTCTTTGACGAATTTATTACTAAAATTATAATTAAGCTCTCAAAAATAGAGAAAATTCAAGTTTTGCAACAAGTAATTAATGTAAATAAGAGAGAAAATATCAAAGAACTTTATCAAAAAAACCATATAGAGCACGAGTTATTTCAATTTGATGACAAAGTACTACTTAAAGCTTTAAATTATGATTTAGCTATAACACGATCTGGTGCATCTGTAATTTCAGAACTAGGTTATTTAAACATTCCATTTGTGGCAATTCCATATCCGTATGCTAAAGATAATCATCAATATTACAATGCAGAACTTTATGAAAAAAATAAATCTTGCTGGTTAATTATGCAAAAAGATCTAGACGAAAATAATTTTACAGATTTTATAATAAAAATTTTTAAGGATCAAAATGAATATTTTGTGAAAAAAAATAATTTGATTCAACTTACTAAAGAAAATACCTGGGAAAAAAATAAATCTAAACTAATCGAGCTTTTAAATGAAAATTGATTTAGGAAAAAATGAACTTATTCACTTTGTTGGTGTCGGAGGAATAGGTATGAGTGGTTTAGCTCTAATTATGAATGGGCTAGGTTATAAAGTACAAGGAAGTGATATTGCTAATAATCGAAATATTGGAAGATTAAAAGAAAAAAAGATAAGGATATTTTTAGATCATAAAAAAGAAAATATAAAAAAAACGACTGTTCTTGTGATTTCCTCAGCTATTAAAAAAAATAATCCAGAATTAGTTGAGGCTGTAAAAAAAAATTTGCCTGTTTACACAAGAGGAGACATGTTAGGTCATATAGTATCTTTCATGAGAAATGTTGTGATAACTGGTTCACATGGAAAAACAACTACAACATCATTAGTGTCTAGTATTTTTACTGAAGCTAATTTAGACCCAACTATAATTAACGGTGGTGTATTAAATTCATTTGGTAATTCCGCAAAATTAGGTAAAAGTAATTGGTGTGTAACAGAGTCTGATGAGTCGGATGGAAGTTTTTTAAAAATCCCCTTTACATATTCTATAGCTACCAATCTAGACTCAGAGCACTTAGATTTTTATAAAAATATAAATAATCTTAAAAAAAGTTTTCTCAAATTTATTGAAAAAATCCCATCTGTAGGTAAAGGCTTTATATGTTGTGATGATCGAAATCTTAAAAAAGTTCTAAAAAAATCAGCAAATAAAAATTTTTATACATATGGTAAAAATAAGAAGTCAAATTTCCAAATAATAAATATAAAGCAAACATCCAATTTTTCTAGTTTCGATATTAAAGTAAATATACCTAGCAAGAAAAAAATAATTAAGGGAATTAGACTTCCAATGATTGGACTCCATAACATTCTCAATGCAGCTGCTGCAGTTTCTTTAGCATTTACAATTGGACTACCCGAAAAAAATATCAAGCTTGGATTATACAACTTTAAAGGAGTTCAAAGAAGATTTTCTCATTTATTTAATCATAATAATATAAGTTTTTATGACGACTATGCTCATCATCCAACAGAAATAAGGTCAGTTCTAAATGGTGTAAGAAAAGTATACAAAAACAAAGAAATTGTGTGCATTTTTCAACCACATAGAATCTCAAGAATAATAAATCTAAAAAAAGAATTTTCGAAATGTTTTAAAATGGCAGATACTGTTTTGTTGTGTCCTATCTACACAGCTAATGAAAAACTAAGACTTAATTTTACATATCATTCGTTTGCAAAATTAATAATTAAAAATTCAAATGTTAAGTTAGTGCAAGTTGATGATGAATTACAATTACAAAGATTTATAAAACAGAATACATTTGGTGAAAAAATTTATATAGGAATGGGTGCAGGATCTATATCAAATTGGATGAAAAATTTGAAAAATATTTTTTAATGGAAATAGAGGATATTAAAAATTCAGCATTATTAATTGATGGGGAAATTTTCTTTAATCAAAGTATTAAAAATCTAAATTGGTTTAATATTGGTGGAAAAACTAAAATTTTTTTTAAACCGAAATCACTTAAGGGTTTAATAGAATATCTTAAACTTTATAATTTAAGAGGTAAAATATTTATTTTAGGTAATGGGTCAAATGTATTATTTGATGACGATACATACCAAGGTACAGTTATTAAATTGGGTAAAAGTTTTTCGAATATTACTCTATTAGATAATGAAACAATTATTGCTGGAACTGCTACCTCACAAAAAAAAGTTTCAGAATTTGCAAAGGATAATAATATTTCTGGATTAGAGTTTATGTCGTGTATTCCTGGATCTATAGGGGGTGGTATAAGAATGAACTCTGGATGCTTTAAAAAAGAATTTAAAGACATTCTAATATCTATTCAATTAGTTGATTTTAAAGGTTTAGTAAGAAGTATACCTGCAAATAAAATTAATTTTAATTATAGATCAATAGAATTACCTAAAGATTTAATATTTTTAAGCGCTACTTTAAAAGGAAAAAAAAAAAATAGTGAACAAATAAATAAATATATGAATGAGCTAAATAAAATTAAAAATATGGCTCAACCAACAAAAATTAAAACAAGCGGTAGCACATTTAAAAATCCTATTAATCAAACAGATAAAAAGGTTTGGGAATTAATCAGAGCAAGTGTTCCTAATGAAACAGGTTATGGTGATGCTATGATATCTAAGAAACATGCTAATTTTTTCGTGAATAAAAAAAATGCGAAATCTGATGATATGAAGTCTTTAATAAATTTCGTCAAAAAGAGAGTAAAAGATCAAACTGGTGTAAAATTAGAATTAGAAATTGTGATGGTTGAATAATGACTAAAATTTTAATATTAGCAGGGGGATATTCTAATGAAAGAGAGATTAGCTTAATAACAGCCAAAAGTGTGATCTATGAATTAAAAAAAAATAAAAAGTATAAGCTTCTATTAATTGAACCAGATGGGAGTTTTGTCAAAAAATTGAGGAAATTTAAACCAAATTTGGTTTTAAATCTTCTACATGGTAGGTATGGCGAAGATGGTTACATTCAGTCAATACTTGAGTCAGAAAAAGTAAGATATTCTCATTCTGGTGTACTTTCTTCTTCTCTTGCAATTGATAAAGAAATATCAAAAAAAATTTTTACTAAAAATAATATTTTAACACCCCCACATATCAAATTTTCTTTTAAAAATAATTCTAATATTAAAAATACAATAAAAAAAATTGATACAAATTTTAAATTCCCTGTTGTTTTAAAGCCTATTAACGAGGGCTCTAGTGTAGGTGTATATATTTGCACCAAAAAAAATTTTAATATAAATTTGATGAAGTTAAAAAAATTTAGGGATATTTTAATTGAGAAATATATACCTGGAAGAGAAATTCAAGCTGCTATTTTAGGTAAAAAAAAATTAGGAATAATTGAGCTAAAACCTAGAAGGAAATTTTATGATTATAAAGCAAAGTATAGTACCAGTGCAAAAACTGAGCATATAATTCCAGTAAATTTAAGTTTAAGAAATTATAATAAAGTTAATTCAATAGCCATGAAAGCACATAAGTTATTAAAATGTAGAGGGGTATCCAGATCAGATTTCAGATTTTATAACAATAAATTTTATTTATTAGAAGTTAATACTCAGCCAGGCATGACTTCACTTTCTTTAGTACCTGAAATAGCAAAATACCAGAATATTAGTTTTACAAAACTTATAGAAGAAATAATGAGAGATGCGGCCATCAATAAGTAAATATAAAGTATATCTTTATTTATTTTTTTTAATTTTTCTGAGTTCAATATTTAATTTTAAATATATAGAAAATTATAACGATATGTTCAGATTAAAAACAATTAATATAAATGGAGTATCCTATAATGAACGAATAAATATTGAAGAAGAATTAAACAAGTTAAAAAATACAAATATTTTTAAAATAAATGAGTTTAAAGTTTTTAAAAAATTGGCAAAATTTAATTTTATAGAAGATATATATGTAAAGAAAATTTTTCCTTCCTCAATCAATATAAATTTATCAATGACAAATATCCTTGGAAAAACTTTTTTAAATGGAGAAGAGTTTTATATCGGCAAAAATGGCAAATTTATAAATTCTAATCAATTTTTTGAAAAATATAAGACAGCAACCGTATTTGGAAAGTTCGAGGTAAAAGAATTTTTGAATCTATATAATATTTTAAATAGTCAACAGTTAGAAATTAATGAGATAGATTACTATTATTATTTTAAAAATAGAAGATGGGATTTGGTATTCTCTAATGGATTGACCCTTAAGCTACCTTCAAAAAACAAAAAAGACTCAATTAAAATTTTTAAAGAATTAATTGATAATGATAAATTAACAAACACAAAAATTATTGATCTTAGAGTAAGTAATCAAATTATAATGACTAACAATAATGAGTAAATTAGATACAATAATAGATTTTGGTTCTAAAAACTTTAGATTAGGTGTATTTAATCAATCATCGGAAAAAATCTACTCATCTAATATTAAAATTAATGAGGTTTTAGAAAATGACAATCTAGATAAAGCTTTAAAGAAGTTGGTAAGAGATGCAGAAAAGCAATTATCAACACATTTGGCTGATGTTACTATACTTTATGATTCTTCAGAATTTAATTTCATCGATTTTTCAATTAAAAAATCTTTTGATCAACCTACTTTAATATCAAAACATTATAGAAGTCTAGTTGAAGAAGCGAATTTTATTATTTCAGAAAATAATTTTAGAGATCAGGTCATTCATATTGATATAAATAATATAATTGTTGATGATAATAGAAAATTAGAAAACTTATTTGATGATATAAAAATAAAATCTTTAATATTAGAAATAAAATTTATTTGTTTAAAAAAATCTACGATAAATTATTTATCAAATAAATTTAAAAAAAATAATTTAAATATCTTATGTATATACTGCTCAAGCTATGTTAAATCATTTTTTTATAAAAAAAGTATAGATACTAGAAAAAATATTATATTCTTAGATATTGGATATGAAAGAACTAGTGCTTTATTTTTTAATAATAATAAATTTCAATTTTTAAACTCTGTACCCATTGGTGGAAATAATATAACAAAGGATATTTCAAAAGTACTAAAATTAGACATAAGTTATTGTGAAAATTTAAAAACGATATTTGATAAAAATGAGAATGAAATATCTTTTAATAAAATCTCTACAAATGAAATTAATTTATATAGTGAAATATCAGAAAAAAATATTTCGATAGATTTATTGAAACAAGTTATTCAAGCAAGAGTTGACGAAATTATTAATATCTCAATTATACAACATAATTACTTTAAAAACATTACTTCTTCTGAAAAACCTAAAATAATTTTTATCGGTAATGGATCAAAGTTGATATCATTTATTGATAATTTTAATTTAAAAAATTATTTTTCGGAATTGATTTTTTTTGATGAAAGCGACGCTAAGATATGTGAAGCAGGCATAAATTATCATAAAAGTGATGAAAGATCTTTAATAAACATTGAAAAAAAGCAAAAAAAAACAGGCTTTTTTGAGAAGTTCTTTAATCTTTTTTCTCGATAATTGTATTTTCTTGTAACATTACTTGAATATTAAACCCACGCTTATTTTTATATACTCTTAATTATGTCACTGTTATCTCAATCAACCATATCAAAAAAAATATCATTATCTGGAATTGGAATTCATACCGGTGAAAAAGTAAATCTTCAAATTTTACCTTCTGTCCCTAACTCTGGGATTATATTCAAAAGAGTTGATATTAAAGATAATAATATAGTAATTCCTAATTTTGAAAATGTTTGTGAAGCTACACTTTGTACAACAATATCAAATCAATATGGAGTAAAAGTTTCAACAATCGAACACCTTATGGCTGCATTTTTAGGTTTGGGTATTGATAATGCAGTTGTTGAACTTGACTCACAAGAAGTACCAATTCTTGATGGATCTGCAATGAATTTTGTTAAAATTTTAAAAGAAACTGGATTTAAAAATAGTGATGTACCTATTAAATTGATAAAAATAAATAATAGTGTCGAAATTGAAGAAGGAGAAAAGTTTATTTCTATTGAAAAGTCTAATACGTCTTTGGAAATTGATTTTGAGATAAATTATAATAATCAACTTATTAAGAAACAACAAAATAAAATAAATGTTTTCGAAGACCAATTAGAAGATGTATTTAATTCTAGAACATTTTGCTTGTATGAAGATATTGATAAATTAAAGAAAATAGGTTTGGGAAAAGGAGGATCTTTAGATAATGCAATCGTTGTAAGAGAAAATAAGATCCTGAATGAAGAAGGATTAAGAAATAAAAATGAGTTTGTGAATCACAAAATTTTAGATTGCATGGGCGATCTTTATCTAGTTGGTTATAGATTAATCGGTTCTGTCAAATGTAGGCATGGTGGCCACAGTCTAACAAATAAATTGTTAAGAAAAGTATTCAGCGATAATAAAAATTATTCCTTACTTGAAATTAAAGGTAAAAATTTACCTCATACGCTAATAAATAATCGTAATAATTTAAAATCTATAGCTTAAAAATTAGAATTTTAAATTTTTTCTGATAAAATTCATTGATGAAAATTTGTAATTTTTTATTCATTCTAATAATTATTTTTGGTTTAATTTCTTGTTCTGAAAAACAAGAAAAAGTCTCTTTAATAAAAGAAGATAATTTGGAAATGCAGATGATAGAAGCTTATAATGAGGGATTTGAAGAATTTAATCGTGGTGATATTTTTTTTGCTGCAAAAAAATTTAATGAGGTAGAACTTTTGTATCCTCAATCAATTTGGGCGCCAAGATCTAATCTGATGGCTGCTTACGCTTACTATTCTCAATTATATTTTACATATGCAATAGTTGAATTAGAACGATTTTTGGATAAATATAAAAATCATCCTAATACTGATTATGCATACTATTTGTTGGCTATTTGTCATTATAATCAAATTACAGATGAGAAAAAGGATCTAGGACAAATTGTTAAAGCTAAACAATATTTTACTCTATTAATCAATGAGTTTCCCGAAACAGATTTTGCTGAAGACGCAAACTTTAAGTTAGAGCTTATTGAGGAAATATTGGCTTCAAAAGAATTATATCTCGCAAACTATTATTTAGATCGAGAAAAATGGATACCAGCAATGAACAGATATAAAAAAATTGTAGATGAATACGATACAACTATCTTCATTGAAGAAGCATTATACAGACTAGTAGAATTAAATTATAAATTGGGACTAACTGATGAAGCAAAAAAATACACGGCTATTCTTGGATATAATTATCAGTCAAGTGATTGGTATGAGAGATCATACAAAATTTTAAACACTAACTATGAAAAACCTCAAATTAAAAAAGATCTTAATAAGCAAAAATCATTGCTCAAAAAATTTAAAAAATTATTTCAATAGTGAGTTAAATGAAGGAAGTAGAAATAAAAAAATACTATAAGAAAAAAATAAATGAATTAAAAAATCATAACAAATTATATTTTGAAAAAAGTTCGCCAAAAATATCTGATAAAGAATATGATGAAATTAAAAAAGAAATACTTGATTTAGAAAATAAATTTTCTTTTTTAAAGAGTTCTTCTTCTCCATCCAATTCTCTAGGATTTGCTCCCTCAAAAAATTTCATAAAATCTACTCACAGAGTAAAAATGTTATCTTTATCAAATGCTTTTGGCATAAAGGATTTAGAAAATTTCGAAAAGAAAATATTTAATTATCTCAACAAGAGAATTGATATTGAATACAGTGTTGAACCGAAAATAGATGGAATTTCAGCGTCATTAACTTACAAAAATGGATTATTAGTCATGGGTACTTCAAGGGGAGATGGTACTACAGGTGAAGTAATTACTGAAAATTTAAAAACAATTAATGATATACCGTATAAAATAACTAATAAAGACTTCCCAAAAGATATAGATATTAGAGGCGAGGTTTTCATAGAAAAGGATGATTTTAAAAAGTTAAAAAATGATTTCGCTAATCCTAGAAATGCAGCATCGGGTTCCTTGAGACAAAAAAATCCAATAGAAACTAAAAAAATTCCACTTAACTTTGTTGCTTATACTTATGGTTACTTTGAAAGTAATAAAATAAAGAAACAGTCTGATTTTTTAATATCGTTGAAAAAATGGGGTTTTAAAATAAATGAGCATAATAAGGTTTTAAAAACTATTAAAGATTTAGAAATTTTTCACAAACAATTTGAGAATGATAGATTTAATTTAAAGTATGATGTTGATGGTTTAGTCTATAAAATTAATAATCTTGATCTTCAAAACAGATTAGGATTTACAGCAAATTCTCCCAGGTGGGCTATAGCTCATAAATTTTCAGCAGATAGTGCATATTCTATAATAAAAGACATAAATATTCAGGTTGGTAGAACAGGTGCATTAACTCCAGTAGCAAGAATCAAACCAGTAAATATTGGGGGTGTAGTAGTTTCTAAT
This sequence comes from uncultured Pelagibacteraceae bacterium, assembly GCA_902527265.1. Taxonomy (GTDB): domain Bacteria; phylum Pseudomonadota; class Alphaproteobacteria; order Pelagibacterales; family Pelagibacteraceae; genus Pelagibacter. The sequence continues at coordinate 57,267 of CABZNY010000001.1, read as the reverse complement.
GCAACACTTCATAATGAAGATGAAATAATTAGAAAAGATATAAGACTTGGTGATACTGTAAAAGTAGAGAGAGCAGGTGACGTTATTCCTCATGTTGTATTAGTTGATCTAAAAAAAAGAAAAAAAGAGTCAAAAAAATTTGTATTTCCAAAAAAATGCCCATGTGGTTTTGATACCATAAAAGAATTTAATAAATTTACAAAAAAATATGATGCAGTGAGAAGGTGTCCAGATCGAGGATTTGAATGTGAAAAAATAGCTGTAGAAAAAATTAAACATTTTATATCAAAAGAAGCACTTAATATTGACGGTTTAGGGAAAAAAGTCGTGGAAAATTTTTGGAATCTAAAATTAATAAGATATCCACAAGATATTTTTAATCTTGATTATGCTAAAATTTCTAAATTTGATGGTTGGGGTGATCTCTCAGTCTCAAACTTAAAATATTCAATTGATCAATCAAAAAAAGTTTCTTTAGATAGATTTATTTATTCTATAGGTATTAGGCATATTGGAATTGAAAACGCTAAGCTTTTAGCTGAATATACAAAATCAATAACTAATTTCTTAAACTTAATCAAAAATAAAAAATTTAATGAATTTTTAAATATAGATGGAATTGGAGAAACTCAAATTAATTCATTAAAAAAATTTTTTGAAAATAAATCAAATTATAAAATAATTGAAAAGTTATCTTCTATGTTAAATATTTCTGATCTTAAATTAAATAAAGATGGCAAACTTTTAAACAATACATTTATGTTCACAGGAAAATTATCAAATATGAGTAGAGCTGAAGCAAAATCTTTGATAGAAGAAAATTCAGGATCTGTTGTAAGTTCAGTTAACAAAAAGTTAAAATATTTAATAATTGGTGAAAAACCAACAAACCGAAAAGTTCAAAAAGCTAAAGAACTAGGAATAAAAATTTTATCTCAAGAAGAGTGGCTTAATTTATTAAATTAGCTTAGCTAACCATTTTTTCTCATTTTTATTTAAAAATGGTGAAATATTATTGTAAACCTCAAAGTGATATTTAAATAAATAATCTTTTTCCTTTTTATTAAGCATTTTAAAATTAATTAGGTCAGTATCGATTGGTGCCATTGTTAAATTTTCAAATAAAAGCCTAGATTTAATTCTTTTAATAAAAACCAAGTTTTCAATTCTTATTCCAAATTCATTTTTTTTATAAAAACCAGGTTCATTACTTAAAACCATTCCTTCTTTTAGTTGTACGTAATTATTTTTTGATATTCCTTGTGGTCCTTCATGAACATTAAGAAATGCTCCAACTCCATGACCAGTTCCATGACGATAATCAAGACCAATAGAATTAAGGCTCTTTCTGGCAATTTTATCAATATTATGCCCATTTCTCTCTTTTTTTATATTAGACAGGGCTACACCAATGTGTCCCTTTAAAACTCTAGTGAAAATATTCTTCACTGTATTTGAGACATTAGAAAAACATACTGTCCTTGTTACATCTGTAGTTCCCCACTTATATTGACCACCAGAATCAAGTAATAGTAAATCATCCTTCCTTAACTTTCTGTTTGAAAATTTATCAGATCTATAATGTATAATTGCTCCATTTGGTCCAGATCCTGCAATTGTATCAAAACTTGGGTACAAATAGTTTTTTCTACTTTTTCTAAAACTCTCTAATTTTCTTTCTATTTTTTTTTCTGTCAGGTTATTTAATTTAATATTTTTAATCCAATATAAGAATTTTGTTAAAGCAACGCCATCTTCAATGTGTGCATTAACCATATTATTAATCTCAATTTTATTTTTTAAAGATTTTAAATTATAAATAGGGTCTTCTCGGTTGATTACCTTAAATTTATATTTTATTAAGCTTTCTTCAAAAATTGAACAAGTTTTTCCGTCAATGCAAAAATTTCCCTTTTTTAATCTGACTAAACAATTTAAAATTTTATTTTCTTCAAAAAAAAATATTTTTAATTTTTGGAGACTTAATTTTATTTTTTTAATTTTGTTTTTATTTGAAAAAAAATAGATTTTTCTATCTTTTGTTATGATCATTTTACAATTAGCAACAGGAGAATTTGGAAGATCTCTACCTCTGATGTTTAAAAGCCAACAAATATTTTCACCTGAACTAATAAATGAATAATCAATTTTCTTTTTTTTCATAATTTGAATTAATCGATAAATTTTTCTATTTACATTTTCACCCGCTACAAAAGAATCCAAGCTAAAAAATGGATAATCACTTTGAGCCTTATTATTACTTTCAAATTTAATATTTAAAGGAACTAAGTTATAATTTTCTCCAAAGTATTTGTTTAGAGTTGACCAAGTAAAAAGATCAGGATCATATCCAATTTTAATTTGCTTTTTAAAAATATCTTTAGGCCATACATATGGAATTTCACAAATTTTAAATTTTTTACCTGCTTCTTTTTCTGCTTGAATAGTGTATCTACCATCAACAAATAAATATTTTTTATTTTTCAAAAAAATTGCAAAGCCTGCAGAACCTGAGAATTTTGTAATCGATTTTAGATTATTTAATTTAGAATATTCAGTAAAATAATTATCATTTTTTGGTAAAATATATCCATCTAAATTATTTGAAAAAATAATATTATTTATTTCAGTACTCATTTTAATTTTTTTTGATATCGTATCCAACCAGGACTCCTAATTTCACTCTCACTATGGAAATCTATATCTTGATTAAATTCAAAATCTTCTTCTTTTTCATCTACAAAATTATTATTTTTTTTAATATATTCATCTGGTAGCTCATCTACAAACCTTGACGCCATACTGTCTATCCAGTCTCCTTGATAAAATCTATTCATAGAAAATGATATTTTAGCAAGCTTTTTTGCCCTAGTAATCGCAACATAAGCCAATCTTCTTTCCTCCTCTAAACCACTTTCACCTTTTTCCTCAATACTTTTTTGATGTGGAAATAAACCCTCCTCCCAACCAGGTAAGAATACGACATCAAATTCTAACCCCTTAGATGCGTGTATTGTCATCAAATTGACTTTTTCACTTTGCCAATCTTGGTCTAGGGAGGTTGCAAGAGCGACATGTTCTAAAAAACTCTCTAAATTATCAAATTCTTTCATTGCATTTAATAATTCTTTTATATTTTCTAATCTATTTTCATTTTCTAAATCTTTCTTATTTTTAAGCATTTCACTATATCCAGACTCATCTAGGATTATTTGTAATAGCTTATTATGATTTATTTTACTCCTTAAATCATTTCTCCATTTAGCTAAAAGATTTAGCAGGGAATTTAAACCTAATTTTGTTTTGGGTTTAATTTTGTTTTGTTCAATTAAATGTCTTGAGGCAACTTCTAATGAGCATTTATTTGATTTCGCAAAATTATTAATAGCTTTTACAGTAGTATCCCCAATAGATCTTTTTGGAACATTTAAAATTCTCTCAAACGCTAAGTCATCCTGAGGTTGAAAAACTGTTTTTAAGTACGCAACACAATCCTTTACTTCAGCTCTTTCATAAAATTTAATACCACCAATAATTCTATATGGAACTCCAATTTTTAAAAACCTTTCTTCAAATTCTCTAGTTTGAAAAATAGCTCTTACTAGAATTGCAACTTCATTTAATGAAAATTTATTTTTAAAATCTTCAATATTAGAACCAATTTCAGTTGCTTCGTCTTTTACATTTCTAAAACAGTTTAAAGTTACAAGTTCACCATCTTCTTGATCTGTAAAAAGTTTTTTTCCAACTCTATTTTGATTATTTTCAATAATATTTGATGCTACATTTAAAATATTTTGAGTCGATCTATAATTTTTTTCTAATCTTATTATTTTTGTATTTTCATAAACATTTTCAAATTGAAGAAAATTTTTAATTTCTGCTCCCCTCCAACTATATATTGATTGATCATCATCTCCCACACAGCAAATATTTTGATTATGTTCTGCTAAATATTTTAACCATTCACTTTGAATAAAGTTTGTATCTTGGTATTCATCGACTAAAATATATTTAAACTTTTTAGAATACATTTTTGATATATCTTTATGTCTTTCAAAAATTTTAACAGTGTGAAGTATTAGGTCACTGAAATCAGCAGCATTTAAATCTATTAGTTTTTGTTGATATATTTTATATATCTCAAGAAAGCTTTTTTCTAATATGTCTTTACGTTTGAGTACAACTTCGTTAGGATAAAAGCCTTTATTCTTCCATTTATCAATTACTGCCAAAATATATCTTGGGGATATTTTTTTTGTATCTATATTCTCAGATTTACAGATATTTTTTATTAATCTTACTTGGTCATCTTGATCAATAATTGAAAAATTTGATTTTAATCCAGCTGCTTCTGCATGTTTTCTCAATATTTTTGCACTAATTGAGTGAAAGGTACCTAACCAAGGAAGCCCAGTTGCTTCTTTTCTTAAGAACTTAGAAACCCTTAATTGCATTTCTTTTGCAGCTTTATTTGTAAATGTTACTGCCAAGATTTGATTGGGAAATGCCTTATGTTGTTTAACAATATGGGCAATTCTAGATGTAAGAACCCTTGTTTTTCCAGACCCAGCTCCTGCAACAATCAAAAGGGGTCCGTCTAAATGTAGAACTGCCTCTTCCTGACTTTCATTAAGATTTGTTAAATAATCTAAATTCATCGTTTATTTTTTCTTAATTTAAGCGATATTGGATTAATGATTAAAAAATTGAAAGTAACAATATTTTCTAAATTTATTTTTATATTAATTGCATTGTGTTTTTTATTTGGCATTTATTTATCAATACCAGTTTTATTTAATTATAAAAGCATAGAAAACATCATTGAAGGTAAATTTTATTCTGATTTTGATATTAAGCTAAATATAAATGGTGACATAAAGTATCAATTACTCCCAAAGCCTCATTTATTAATTAGCGATTCATCATTATCTATGGGTGAAAACAATAATAAGAATATTTCATTTGATATTAAGAGTCTAAAAGTATTTATGAATACAAATAATTTATATCCAAAATCTAAAATTAATTTCGAAAAATTTGAAATACAAAATACAAATTTTTTTATAAAAAATAAAGAATATAGCACTTTAAGGAATTATTTTCATAATAGTGAAAGTAAACCAATTTATATTAAAAAAAGTAAAGTATTTTTAATAGATGATAATGATGATACTTTAATTATATCCCCAATAGAAAAAATTAATTTTACCACCTCTCAACAAGACAATTTCAAAAAATTAAATATCAAAGGCAATTTGTTTGATTTGAATTTTAAATCATTATGGAAAAAAAAATATAATTCTAAAATGAATTCACAAATAGAAATAGAATTTAAAGAACCGAATATTTCCATTAAAAATGAATTAAATTATGAGAATAATTCTAGTTTTGAAGGTACAACCGAACTTATCTTTTTAAATCAGAATATTGAAATAGAATACCAGTTAAAAAATAATATCATTTCTTTAAAATCTCCAGCAAATAATAATGATATAAAAATTGATACAACAATTGAGTTATCACCTTTTTATCTTAATTCAAATGTTACTTTGAATAGGCAAAATATTAATTTTTTGGTAGATGAATTAATGTTTTCTATATTAAACTTGCGACCTGATTTATTAGGCAATGTAAATGGAGAAATCAAATTCCTTTTAAATGATGTAGAGCACGAACTGATAAGAAATGGTAATATAAGTTTAAATATAAGCCAAAAAACTATTAATTTAAGTGAAGTTTTATTCAATATCGATGAAATTGGCCAAATTGAAAGTGAAATAAAATATAAAGAAGAAAGCGGTGATATAATATTTCACTCGACAAATTCTTTAATAATAAATAATAAAAAAAAGTTTGCTAAAAAATTTCAAGTAAAATCAGACAAAGTTAAAGATATAAATGTGATCCATTTTAAAGTTGAGAAAAATATAACTACCGGATTAATATCAATATTCGATATAAAAATTAATCAATCAATGTATAAGGGCAAAATCAATGGTGACTCTAGATATAATATTAGAAATTCCCAAGAGCTTAAATCACTAGTTAAAAAAATTATTAATAGTTAGTCTGGTTTAATCATTTTATTGGGATCAACAATTTTATTATATTCCCTCTCATTAATAAGACCTGATCTCATTGCTTCAATTTTAAGAGTAGTTTTATTTTTCAATGCATTCTTTGCAATTTTGGCAGCATTATCATAACCAATCTTTGGAGATAAGGCAGTCACCAACATTAAAGAGTTATCTACTAAATATTTTATTCTATTTTTGTCAGCTTTTAGTCCAGAGATACAATATTTTGCAAAACTTTTTGTACTATCTGAGAGAATTTGAATTGATTGAAGTACATTATGAATTATTAAAGGCTTGAACACATTAAGCTCAAAATGACCATGTGAACCAGCCATTGTAATTCCGTTGTGGTTACCAATTACTTTCACACATACCATTGTTACAGCCTCACATTGAGTTGGATTTACTTTACCAGGCATAATTGATGATCCAGGCTCATTCTCTGGCAATATCAACTCTCCATATCCAGCTCTAGGTCCTGAACCTAAAAACCTAATATCATTTGCTATTTTCATCAAACATACTGCAGTTGTATTTAATGTACCTGAATAATTTACTATTGCATCATGAGCAGCAAGTGCAGCAAACTTATTTTTAGCTGGCTTAAAAGGTAACTTGGTGATTTTTTTTATTTCATTTACTATTTTCTTATCAAAATTTTTTTTGGTATTTATACCAGTTCCAACTGCGGTCCCACCTTGTGCTAAATAATAAATTTCATTCAGTGAAACTTTTATTCTTTTAATGCATTCTTCTAGTTGAGATTGGTAACCAGAAAATTCTTGACCCAATGATAAAGGGGTAGCATCCTGAAGGTGTGTTCTACCTATTTTGACTATTTTATTAAATTCACTTACCTTTTTTTTTAATTCTTTATTTAATAATATTAAGCTTGGTAATAGTTTTTCTCTAGTTTCAATTGCTATTGCAATATGCATTGCAGTGGGAAATACATCATTCGTTGACTGTGATTTATTAACGTGATCATTTGGATGAACGGGTTTTTTTGTACCCTTTTTTCCTTTAAGTATTTCAATTGCTCTATTTGAGATAACTTCATTCACATTCATATTTGTTTGTGTGCCAGAACCAGTTTGCCAAACTTTAAGAGGGAAATGATTATCTAATTTTCCCGCAATAACTTCATTAGAAGCCCGTACAATTGATTTATAAATTTTTGAATTAATATCTTTGCTTTTATAATTAGTAATAGCAGCTGCTTTTTTTATAATAGCTATGGATTTTATTAACTTTGGTCTGACTAATACATCTCCAATATCAAAGTATTTTTTTGATCTTTGTGTGGATGCGCCCCAATACTTATCCACAGGTACATTTATAGAACCAATGCTATCGTATTCTTTTCTGAATTTCATATTTTAGTTTAGAGAGTATATTTATACATTTATACATTAAATAATAATAAAATCATATAGGAGTAAAATGACAAATTTTGAAAAAGTTGGCGTGTTTATGAAAACTTTTAATCAAGATGTAAAAGATTCATCAAGTTTAAGCACAGATAAAATTAATTCGTTAAGAATTTCATTGATTAATGAAGAGTTAGAGGAACTTAAACAGGCAATATCAGAAAAAAATTTGACTGAAGTTGCAGATGCATTAACAGATATTTTGTATGTTACTTATGGCGCAGGTCATGCTTTTGGTATTAATTTAGATAAATGTTTTGAAGAAGTTCAAAAATCTAATATGAGTAAATTGGGAAAAGATGGAAAACCAATATATAATGAATTTGGAAAAGTTATGAAAGGACCAGACTATTTCAAACCAGATTTATCAAAATTTATTAAATAATTTATATCCAATTAGGTCTTAAGACTTTTATTTTTGCATCACCACACTTTAGATCTTTATCAAAATTAAAGCTTTTATCTTCTAGTTTTAGTAAAGCAAATGGATTTTTATTATTGATTAATAACTTTCCTAAGTTTTTATTTTCAGAAGTAATTTGGTCACTATTGATCTCTCCATCTAAAACTTTAATTGCAAATAGTCTTTTGTTAAGTTTATCTTTAAGTTTTATTCTAGCTGTATTTTCTTGCCCTACATAACATCCTTTTCTAAAGTCAATTCCATTTAGTTCTTCAAAATTACATTCAATTCCAAATATTTTATCTTGCAGATTATTTGTATCAATTTGAGCAATTCCTAATTCATGACTGTAATTATAATATTCATTTACATCAGAAACTTTTAATCCCAATTTTTTTATAGAAAGATACAATTTTTCTAAATTAATCACTAATCTAGCTCCTAATTTATCAGACCTTGGATCTAAAAGAATAGGATCTTCTCTAAATTTTATAGTAAAACCCATCTCATCTTTAGAATTTTCCAATTCTAGAAATTTTTCCTTTGTTAAATTTGCAACAACAAACTCATTACTTAGATTTAAAATTTCTACTTTAGATCTAAGCTTGTATAAATTTAACTGTTTATATAAATTTTCAATAATTTTCTTTTCACAATCTAAAAAATAGCCTGATTTATGTTTAATAATTATAAAATCATAAAGATATTTACCTTGTGGGGTTAAGAGAGCTGAGAAACAACTTCTATTATCTGATACATTTTCAATATTGTTTGTAATTATATTTTGTAAAAATTCTTTAGCATCATCTCCGTTAATGTAAAGAAGACCTCTATCCTCTAGGATGTAAATATTATTTCTATTCATATTGTAATATTATAACGGATGATATAAGTAGTTTTTTTATAAATGTTAGACCTAATAATTAAAAATGGAAAGTGTTATATTGATAAAGATCTCAAAGATGTTGATATAGGCATTCAAAATGGCAAAATTGTAAAAATTGGCAAGTTAGATGAAGACTCAAGTCAATCAATTGATGCAACTGGACTTAGCGTTCTTCCTGGTTGTATTGATACTCAGACACATTTTAGGGAACCAGGTTCAACAGACACTGAGGATTTAGCTTCAGGAAGTAGAGCCGCAATTGTCGGAGGCATAACTTCAGTATTTGAAATGCCAAATACTAATCCAGCAACTACAAATAAAGAGGAATTTCAAAGAAAAATAGATTTAGCAAAAAATAGAATGTATTGTAATCATGCATTTTATTTTGGAGCAACTCCCACAAACCAAAGCGAATTAGCTGATCTTAAAGGTCTAGAAGGATGTTGTGGAGTTAAATTATTTGCAGGTTCATCAACAGGGACTTTATTGGTTCATAAAGAAGAAGACATTGAAAAAGTATTTGAAAGTACTTCTAAAATTGTTGCAGTTCACTCAGAAGATGAGGATATTTTAAATTTAAGAAAGAAATTAAGAGAGAAAGGCAATGTTCATTCCCATCCAATATGGAGAGATGAAGAATGCGCAATTTCTTCTACTAGAAAGATTGTTAAAATTGCAAAAAGATTAGGTAAAAAAGCTCACATTCTTCATATTACGACAAAACAGGAGGTTGATTTTCTATCTCAGAATAAGGGAGACATAACATTTGAAATAACCCCTCAACATTTAACAATGTTTGCACCAGACTGTTACGATAAACTAGGTACCTATGCTCAAATGAATCCACCTATTAGAGAAAAAAGTCATTACGATAGACTGTGGTATGCAGTAAGAAATAATTATAATGATACTATCGGTTCGGATCATGCTCCTCATCTTAAGGTAAATAAAGACAAAGAATATCCAAATACCCCTTCAGGAATGCCCGGGGTTCAGACCTTATTACCTGTGATGCTTAATCATGTAAATGATGGAAAACTAACTTTAATTCAGCTTATGAGTCTTGTCTGTGAAAATCCAGCGAAAATTTTTGGTATTATAGATAAGGGATATATAAAGGAAAACTATGATGCAGACTTTACAATTGTGGATATGAACAAAATTATCGAAATCAAAAATGAAAAAATAGAGAGTAAGTGCGGATGGTCACCTTTTAATGGACATAAGTTTAAGGGAACTCCAGTTTATACAATCATACACGGAGAGATTAAAATGAAAGATGGAAATATCCTCGGAGAAGCAACAGGTAAGCCCATCAAGTTTGATAATTAATCTAATTTATTTAGTCAGAATTTTATTTTCTATTAAACTTTGAGTAATCTCCTCTAAAATTGCTGGATCATCGATTGTTGCTGGCATTTTATAATCTTCCTTGTCGGCAATTTTACGAATAGTTCCTCTCAATATTTTTCCTGATCTTGTTTTAGGTAATCTTTTAATAACAATAACAACTTTGAACGCAGCAACAGGTCCAATTTTATCTCTTACCATTTTAATACATTCCTTCGAGATAGTTTCATTGTCTTTTTCAACACCAGATTTTAAAACAACTAAACCAATAGGCAATTGTCCTTTCAATTTATCTGCAATTCCAAGAACAGCACACTCAGCAACTGATTGATGTTCAGATAATACCTCTTCAATCGCACCTGTCGATAATCTATGACCAGCAACATTAATTATATCATCTGTTCGTGACATAATCCAAATATATCCGTCTTCATCAATGTGACCTGCATCATAAGTTTGATAGTAGCCTTTATAATTAGTCATATAATTTTCTTCATATCTCTTATCAGCATTCCAAAGTGTTGGAAAAGTACCTGGAGGCAATGGTAATTTAACAACTATATCACCCATCTCATTAGGTTTTGCTATTGAATGATCAGGTTTAATTATTTTTACATCGTAACCTGGAACGGCTTTACATGCAGAACCATACTTTGTTTTTTGCATTTCTATTCCAGTACAATTTGAACTTATTGCCCAACTAGTTTCAGTTTGCCACCAATGATCTATAACGGGAACATTTAAAAGATTTTCAGCCCATTTTATTGTATCAGGATCAGCTCTTTCTCCAGCTAGAAATAAAGATTCAAAAGAACTTAAATCATATTTTGAGAAAAACTTTCCATCTGGGTCTTCTTTTTTAATAGCTCTAAACGCTGTTGGAGCTGTAAATAAAGATTTAATTTTATACTCTGAAATTATTCTCCAAAATACTCCTGCATCAGGAGTTCCAACTGGTTTCCCTTCAAATAAAACTGTTGTACATCCTTTAAACAATGGAGCATAAACAATATATGAATGTCCTACTATCCAACCAATATCACTAGCTGACCACCACACATCATTTTCATCTACGTTGTAAATATTTTTCATTGTCCATTTAAGAGCAACTATATGACCTCCAATATCTCTTACTATGCCCTTTGGTATTCCTGTAGTTCCAGATGTATATAAAATGTAAGCAAACTCATTTGCTCCAATCTCAACACAATCTTTATTTTTGGCATTAACAAGTACCTCATCCCAGCTGATTTCAAGTGGAGAGTTGAGTTTTACTTCGTGAGCTTTCCTTTGAAAGAAAATCACTCTCTCAACTTTATGTTTTGCAAGTTTCAATGCTCCATCTACTAATGGTCTGTATTCAACGGTTCTTCCTGGCTCAAACCCACAAGAAGCAGTGATTAAAATTTTTGCTTTACTATCATCAATCCTGCTTGCCAATTCATTTGAAGCAAATCCACCAAAAACTACCGAGTGTATTGCACCAATTCTCCCACAAGCAAGCATCGCTATTACCGCCTCAGGTATCATCGGCATATAGATAATTACTCTGTCACCTTTTTTAATTCCTTGGTTATCAAGTGCTCCAGCGAATTTTGATATTTTTTCTCTTAATTCATTGTAGGTATACTTCGCTTTACTATTAGTTATAGGGCTATCATAAATTAAAGCAGTCTTCTCACCGTTACCTTTATCAATATGAACATCAATAGCGTTGTAACAGGTGTTTGTAACGCCATCTTCAAACCATTTATAAAATGGAGGATTAGATTTGTTTAAAATCTTAGTAGGTTTTTTAAACCAGAAGACATCATCAGATACATTTTTCCAAAATTCCTCAGGATTTTGAATAGATTCTTCATAAATTTTGTTAAAACTATTTTTCATAGTGATTTGTTTTTTGACTCACTTTTTTAAAGATTTTATGTAACAGGTTGTATTTAATTTTACAAAGTAAGTAAAATCAATACTTTTTAGAGGTCAAAAACTCTTCAATAAAGTAAATTTTTTTGCTATCTAACCCTAACTTTAGGCTAATCATTAGATTAGTCTGTAGTTTAAATTTAAACTAATAAAAAAACTAACTATGAGGGAGTTTTTTATGAAGACAATGAAAATGTTAGCATTAGCGGCAGTGCTTTTCGGAGCAACTACAGCAGCTAACGCAGCAACAGCCTTTTTAGCTACAGACGATTTCGTAGGTATTTCGTTTTGGTTAATATCAATGGGTATGTTAGCAGCTACAGCGTTTTTCTTTATGGAACAGGCTAACGTCAGTTCACAATGGAGAAAATCAGTAAACGTAGCTGGATTAGTAACAGGTATAGCGTTTATTCACTATATGTACATGAGAGCAGTTTGGATCGAAACAGGTGATACTCCAACTGTTTACAGATACATTGACTGGTTAATAACTGTACCACTACAGCTAGTAGAATTTTACTTAATTCTTTCAGCAGTACGAAAAGTTGACACAAACATATTCTGGAGAATCTTAATTGGTTCGCTAGTTATGTTAATAGGTGGATATCTTGGAGAAGCTGGATTCATTAACGCTACACTAGGTTTCATAATCGGTATGGCTGGATGGATTTACATTCTTTATGAAATCTTTTCAGGAGAAGCAGGAAAAGTTGCTGCTAAATCTGGAAATAAATCTTTAGTAACTGCATTTGGAGCTTTAAGAATGATTGTTACTGTAGGTTGGGCTATTTACCCATTAGGTTACATTTTTGGTTACCTAACAGGTGGAATAGATGGTAACGCGTTAAACGTTATCTATAACTTAGCAGACTTTGTTAATAAAATCGCATTTGGTTTAATTATCTGGTCTTGTGCAGTATCTAACTCTACAAGAAGAGCGTAGTAACAATTAGTTACGAAATATAAAATAGGGCAAGTTTGATTACTTGCCCTATTTTTTTTTGTGCTTATATAAAAGCAATGGCTAAAATCAAATATATCGAACATAACGGAAAAGAGCACACAGTTGAGGTCCAAAATGGGCTTACAGTCATGGAAGGTGCTGTTCAAAATGACATCCCTGGTATAGATGCAGATTGTGGAGGGAGCATGTCTTGTGCTACGTGCCATGTTTATGTCAAAGAGGATTGGTATAATAAATTACCAAAAAAAGAAATGGGCGAAGATGATATGTTAGACCAAGCTTATGAACCGAATTCAAAAAGTAGATTAAGTTGTCAAATTATGGTTTCAGATGACTTAGATGGTCTAAGTGTTTATATGCCGGAGAAACAAGTTTAATGAAAAAAACTGACGTTGTTATAGTTGGCGCAGGTCCAACAGGATTATTTTGCGCACATCAACTTGGAATTATTGGATTGAAATGTGAAATAGTTGATAACCTGGATAAAATCGGTGGTCAATGTATTGAACTTTATCCAGACAAACCAATTTATGATATTCCTGCAGTTCCAGAGTGTACAGGAGAAGAACTTACAAACAATTTAATAGAACAAATCAAACCATTTAAATTTAATTTTCACTTAAACGAAAGAGTTCAAGAACTTACAAATCAAAACGATAATTGGATTGTTACAACAACTAGTGGAAAAAAATTCCAAACTCCAAATGTTGTAATTGCTGGAGGTGTTGGATCATTTGAACCAAGAAAGTTTCCGACAAAGAGTGCAGAAAAGTTTCATGGAACTTCAGTTTTGTATTCAATTAAAGACAAAACAATTTTTAAAGATAAGTCTGTAGCTATATTTGGTGGTGGAGATAGTGCACTGGACTGGGCAATTGAACTATCTAGTACTTCTAAAGTTTCACTTATTCATAGAAGAGATGAATTTAGAGGTGCACCTGCGAGTGTTCAAAAAATAAAAGAATTAAGTGAAAAAAATATAATTAGTTTGTTTACTAAATACTCAATTAAAGATGTCAAAGGAAATGGATCTTTAGAAGAAGTAGAAATTAAAAGTGAAGAAGGGGAGAGTAAAATATTAAAAGCAGATTATGTTTTGGGTTTCTTTGGTTTGATAATGCAACTTGGTCCAATTGCAGAATGGGGCCTTAATCTAGATAAAAAAGCAATCCCAGTTAATACTGAAAACTTTGAAACTAATAAGAAAGGTATATTTGCTATTGGCGATATATGTACTTACCCAGGAAAACTTAAATTAATATTGTCAGGTTTTCATGAAGGTGCTTTAGCTGCACGAGGGTGCTTTAAATATGCAAGACCTAATGAAAAATACAGATTTGAATTTACGACAGCATCAAATACTATTAAAGACAGACTGGGTGTAAAATAGTGATTGAATTATTTACTGCCGATACTCCTAACGGTTGGAAAATAAGTATCATGCTTGAAGAAATAAAACTAGATTATAAAGTTACAAAGGTAAATTTATCTGAAGGTGAGCAACATAAAGCAGAATTCAAAAAAATTAGTCCATTTAATAAAATTCCAGTAATAACCGACCACGAAAATAATAATTCAATCTTCGAGTCAGGAGCAATACTAATGTATCTAGGTGAAAAAAGTAAAATGTTTTATCCTGAAGAGAATAGATTAGAGATAAATCAATGGTTAATGGCCCAAATGGGTTTGATTGGTCCAATGATAGGACAACATCATCAGTTTCATTATTATCATCAAGGTAAAAGTGAGTGGGGAGAAGAAAGATACTTTAAAATTACAAGAAAACTATACGAGGATTTGGAAGCAAGACTTTCTGCTAGTGATTATTTAGCAGGCAAAGAGTATTCAATTGCAGATATCGCAACATGGTCTTGGATTGCAAGGCATAAAAGACATGATATTGGATTAGAAAATTTTAAAGGTTTATCTAGATGGTATGTTGACATAGCTAAACGTCCAGCAGTAATAAAAGGATTTAAAGTATTAAATAAAGATGCTGAAATAGATTACCCTTAAATATCAGCGTAAACTTTTTCTTCTTTTTCTTGTTTCTCTTGTGCTGCTATGCATAAAGTTGCAACTGGTCTTGCCATTAATCTTTTAAGACCAATTGGTTCTGCTGTATCTTCACAAAATCCATAGGTTCCATCTTGAATTTTTTTTAAAGCACCATCAATCTTAGAAATTAATTTTATTTGTCTATTAATTGCTCTCATTTCAACATTTTTTTCAGTGTAAGAGCTTGCTTGATCGACAATATCTGCAGATGCACTATTGTCATCCATTGAAGCGTTAAATATTGCTTCATTATTTGTTCTCTTAAGATCTTTTTTCCACTCCATCAATTTTTGTTTGAAATATGCAAGGTGTTTTGCACACATATACTTTTCAGTTTCTTTTGGAATATATTTTTTAGAGATTTTAACCATACTCAAATTTATAAATCTGGTGAATATATTCATCATTTATTGAGTGTCAAGAATGGATTAATTGTATAAATTAATAAAAATGGCTATTTATAAAAAGAATATAAGTAATTTATTTTATATTTTTGTTACAGCTCACTTGTTCATCTGGACATTGGTTCCAAGTTTAACAAATAACAATTTACCTCTTGATACTATCGAAGCTTTGGCATGGGGAAGTAATTTAGATTGGGGATTTAATAAGCATCCTCCGATTAGTGCCTTTTTGCCTGAAATAGTATATCAAATATTTGGACCTCAAGACTGGGCTTATTATTTTTTAAGTCAAATTTGTATTGTTGTTTCATTCATTGTAATTTTCAAGTTAGCTGAAGATTTTTTTGATAACAAAATTTATTGTTTACTATCTGTTTTGTTATTAGAGGGAATATATTTCTATAACTTCACTACACCTGAATTTAATGTAAATATTTGTTTAATTCCTTTTTGGTCTCTTTCAGTTTTTTATCTATGGAGAGGAATTAAGAATAACAAAATATTAGATTGGTTATTACTTGGTCTATTTGCTGGATTTGGATTTCTATCTAAATATTTATTTGTCTATTTAGGTTTAGCGATAGATGTACTTTTAATTTATATGATTTATACAAAAAGATTGAATTACAAGTGTCTAGTTTCTTTTGTTCCCTTTATCATAATTTTATTACCACACATTATTTGGTTAACTGAGAATGATTATGTAACTATTACTTATGGACTTCTAAGGACTGGATCAGAAGATGCAAGTATTTTAAACCACTTAAAACATCCTATGATATTTTTAGGAAAGCAAATTGGTATATTATTGCCGTTTTTACTAATGATTTTTGTTTTAGTGAAAAAATTTAAAATAAATATTAATTTAAACGACGAAAAGCTTTTGTTTTTATTATCAATTAATTTAATTCCAATTTTTTTTATTTTTCTTACATCATTTACTATGGGTGTAAAAATTAGAACTATGTGGATGACGCCATTTTACATAAGCTTTGGCCTGTTATTTGTTTATATTTTAAAATCAGAAATTAATTTTGAAAAAATGAGAACGTTTTCTTCAATCTTTTTGATATTATTCTTATTATCTCCAATTTTGTATTCTTATGTTTCAGCTACTAAAACTGATAAAAGAACTGATTTTGAGGGTAAAAATTTAGCAAAGCAGGCTAAAGTTTTTTTTGAAACTGAAGGCGAGGACCTTGGAAAAATGGAATATATTAAAGGTAATGAGTGGATTGCAGGAAATATATCTTACCATCTTCCAGAAAGACCAAAATGGATTTATAGTTCAAATGAAGTCCAATTGTGCAACAAAGATATGAAATGCTTAATATATAAATGAAATTTCAACTAAACCAAAAAAACAAGAGACTTTTATTCATTATTGGAATTGTTGTTTTAATTGAACTATCAGGATATGGTTTTTTTGCTTCTCTATTTAGACTGATAGGCTCAGTAAGTTAATGAAAATAGTAATTCTAATTCCAGTCTTTAATGACTTTAAGTCTGCATCAAAATTAATTGAAGAAATTGATATTAATATTTCTGAGCTTAAAGCAGCATTTTCAGTAATAGTAGTGAATGATGCTTCCACTGAGGAAAAAATTTTAGAAACCAAAAATTTAAATAATATTAAATCACTAAAATTAATAAATATGAGAAATAATAAAGGACATGCACGTTGTATTGCAGCAGGTCTTAAACATATTTCAGAAAATGAAGATTTTGATTATGTAATTCCAATGGATGGCGATGGAGAAGATAGACCTGAAGAGATAAGCAACTTTGAAGAAAAGATTAAAGACAATCCTAATCACAGTATTGTTGGAGAAAGAGTAAAAAGATCAGAAGGTTTTATTTTTAAAATCTGTTATTTTTTTCACAAAATAATTACTTATACATTTACAGGAAAATTTATAAAATTTGGAAATTTCACTTGCCTTACAAAACAAACTGTTAAAAAATTAATCGAAGAGAAAGCAACTTGGAGTAGTTTTTCTGGTTCTTTGGCAAAAACTGAAAATAATTTAATTAAATCTCCATCAATAAGAGGCACAAGATACTTTGGCCCTTCAAAAATGAGCTTTTTAAATTTGATAAAGCATTCTTTAGCAATTATTGCTGTATTTAAAACTGGGGTAATCTTTAGATCGATAGCATTTTATGCGATATATTTAATAATTATTGCTGATTATATAAGTGTAATTACAGCAATACCACTAGCTGTAATCATTATTTTTGGATTAATAATATTAAAAATATCAGGAAGAGAAAATATGACAGAATTTAATAATTCTTTAACAAATATTTCAGATATTGACACTTTGAAATAGTTTATTTTAAAATAATTTATGAAAAATTTTTATCGTAAAGTAGCATTTGGACTTGGATCAGACGATAAGACACCCTCTGACCCATTAAAATGGGCAACAAATCAATTGAATGACATTCCTGAATTTTCTTGGAAGGGAAAAATTTTACCAGAAAAAGAACTTAGAAAATATTATAGAGATTACGTTTATGGAGATAGGAAAGTTTTAAGAAAAAAATTTAAAAATGACAAAGAAGGATATAAGCGAGAAAAAAATAAATTACGACATGTAACAGGGCAAAAATTTTGGTGGAACCTTGAACTTTGCATTAGACACTCTGAGGCTTTAAAAAGTAAAACACCTGTTTTAGCTAAGCTTTGGTATTTTTGGGGAAACCACTTTGCAATCAGTGAAAAAGATTTTTTAGCACAATATACAACTGGTGCTTATCAAAGAGAAATTATTAGAGCCAACATGAATCAAAATTTTGAAAAAATGGTTCAAGAAGCAACAGTAGCTTGGACTATGATTCATCATTTAGATAATAATGATAATGTTGGACCTAAAAGCCAAGAAGCACAATGGGCTAAAGAAAAGGGAAGAAAAGTTGGTGTAAATGAAAACCACGCAAGGGAATTGTTAGAGCTTCACACTGTTTCACCTGAATGTGGCTATACTCAAGAAGATGTTATTCAAATGGCATATGTAATGAGTGGATGGAGACCTAACTGGGGAAAAAAAAGATTAGAAACTGGAGATGTGCATTTCAATGGTGAATATCATCAACCAGGCACTAAAAGAATTTTAGGTAAAAAATATAAATCAGGAAGAAAGAGTTTATCAGAAGTAATCACTGATCTAGTAAATCATCCATCTTGTAGAGAATTCATTGCAAAGAAGCTTTGCAGGTATTTTATAACCGACAATCCAACAAAAGAAATGATGGAACCAATTATTAAAGCCTGGGAAAAATCAGATGGTTTTTTACCAGATGTTCATAAAGCGGCGGTAGAAGTTGCTTTCAACTATTCTGAAAAATATAATAAATTTCAAAATCCAGAAAATTGGCTTTTAATAATGAGTAAAATGTCTGATGTGGAATTAGTACCAACGCCAAAATTGATGGATTTATATACTTTAGGTCTAAAACCAACACATGAGCAAAGATCATTAGAATATTTATTAAGAGAACTTGGCCATCATCCATATTTAGCAAAACAACCTAATGGATGGTCAGATGTGTCTGATGATTGGATGTCACCTGAATTATTAATTAGAAGACTAGTTTATGCTAAAGAAGCATACTTCAAAAAAAATAGAAAATCTCAGACAAATGAATTTTATGAGGAAATGATTGAAAAAAATTATGATAATCCAAATGAAATTCTTAAAACCATAAATCAGCAGGGAGACCTTTCAAATAAACATGTAATACTATTTAATTTACCGGAGACATTAAAATCATGAAAATATCAAGAAGAAATTTTTTAAAAGGCTCAACTGCCACATTATTTCTGGCTGGTTTTAATTTTCCCCTTTTTGCAAACACAAATAAGAAAAAAAATCTTGTACTTATAATGTTAAGAGGTGGAATGGACGGTTTGTGCGCTGTCCCAATAATTGGTGACAAAAATTTCGAAAAACAAAGAAAAGATTTAATTTTAGATCAAACAATTAAATTAAACTCTGATTTTGCTCTTCATCCTAAATTAAAAAATTTTCACAATTTATGGCAAAAGAACCTCGGAGCAGTTGTTCACGCAACCAATATTCCGTACACTAAAAGATCGCATTTTGATGGGCAAAATTTAATGGAAACCGGAGGTCATATACCGTATGCGATAAAAACTGGCTGGTTAGGTAGAGGAATGAAATTAGCAGAATTAAAAGGTGATGGTCTTGCACTAGCACTACCAATGCCTTTACTTCTTAGAGGTATTCCAAGTAATGATAATTTCTATCCTTCAAAAAAAAGACTTCCAAGAACAGAACTCTTACAACTTTTAAAATCAATTTATGCAGAAAAATCTGAACATGACTTAGCCAACATGATGGAAATAATTGCTAACAGATCAATGATGAGTAGTAGTGGGACATCAATGTCTAGGAAAAATTCATCTTTAGCATTAAAAGCAGGTTTAGAATTAAAAAAAATAAATGGTCCAAGAGTTGCTGTTTTTGAGGTAGATGGTTTTGATACACATGCTGCACAAGGAGGAGTGAATGGTTCTCACTCAGATAGCTTAATTGAAATGGATTCAATTTTTAAAAGTTTAGAAAAAGGTCTAGGATCAGAAATTGAAAATACTTTAGTTTTAACTCTAACTGAATTTGGCAGAACTATAGAGCAAAATGGAGGACGTGGCACAGAACATGGCTATGGGTCTGCAATTTTTATGGCAGGTGGTTTATTAAAAAAATCACAAGTTTATACCGATTGGCCAGGACTTAAGAGAAAAGAATTATTTGAGGGAAGAGACTTAAATTCCACAATTGATGCTAGATCTGTTTATGCATCAGCCATGTCTTCTGTTTTTGATATTGATTTCAAAAGAATTCAAAAAGAGGTTTTCTGGGGAGATAAACTTCAAAATTTATCAGATAAATTATTTAAAGTATGACAAAAAAACTCTTTTTAATTTTATTATCTCTTACTTTAGTCTCAACATATTCCCACGCTTCTGAAAATCCATATAAGTTTTTAAAAAAAGAAATTTTGATTGGTAAAGCAAAATCAGAAATGAAAAATGATACTAGATCGATATCAAAAAAAAAGGCACTATCTATTTTTGAAGATGCAGATGGGAAAGCAATTAAAATTACACTCGATACAAAGTTTAAAGGGCACAAAAATGACTGGGAAAGGACAGGTGAAAGAAATCAAAGATGGGAAACGGCAAATAAGAAAAAACCAAGGAAATTTAAGAAACCTGTATATATAAAATATACGTTTAAGTTGAACGACTTTCCTACACATCCTGCAGTAGGTGGAAGTTTTTTTCAAGTTATTGCCAATAAAGGTAATTCAAGACTTTTACCTTGGATGAAAACACAATTTTATGGAGATAAAATTGTACATCAATTGAACTTCACTAAAGAAGTTTTCTATTTAAAAGGAGATCCAGAAAATTCTAATTTTGATAAGATTGGTTATAAATTTGAGTTGGGTAAAGTCTCCCATTTTAATGACTACAGAACTTTAAGTTTTAAAATTTTAGCTTCGAAGAAAGATAATGGAGAAATAATTGCTTGGTTGGGTAATAAAAAAATCTTTGAAGTTTACGGTCCTAATTTTACTATAGGTGATGGTTATACATTTAAATGGGGTTTCTACAGATGGTTAAAAGATGCCTTTTTAAGTGAAACACCAACACAGTCTCTGACAGTGAAAGAATTTGGCTTTAGTAATAAATGTGAAGAAATTTTAGATCAAGATAAATGTTCTTATGTATCAGAAAATAAAGACTCTGTTTCTTATGTAAGTTTTAGAAAAAGTAGTAACAGGATGCCTACATACGGAAAAAAAATTTCTAAATCAATTAAATGGACAAAACCTTTACCAGAAATCAAAATAATTAATTAATGAAAAAATTATTAACAATTTTATTATCATTTTTATTATTAACAAATTTTGCAAATTCCCAATCTAGATTTGGCGAATTAACCGAAATGAGAGATAAAAAAATGCGTGGTAAAGATGGACAATGGGTTAGACCTCATCCAGGACCTTTTGTTTGGAATCACATAGAAAGTGAAAAGGGTAAATTTTTTTGGGAAGATGTAGATAAATACGTAGTATATGCACAAGATCACAACCAAACAATTTTAGCAACCATCTGGCCTCATACAAATTGGGATCAAAAATCTTGTAAAAGAAAAAAAGCCAGAAGTCCATTTGGAAAACATTTTACAAAGTATTTAAGTAAACCATGTTCAATGGAGGATTATAAAACGTTTCTTATAAAATTGGTGGATCGATATGATGGAGATGGTTCGAATGATATGCCTGGATTAACAAAACCAATTATATATTGGGACATAATGAATGAACCTGAGTTTGATATGTTTTTTAAAGGAAGCGAGGAGGATTTTATTGAAATTTTTAATTTTTCATCGAAAGTAATTAAAGAACAGCAACCTGATGCAGTAATTGTTATGGCCGGAGCTGCAGGAATGTTTCCAGAAAATAAAAAATACTGGAAATCAGCTTTGCCAAAAATTAAGGATCACTTTGATATTGCAAACATTCACCATATAAGCGGTCCAGATGGACAGTGTGATAAAGAGCTATGGGTAGATGAATTTGCTGATTTATTAGAAAGTGTTGATGTTGATAAGCCAATATGGCTTACGGAAGCCATGACTTGTGGTCCTCCAATAAAAGCATACGTAAATGCCTTTTTAAATGGAGCTGAAATAATTATTGATGTTGGCGTAAACGCTCCAGGTAAAAAAATGTCGAAGAAAAATAGAAAAAAATTAAACGAATTTATTACTGAATATGATGGTTTTACATCAATAAAATCTATTTCAAAAAAAGAAGTAGAATTTACTTATAAAGATGGTTCAATAAAAAATTTAAAACTTAACTAAAATATACAAATGAAAAAATTTTTAATAATTATATTTTCTTTAATATTTTTCTTAAACACAAACGTTTTTGCAGAAAAGGTTGATGCTTTGAAAAAATTTAAAAAAGATATTCTTGGTGAGGAAGCAAAGAAAAAAATGAGTCTTGCATATGACTCTTTGACAAAACATAAGCAAATACTTAATTACAATACAGATGAGGAAGCTGTAGAAATTACCCTTGATTATAGTATGAAAGGACATCCTGAAGACTGGGATCTTTCAGATGACCAGGCACAAAGGTGGGAATTTGTTACTAAAAAGAAAAATTATCACAAACTTGGTAAGGAAGTTTACTTAAAATATACTTTTAAATTAAATGCTGGTCAAAATCATAGTGCTAATATTTGGCAAGTGGTTGGAACAAAAAAAGGCGGTGAAATAATTTATCCCTCAATGCAAATTATGTACACCACCGATGAGGACGATCTTCCCAATAGAATGCAATTTTATTATAAACAAATAGAGGAAGTTTACTGGACAGATATTGACCCTGTAGCAAATAGATTTAAACAAAAGATGTATAAATTTGATTTAGGAAGTTTAACTGCATTTAAAAAAGAATACAGCACTGCACTGTTTAAAATTAAACCATCTAAAAAAGATGATGGAGAATTTATAATGTGGTTAAACGATGAAAAAGTAATCGAATTTTATGGACCGAACATGATTTTAGACAAAACTGGGGGTATAGCTTTTAAAATTGGTCTGTATAGATATTGGGATTCTAATCAAGATCCAAATATAACTGAACCTTCAACTTTATCCATTAAAGAATATATTATAAGCAAAGATTGCAAAAAAATCATGGATAAAGAAAAATGTGATTATAAATCTAAAGATAAAATAGCAAGATCGAAATATAAATATAAAATCCGTGATTCAGAATACATGCCAGAGGGCTCAAAAAAAATAAAAAGAATCACTTCTAAAGTTGTTCCTGAAGAAATAAAATTTGAGGAAATGAAAGGTAATTTTTTAGCAATAATTAAAAATAAAAATAACGATAAATATCTTTTAAAGTATATAGGATATAGCAAAGCTGGAGCAGCTAAAGAGGGTTTAAGTAAGTGTATGGAAAAATTCACTAATTTTTCTGACCAAGAGAATAATGCATGCTATGTGCACTATGAAAGTGTAGTTGGTAAATTTTAAAAAATATATGAAAAGTTTTTTGTTATTTTTGATTATTGTAATTACTATTAATGTTCCTGCAAATGCTGGAGAATGGAAAAATAAAAATAAATGGAAAGTTTCGTGTGGTATAGTTGATAAAGAAGCGCTTGTTGTGAATGGAAAGTCAAAAAAAAGTTACAACAAAAATGAGTTTAAAGTTAAAAATATAACATTTAAGTTAGATAAAGGTGATATTGGTAAATGTAAAAATGATAAAAAGTCCTCAGGAGGATATCCTTACTCAGGAAGACAAGAAGTTACTCATAAACTACCAATTGGTCACTCAATATTTGAAACAGATTTATTAATAGAAGGCGCTCCATCAAAAAGGACTACTATTTTTCAAATTCATGATGGTAGAAATAGTGGTGCACCACCTTCGTGGATTGGATTAAATGGTAAGTGGAGTATAATTCACAAGTTTCCAAAAGGAGAATGTTCTGACGATAATTGTAAAATGCACAATTATATAACTTTAGAATTAGGTAAAATTTATAAATTTAGGGCAGAAATTGATTATCAAAAAAAATCAAAATATTTATCTGTTAAATATTACTTAGATGATGAATTTATATTACAGCATTATGATGTACCCATATCTTCAAAAAAAACAGATGGACCTTATGGTCCTAATAAACCTTATATAAAAATAGGAATTTATCGAATTGGAGATACAGGCACTACAACTTATAATTACAATAATTTATCATTAAAGAATAAAAAAAAATCTACATTTAGTAAAATATAAATTTAAGATATGAGAAAAATTTTAGTTTTCTTAATTGTTTATTTTTTTTATTCCTCTTCTTACGCCAATCAGTTAAGTGAGAATGTTTTTGTTCCAAATAATATTTTACAAACTTATAATTCTTTGAGTAAAGAACATAAAATTAAATATTGTGAATTTAATAAATATAAGACACGTTTTGATATAATCGATAAAGATCTACCTCAAAGAATTAAAGGATTTAATTCTCGAATGGATAACATTGATGAGGTTGAAGGTGGACATTTTGAAGATGTTTTCCAACAATTTAGTAAAGCAACTATTTTTATGTCAGCTACAGATGATCAAATATTAAAAGAAAGACTTTTTGATAAATTATTTATATGGGCTTCGAATAATGCACTTACTAAAACTAAGCCATGTTACTCTAGTGATAAACAAAAAAATCTCAAATCAAAAGATTGCAAAAGTATGTGGAAAGATAAGGATGGACAAGATTTAGCAATTAAATTTGATGATGCTAGCACATTATTTACAATACTGAATTTAAATTATATTTATGATTTTTATTTTAAAGGATTTAAAATTGAAGATAATCGACATAAAATTATAAATAAATGGTTTAAAAGTTTTTACAAAAGAATACCCAATCAATCAATTAATGATTTTTATGGTCACCAAGGTGGTTGGTCATTTCCAAATGTATTTATTAAACATTCGCAACATAAAAAATACAAAAATAACATTAAAAAAGTATTAAAAGGAATGAATAAAGAACTTTTAAAAGATGGAAGTTTTAAAGATAGAACAACACGTGGAAATAGAGCTCTTCACTATCATAATCAATCTTTAGCTGAGTTATTTATAGCTATTGAAATGGCTTATGCAGCAAATTTAGATCTGCCTAAAAATATGGAAACAAAATTATTAAAAGCTGTTCAGATATTTTACGAGGGCTATCTGGATCCTATGTCTATAGAACCTTGGGCAAAAAAAAAATATAATTCTCAACCATCAAATGGAAATCAGGTATTCAGAAAAATAAATAGGCAAGGGTATGCATCTGGATGGTTTCATATTTTTCAAGTGAGATATCCTGACCACGAAATTTCTAACTGGTTTAAGAATGTATTGGTAGATAGTTCAAGTTTAAAAAATGGTTTACAAATTGGAATAGGAATAGGTTGCATTTATAATGCTGTAGCAAATAATTGAAAATATTAAGATTATTTTAATGTTTTTGAACTAAGCTCTA
Source organism: uncultured Pelagibacteraceae bacterium (assembly GCA_902527265.1). GTDB lineage: Bacteria > Pseudomonadota > Alphaproteobacteria > Pelagibacterales > Pelagibacteraceae > Pelagibacter. The sequence goes on along the minus strand of CABZNY010000001.1, from coordinate 31,670 downwards.
ATCGTAGGCAGTAAGTAAAAGTCTGCAGTATCTATTTTGGAAGAATGCTCTCTTCTCATATTCCATCTTTTTTGAACACCAGCGCTAGCAAGACTTAACGTAGATCTTCCGTACCGGTAGTTAGTATTATCAATAGATTTCATTAAACCCTTAATTTTCTCATCTTTTTCAGAATAAAATAGGTTCTTACTACGATCTTCATTAGATAAACCAGTAAGCATCACACCTGCTTTTTGATAACGGTAGCCATTTTTAAAAATAGAGTCTAAAGCAACTAAAGCAGTTTTAACTATTTCAATACTATTATTTGTTGAAATTGCAAAATCTATCGTTTTTGAGTTTGAATAATACCCAAATCTACTTTGAAAAGGACTTGTTCTAACAAAAACAGTAATTGATTTTGCAATCAAAGACTCAGATCTAATTTTCTCAGATGCATTCAAACAATAATTTGCAACTGCTTCTTTTAATTCTTGATATTTTTCAATTCTTTGGCCAAAAGAACGAGATACAACACAGCTTTTTCTTTTTGTTTGTGTTGTCTCTAAATCAATACAAGGAACTCCTCTTAGTTCCATTGCAGTTCTTGAACCCAAAACATTAGAGTTTTTCTTTATCCACGTATTAGATTTATTTTTTAGTTGTTTTGCATTATAAATTCCATTTTTATGATAAAATTTTGTTAACTGTCTTCCCACACCCCATACATCATTAATTTCAACTTTTTCTAATATTGGATCAATATTTTCAATTCCTATCAAACTTGTTACACCTGATTTTTTTTTCTTTGCAATATGATTTGCAACTTTGCTTAAAGTTTTTGTTTTAGCAATACCAATACTAGTTGGAATACCTGTCCACTTTAAAACTGTTTCTCTAATTTCTTTTCCAACTCTTTCAACCTCATTATCTGGAAAATTTGACAAATCTAGAAATGCTTCATCGATAGAATAAACTTCAATGGCAGAATTAAATCTTTTCAGTGTTCTCATTACTCTTCTAGATAAATCTCCATATAAAGAATAATTAGAAGAAAAAACATTAACCTTATTTTTAATAATAATATCTTTTGCTTTAAAATAAGGCTCTCCCATTTTAATACCTAAAGCTTTTGCCTCAGTTGATCTTGAAATTATACAACCATCATTATTAGATAAAACTACAACAGGCTTTTTTCTTATTTTAGGATTGAATAATCTTTCACAAGAAACATAAAAAGAATTACAATCAATAAGTGCTATTTTTTTAGTATACTGAATGGATGACATAAGTTACAACTCCCCAAATAAATATATCTTCATCTTCGTTAATTAAAATTCGATCTGTAAATTCCTTCGAACCTGATGTTAAAAATTTTTTATCTCTTTCTTGAACCAAACTTTTAACAACTAGTTCGTCATGAACATTTGCAATAACTGTTGAGAAGTTTTTTGGTGTTAAACTTTTATCAACAACTAATAGATCCCCATCATTAATTCCAACATCTACCATTGATTTTCCTTGAACTCTTATGATGAAGGTTGCTGGAACATTTTTGATTAAATGAACATTTAAATCGATGTCTTCCTCAATATAATCCGTAGCAGGGGATGGAAAACCTGCGCCAGCTTTATGTAAATAGTAAGGTATAGTTAGCTTCATAAATGTTCTTATTTTGTTCTAATTAATACCTAAGTTGTTCAGTAGTGTCAATTAGGTTGTATTTTGAGTCTGTAACTGAATCAAAAGTGAATCAAAACGTGAACATCGAAACCACATATTGTATACATGTGGATAACTTTAACCACAAATAGGTTAAATATTAAAATGGAAAAAAATAAAAACTTAACTGGCGGATGTATATGCGGGCAAGTTAAATATACAATTACAGAAAAACCTCTATTCACCCAAGCTTGCCATTGCAAAGATTGTAAAATTATAACTGGGTCTTCTTATGTTATTAATACAAGCGTTCTAGACAATACATTAATTATAGAGGGTGATATTTCGTCAACTGAACTTAAAACAGGTAGTGGAGCCACCTCAAGAGCTTATTTTTGTAACAAATGTGGTACTTATATTTATACAGATTATGCCACGGCGGTTGGTCGATCTACAGTTAGAACTAAAACTTTAGATAATTCCGAAAACTTTCCTCCTGAAGCGCATATATTTACAAAAGATAAAGATCCATGGTTAAAACTTACTGATGATGCAAATTGTTTTGAAAAAATGTATGATTTAAAAAATACTTGGCCAAAAGAAAGTTACGAAAGATATAAAAGTTATTTAAAAAATAATAAAAGATAAATTTTTAGGAGATTAAAAAATGAAAAAATTATCATGTCATTGTGGTGCGATAGAAGCAGAAGTTAAGATGCCTTTGGGTGGTATTGAAAAAATCATGCGTTGCAATTGTTCAATATGCAAAAAAAAAGGTTATATTATAGGTGTACTTGGTCCTGATGATTTTAAACTTACTAAAGGAGAAGATAAGTTATCACTTTATCAGTTTTATACTAATACAGCCAAACACTACTTTTGCTCAATTTGTGGAATTCACACTCATAATAGACCTAGAAGTAATCCAAAAATATTTGGTGTAAACATTGCTTGCATAGAAGGTGTGGAACCATTTGAAATTGAAGATGTGCCAGTGAATGATGGCAAAAATCATCCCTTAGATCAAAAACAATAAATTTTTATGCAATCAATTACTGAGTGTTATAGAAAAGTTAGTAGGGATTGTTTTAAATTTATAAGATCTCAAGAAACATCAAAAGAAAAATTCAAAAATAAAGAAAAGATGATAAAATCTTTTCTAATTCCGATTAGTTTCTGGATTTCAAATAGAACAAAAGAATCTAAACCTTACTTAATAGGCTTAGCAGGAGGTCAGGGTACAGGTAAAACAACAATTAGTTCTATTCTAAGAATCATTCTAATAAAATATTTTAAGTTAAATGTTTTTAAAATCTCAATTGACGATTTGTATAAAACTCGAAAAGATAGAGTAAAATTGTCGAAAAAAATTCATCCCTTGTTAATGACTAGGGGTGTTCCAGGTACTCACGACATAAATTTTATATTTGATCTTTTAAAAAAAACAAAGAGTAAGAGATTTATTCAACAAAGACTCCCTAAATTTAATAAGGCAATAGATGATAGATTAAAAAGAAAGTCTTGGTATCTAGTTAAAAAGGTACCAGATGTTATAATCTTTGAGGGATGGTGTGTAGGAGCTAGAGCAGAAAAAAATATAACATTAAAAAAATCAATTAATTCTCTTGAAAGAAAAGAAGACAAAAATTTAAGATGGAGAAAATATGTAAATCATCAATTACAAACAAAATATAAGAAATTATTTTCTAAATTGAACTGTTTGTTATTTTTAAAAGCTGGTAGTTTCAAATTATTGCAGAGTTGGAGACTTAAACAGGAGGCGTTACTAAAGTTAAACTCAAAATATAAAGCAAATAGTAAGGTTATGAGCAAAAATGAGGTATTAACATTTATGCAGACTTACCAAAGAGTCACACAAAATATGTTCAAATTTGCTCCAAAATATTCTTCAATTGTATTAAATTTAAATAGAAATCACCAAATTAAATCCATAAAATATAATCGATGAAAAAAATATTCTTAACCATATTTTGTTTAACAATTTTTACTTTACCAGTTAGTGCAGTAACTTTAAATGATGCACTAAAACAGACTTATGAAAATAACTTGGAGCTTAAAGCAGAGAGAAAAAATTTAGAAGTTCAAAAAGAAGTTTTAAATATTTCTAAAAGCGACTTTTTCCCAACTTTAACTCTTACGGGTACCAAAAGTTTTGAAGATACCAACAAACTTACAAATCAAAATGGTACTGATGCTTCAATAACTAATACAAATCCTATGACATCTTCAGTGAAGCTAGAGCAAACACTTTTAGATGGTAGTGGACGTGATACCAAATATGAAAAAAGTAAATTAGGATTAAATTTGTCCGAAGCACAACTTATTAAAAAAGAACAAGATGTATTTTTAAAAGCTATTGAGGCTTACACAGGCTTAATCCTAGCTTATGAAAAACTAAGTATAAATGAAGAAAATGTAAATCTACTACAGAGACAATTTGAAATTGATAACGCAAGACTCTCAAGAGCTCAAATAACAGCAACTGATTTAGCTCAATCGCAATCATCTTTAGCTGGTGCTCAAGCAGGATACATAGGAGCACAAAATAGTATAGTAACCAGCAAGCTAGCTTATGAAAATATTATAGGACCAATTAATAATAACGAAAAATTGAAAAAAATATATAATGCAGATGTTTCAATTCCATCAAGTTTAGTTGAAGCAAAAAAAACCTCTGAACAAAAAAGCCCTGAACTTATCATCGCAGATATTGAATATGGACAATCTGAATTAGATGTTAAGATTGCTCGTTCAGATCTATCACCGACCGCAAAGCTATCGTTAGAGAGAACTTATGTTGACGATTTGAGTGCAACTTATGACCAAAGAGAAAAAGATGTTCTTCAAGCAACGGTAAGTTGGCCTTTTCAGTTTGGTGGAAAAAATAGATCTAATGTTAATAAAAATCTTCAAGTTAAAGGTATGAAAAAATTATTACTTGAAAATGCTTATAGAAATAATACGCAGTCAGTAACGGCCGCTTGGTCGACATTGGAGTCATCAAAGAGTTTTTTAAGAGCCGTACAGTCACAAGTCAAAGCTGCAGAAATAGCAAACGAGGGAATTAGCTTTGAATATGAAAGTGGTTTAAATAGATCGACCTTTGATGTATTACAATCTAGGTCAAATTTAATTAATGCTAAAATAAATCTTGCCGAGGCTGAGAGAAACTATCTTTTAGCTCAATACAGATTAATAAAGTCAGTTGGCTTACTTAATAGCGAGTACTTAAAACTTAGATAAATAGGGACTTCTAGCCCTAATTTTAAAAAAATATTGCTAATGAGAACAAAATGTGTACATTTATTTTCATGATTCGAATGTTAATAAATGAAAAAAACGAGGCAAAAAATGACTAAAAATAACTTAAAAGTGGTGAAATCCACAAAAGATAAAGATTTGGAAGATAAAGAAAAAAATAAAGCACTAGATGCAGCAATCAGTCAGATAACAGACAGCTTTGGAAAAGGCTCTGTGATGAAGCTTGGAGAACAAAAAGCAATGGATATTGAGTCCATTTCTACTGGATCTTTGAGTTTAGACTTGGCACTTGGAATAGGTGGATTACCAAAAGGCAGAATTGTCGAAATTTATGGACCAGAGTCATCTGGTAAAACTACATTAGCATTACAAGTTGTTGCTGAAGCGCAAAAAGCAGGTGGAATTTGTGGATTTGTAGATGCAGAACACGCATTGGATCCAGTCTATGCAAAGAAATTAGGAGTTAACACAGAGGAGTTGCTTATTTCACAACCAGATACTGGTGAACAAGCATTAGAAATAACTGATACTTTAATCAAATCTGGCTCAATGTCAGTTTTAGTAGTCGACTCTGTTGCAGCATTAACTCCAAGAGCAGAAATTGAAGGAGATATGGGAGATCACCATGTTGGTCTTCAAGCAAGACTAATGTCTCAAGCTCTTAGAAAATTAACAGGATCAATATCAAGAACTAATACAATGGTTATATTTATTAACCAAATTAGAATGAAAATTGGCGTAATGTTTGGAAGTCCAGAAACAACTTCTGGAGGTAATTCTTTAAAATTTTATTCTTCAGTAAGAATGGATATTAGAAGAATTGGAGCAATAAAAGATAAAGAGCAAATTGTTGGAAATACAACAAGAGTAAAAGTTGTTAAAAACAAAGTTGCACCACCATTTAAAGTAGTTGAGTTCGACTTAATGTATGGAAAAGGAATTAGTAAAGTAGGGGAACTAATCGACCTTGGTGCCAAAGCTGAGATTGTTGAAAAATCTGGAGCTTGGTACGCTTATAAAGGTGAAAAAATTGGTCAAGGTAGAGAGAATGCTAAACTTTACCTTGAACAAAATCCAAAAGCTGCTGCTGAAATTGAAATGGCTATTAGAGAAAAAGCTGGTGTAATTTCAAAGAAGATTGAAGGCAATCCTTTAAGTGAAGAAAAGCTTGAAGCGCAGAAGAAAGAGGAGGAAGCTCCTACTAAAAAGAATTAGAAGATAACTTTTAGTTATTAAGAAAAGGCGCTCTATTGGGCGCCTTTTTTCCCTTCAGAAGTGTAGACATCATATAAAAATGCTGTATTTTGGTTAAATATGGCTAAAACATTAAATGAAATCAGGTCAGCATTCTTAGATTATTTTGAAAAAAATGATCATAAAATAGTTGAGTCTAGTAATTTAGTCCCAAATAATGACCCAACTTTGATGTTTGCCAATTCTGGAATGGTCCAATTTAAAAATGTGTTTACTGGACTGGAAAAGAGAGACTATCAAAGAGCTACAACATCTCAAAAATGTGTAAGAGCAGGTGGCAAGCATAACGATCTTGAAAATGTTGGCTATACACCAAGACACCATACGTTTTTTGAAATGTTGGGAAACTTTTCTTTTGGTGATTATTTTAAAGAAAGAGCTATTGAACTTGCGTGGAATTTAATAACAAAAGAATTTGGTTTAGATAAGAACAGGCTTTATGTAACAGTCTACCACGACGATGATGAAGCCTTTAATTACTGGAAAAAAATTGCTGGGTTAAGTGAAGATAAAATAATAAGGATAGCAACATCTGATAATTTTTGGTCTATGGGTGAAACTGGACCTTGTGGACCTTGTTCAGAAATATTTTATGATCATGGAGACCACTTAGAAGGTGGATTGCCAGGAACAAAAAATGAGGATGGTGATAGATTTATAGAAATTTGGAATTTAGTCTTTATGCAGTATGAGCAAATTTCAAAAGATAAGCGTATTAATCTGCCAAAACCATCAGTTGATACTGGAATGGGTTTAGAGAGAATTGCTGCATTGCTTCAAGGAACTCACGACAACTACGAAACAGATCATTTTAAAAAAATAATAAACTCTGCTGCAGAAATTTTAAAAGTCGAACCAAATAACGATAATTTAGCAAGTTTTAGAGTAATAGCAGATCACTTACGAGCAAGTTCATTTTTAATTGCTGAGGGAGTTTTGCCATCAAATGAAGGAAGAGGTTATGTACTAAGAAGAATTATGAGAAGAGGAATGAGGCATTCCCACTTGCTTGGTTCTAAAGAACCAATTTTTTATAATATTTTTAAAACTTTAAAAGATGAGATGAAAGGTAATTACTCAGAAATAGAAAGAGCTGAGTCTTTAATTAAAGAAACATTAAGAATGGAAGAAGAAAAATTTCTAATTCTTTTAGACAGAGGTATTAAAATATTAAATGAGGAAATGACTAAAATAGACAAGATATTACCTGGAGAAGTAGCTTTTAAACTCTATGATACTTATGGTTTTCCACTAGACCTGACACAAGACATCTTAAAAAATAAATCATTAACAATAGACAACCATAAATTTCAAAGTTTAATGAAAGAAAGCAAAGAACTTGCTAAGAAACATTGGAAAGGCTCAGGTGACAGTGCGGTAGATGATATTTGGTTTTCTATAAAAGATAGATTAGGTCCTTCAGAATTCCTAGGATATGAGACTGATCAAGCAGAAGGTATTATTTTATCATTACTAAAAGACAACAAAGAAGTAAATGAATTGAGTGAAAACGATGAAGGAATTATTATTTTAAATCAAACTCCTTTTTATGGAGAGTCTGGAGGACAGGTAGGAGATACTGGTGAAATAATATCTGGAGACTTTAAGTTCGAGATCACAGATGTCCAAAAAAAATTAGGTGATCTATTTGTACATTACGGCAAAGTTAAATCAGGAAGTATAAAAATCAAAGACAATGTTGAGATGAAAATTGATATTGATAGACGTAATAATATAAGAGCTTATCACTCTGCAACACACCTTTTGCATGAGTCTTTAAGAAGAGTATTAGGCACTCATGTTACACAAAAAGGATCATTAGTAGCTCCAGATAGATTAAGATTTGATTTTAGCCATATGAAACCAATTTCAGACCAGGAAATAGAAAAAATAGAAAATCACGTTAATTCTATGGTACAAAAAAAATCGGAGGTTAAAACAAGGATCATGACTCCTAAAGAAGCAGTAAATGATGGAGCTCTTGCACTGTTTGGAGAAAAATATGGAGAAGAGGTTAGAGTGTTATCCATGGGTGATGAGAAAGAAAGATATTTCTCCACTGAATTATGTGGAGGTACCCATGTACGAAACACTGGCGACATTGGAAAATTCAAAATTATTAGTCAATCATCAATTGCAGCAGGTGTTAGAAGAGTAGAAGCACTTAGAGAAAATCAATTAAATAGTTTTTTACAAAATAAAGAAAAATTATCTGACTTATCTGCACAAAAAGATGAAAAAATGATTAATGACTTGTCAAAACAAATAATTAAATTAGGCGGTAAACCAAATATAGAAAATGAAGATAATAAGATTTTAATTAAAGAATTATCAAAACAACTAGAGCAATTAAAATTTAGTTCAATTTTAGAAAATAATTCAAAAAATATAATTCAAGATGTTAAAATTAATAATATAAGTGTAAGATTTCAAAAAGTTGATGATCTTCCACCTAAAGAGCTAAGAAAATTGGTTGATGCTGGAAAAAAAGAGCTAAACACAGGAATTGTAATAGTTTTTGCTAGTCTAGAAGACAAAGTAGGTCTTGCAGTTGGGATAACAAATGAGCTTATTGAGAAGTATGATGCAGTCACATTTGCTAAAACAGGATCTGAAATTATTGGAGGAAAAGGTGGTGGTGGTAGAAAAGATTTTGCACAAGCAGGAGGCCAATTTAAAGATAAAATTGATGAGGCTTTTGAAAAAATTAAGACTTTAATTTAGTTTTTGTCTCAACTTACCATCTAAAGTATCTAAAAATTGATTAGTTGTTAAATACTTTGTTGAAGGTCCTATTAAAATAGCTAAGTCCTTAGTCATTGAGCCTTCTTCAACACAATCAACACATACTTCTTCTAGAGTTTCTGCAAACTTTATTAATTCCTCATTTCCATCTAATTTTCCTCTATGAGCCAAACCTCTTGTCCATGCAAAAATAGATGCAATAGGATTTGTTGAGGTTTCTTTACCTTGTTGATGCATCCTAAAATGTCTTGTTACTGTTCCATGTGCAGCTTCAGCCTCCATTGTTTTACCATCTGGAGCAAGCAATACACTTGTCATTAAACCTAAAGATCCATATCCTTGAGCAACTGTATCTGATTGTACATCACCATCATAATTTTTGCATGCCCAAATGTATTTTCCATGCCATTTCATTGCACATGCTACCATGTCATCTATTAATCTATGTTCATAAGTAATTTTATTTTGATCAAATCTATCTTTAAATTCATTCTCAAAAACTTCTTCAAAAATATCTTTAAATCTTCCATCGTATCTTTTTAAAATTGTATTTTTGGTAGAAAGATAAACTGGCCATTTTTTAATTAGTCCATAATTAAAGCAAGATCTTGCAAAGTCTTCTATTGATTTATCTAAATTATACATTGATAATGCAATTCCTGGACCTGGAAAATTAAAGACCTCATACTTTCTCTCATCAGAACCATCTTCAGCAGTCCATTTGATTTCTAACTTACCTTTACCGGGCACTGTAAAGTCTGTTGCTCTGTATTGATCACCAAAAGCATGTCTACCTATGATCAATGGATCTGTCCATGAGGGCACAAGTTTTGGAATATTTTTACAAATTATAGGTTCTCTAAAAACAGTTCCTCCAATTATATTTCTTATTGTACCATTTGGAGATCTCCACATTTTTTTAAGATTAAATTCTCTTACTCTAGCTTCATCAGGTGTTATGGTTGCACACTTAATACCCACACCATTTCTTTTAATTGCATTAGCACATTCAATTGTGATTTTATCTTCTGTTTTATCTCTACTTTCCATTCCCAAATCGTAGTACTCAATTTTGAGATCAAGGTAAGTTAAAACGAGCTTATTTTTTATGAAGTCCCATATAACTCTGGTCATTTCATCGCCATCTAACTCTACAATGGGGTTTTTAACCTTAATTTTACTCATTTTTTCGATATATCTTAATAGTTGAATTTATTCTTTTTGTATACATATTAATCCAAAATTATCAATTATAGGTTTGTAATGAGTAAAATATTTCCAAAAATACACAATGAAGGTTACAAATTTATTATTATTTTTGCAATCGCAACTATAATTCTTTATTTTATAAATGGATTTCTTGGGTTTATAGGGTTGGTATTAACCTTTTGGTGTTATTATTTTTTTAGGGATCCTGAAAGAATTTCTATTGGCGACGAAAATTATCTTACAAGTCCAGCTGATGGAGTTGTATTACAAGTGATGGATACTAACGGTCCAAAAGAATTAGGTTTAGAAAATAAACAAATGAAAAAAATAAGTATTTTTATGGATGTATTTGATTGCCATGTAAACAGATCTCCATGTTCTGGAGCAATATCTGAGATACTTTATAAACCAGGAAAGTTTTTTAATGCATCTTTAGATAAGGCAAGTGAAGATAATGAGAGAAATTATTATAAAATAAAAAATTCTGATGGAGAAGATATAATTGTTGTTCAAATAGCAGGACTTGTTGCAAGACGGATTGTAACAGAGGTTTCTAAAGATGAGCTTGTAGAACAAGGTTCAAGAATAGGAATGATCAGATTTGGAAGTAGAGCTGATATGTATTTTGAAAATTATACTCCTTTAGTAAAAGTTGACCAAAAAACTATAGCTGGCGAAACTTTAATCGCAAAAAAATAAGTTAATGGAGCCTCAAAATAAAAATATTAAATTAGTTTCGAGTAAAAAAACAAGAGTTATTTTACCAAATATTTTGACACTTGTTGGAGTATGTATTGGATTGACTTCAATTAAGTTTGCATTTGATGGTAAATTTGAATTATCAATTATTGCAGTTATAATTGCTGCAATTATTGATGGATTAGATGGTAGAATTGCAAGGTTAATTAAAGGAACTTCTAAAGTTGGAAAAGAGCTAGACTCTCTTACTGATGTTATAAGTTTTGGTGTTGCCCCAGCTTTTATAATGTATTTTTGGGCACTGTCTGAAACAGGAAGAGCAGGTTGGTTAATTGCGTTAATTTATATTGTTTGTGTTGCTCTTAGACTTGCAAGGTTTAATGTTTCATCAAACGAAGAGAGTTCTTGGAAAGATAATTTTTTTGAAGGTATTCCTTCTCCCGCAGGTGGAGTTCTAGTTTTAATGCCTTTAATATTAAGTATTAGTGAATTTCAGTTTTTAAGCTTTAATTATCAAATTATTGTTCCTGTTATGTTTATAATTGTTTCAATATTATTAATAAGCAAAATACCAACCTATTCTTTTAAAAGAATAGTTGTCCCAAGAAGTACATCAATATTTTTGCTATTTGGAATAATCTTATATTTTGGCTTAATTCTTGTTTATACATTTAATGCTATTATTATTTCAGGTGTAATTTATTTGTTAATGGTTCCAATAAGCTCAATGCATTATCTTACGATTAAAAAAAATGCGAAAGCCATCGCAAATGACACTGATCATCATGAAGATGTGTTATAATGAGGGAAAATACTATAATCTCATTAGCAGATTCAAATTATTTCAATCTTCTTAACGAATTAATTGATTCAATTAATAGATTTAAACAAAGCAAAACAGTAGATATTTGCATTATGGATGCAGGATTAACTAGTGAACAAATTAAAATATTAGAAAAAAAAGTATTTCAAATCAAAAAGGCAGAGTGGGATATTGAAGTTCCAAGTTTTAAGATAAAAGGAAGAGAGTGGTTGAAAAGTCAGGTATCTAGAGCATTCTTACCAAATTATTTTCCAGGTTATAAAAAATATTTATGGATAGATGCTGATGCATGGGTAAACTCTTGGTATGCAATCGATCTTTACTTTCAGGGCTGTGAGAATAAAAAATTAGCAATAGCAACATCAGCAGATAGATCTTACGGAAGAGTTTTAAGAGCAGATTGGGTGTGGGGAAGTTTCGCAAGAATAAAATCACAAAATTATAAACACGCTAAATCATCAGGTTTCTCAGAGAATGTTTCAAGAGAAGTTGCCCTTAAACCCCATTTGAATATTGGATTATTTTGCTTAGAAGAAAGTGCTCCTCATTGGAAAATCTGGCAAAAAAATTTAAAAAAAGCTTTATCCTCAGGAAAAATTTGGGGTTCAGAACAAATTGCAATGAATATTACAATATATTCAGATAATTTAGACGTAGAAATTTTACCTGCTTATTGCAACTGGACTTTAATCGAAGCGATTAAATTTGACAAAAAACAAAATACTTTTGTTGAACCTTATTTACCAAACCATGAAATAGGAATTATTCATTTAGCAGGAAAAAATAATGACAATATAAGAAATAATAAAAATTATATGTCCAAAGTTAAAACATTGGATGGGGATATAATTGAAAAATCTTTAAGATTTGGGAATTAGTTGAAAAAGAATAAATTTTCTAAAAATTGGATCATTAAGCAAAAGAGAGATATTTACGTCAAAAAATCAAAATTAGAGGGTTATAGGTCAAGAGCTGTATACAAATTGCAAGAAATAAACGATAAATTTAAAATAATCAAAAATAATATCTCAGTTATAGATCTTGGCGCAGCCCCAGGTAGTTGGTCTCAGTATATATCAAGAAATTTCAGTAACTCTAAAATAATTTCAATTGATTTAAAGGACATTGAACCAATTAAGAATTTAATACATATAAAAGGGGATTTTACTGAGGAGCAACAAAAAAAAAATATCAAAAATTATTTTGGCAAGAAAGTAGATCTTATAGTCTCTGATATGGCAGTTAACACCACAGGTAATAAAAGTGTAGACTCATTAGTTACAGGAGAATTATGTATAGAAGCAATGAATTTTGCAATTGAATTACTCAATAAAAAGGGAAATTTTATTTCTAAACTTTTTATGGGATCATCCTTTAACGAGATTGTCGCATTAGGTAAAAAATCTTTTAAAGATGTTGATATTTTCAAGCCTCCTTCAAGTAGAAAAGACTCTAAAGAAAATTTTATAATTTGTAGAAATTTGAAATAGTTATCCTTTTATTTTTTCAAGAATCATTTATATAAGGACATGGAAACTATTAAAGAAGCTTTAACATTTGATGATGTTACTTTAGCGCCAAATTACTCAGCAATTCTACCTAGTGAAGTAAGCACCTCCATAAATTTAACAGAAAGTCTAAAGATGAAAATACCACTTTTGTCATCTGCAATGGACACGGTTACAGAATCCTCAATGGGGATAGCTATAGCAAGATCAGGGGGATTAGGAATAATTCATAGAAACTTAAATGTTGAAGAACAGATTAAAGAAATTAGAAAGGTAAAATCAAAAAAATTACTAGTAGGTGCTGCAGTCGGCGCAAGTGATAAAGAATTAAAAAGAGCTCAAAAAATATTAGAAGAAAACTTAGACTTAATAGTAATTGATACAGCGCATGGACATACCAAAAAAGTAGGAGATATAATTAAAAAAATAAAAAAAATACGTCCTAAGAAAACAGCAATTTGTGCTGGAAATATAGCTACAGCAGAAGCTGCAAAATTTTTGGTTGGATTAGGTGTTGATATTATAAAAGTAGGAATTGGACCAGGATCTATTTGTACAACAAGACTTGTAGCAGGAATAGGTGTTCCACAACTAAGTGCGATATTAAATGTTAAAAAAGGAATTGGGAAAAGTAAAACAAGATTAATTGCTGATGGTGGAATAAAATTTTCTGGTGATATTGCAAAAGCATTAGCAGCTGGTGCAGATGCAGTAATGATAGGTTCATTATTTGCAGGTACAGATGAAGCGCCTGGAAAAAAAATAAGAAAAAATGGAAAATTATATAAATATTTCAGGGGTATGGGATCAATTGGTGCTATGAATAAAGGTTCAGCAGACAGATATTTTCAAACGAAACAAAAAGATACATCAAAATACGTAGCGGAAGGTGTAGAGGGATATATTAAATACAAAGGTAAAGTTGATAAGATAATCTACAACTTAGTTGGGGGTTTAAGATCTTCAATGGGCTACATGGGAGCCAAGGAAGTAATTGATTTAAGAAAAAAACCAAAATTTGTAAAAATTACTAAAGCAGGATTTTATGAAAGTATGGTACATAATATAGATGTTATAAAAAAATAATTATGAGATACTTAATTTTAATTTTAACATTTTTTTTACTTAGTACTGTTGCTAAGACGAATGAAAATAATTTTTTTAATGAAGCTAAAGATTTATTTGATAAAGAAAAATATGAAGATTCAAAATTTTTATTTCATAGAAATATAGTTTATAATCCAAAAGACTCGGCATCTTACCTTTATTTAGCTAAAATTTTCAAAATTGAAGAAGATAAAAGACAAGAAGAAAAGAATATTAAAACTACTTTACTTTTAGACCCCAAGAATGAAGAGGCTATGTTCCTTTTAATTGATATGGAATTAGAAAGGTCAAATTTTTCAAAAGCAGATGAATTGAGTAAAGATTTTAAAAAAATTTGTGTAGATATGTGTGAAAAAATTGCATCAATTGAAAGTCGTTTAAAAGATTTTGAAAGAAAAGATGCGTCTTGAGGACACTCTCAACAAAATACTAATTGTAGACTTTGGTTCTCAATTTACACAATTAATTGCCAGGAAAATCAGAGAATTAGGTATTTATTGTGAAATTATAAGTCACAAAAAAATAGAAAAGTTCCAAAATTTTGAAAAAAATATCAAAGGTATTGTTTTATCTGGAGGCCCATTGAATGTTTATGAAAGCAAAAAAGTAAAGTTTAATAGTAAACTTCTTAAATTAGGGACTCCTGTACTAGGTATTTGTTTTGGACATCAAATAATTTCAAAAACAATGGGTGGAAGTGTAAGAAATTCAAAATATAGAGAATTTGGACTAGCAGAGGTAAAAGAAATTAAAAAAAGTAAGTTAACAAAAAATTTTTTTTCTAAAGGAAAAAATAATGTTTGGATGAGTCATGCTGATCAAGTAACAAAATTACCAAAAAATTTTAAAATAATTGCACAAAGTAACAATTCTAAGATGTGCATAATTGAAAATGTAGAAAAAAAAATGTTTGGTATTCAATTTCACCCAGAGGTAAGTCATACAATTAAAGGAAAATTAATACTAAAAAATTTTTTATTTTCTATTTGTAAATTAAATAAAAATTGGTCAGCAAAAGATCAGAAAACAAAGTTAATAAATGAAGTAAGAAATAGTGTAGGTAATTCGAAGGTTATTTGTGCATTATCTGGTGGTGTAGATAGTAGTGTAGTCGCTAAATTATTATCAAATGCAATAGGAAAAAAATTAACATGTATCTTTGTTAATACTGGTCTACTTAGAAAAAATGAAGAAAAGCAAGTTGTAAATACATTCAAAAAGAAATTTAAAATTAATCTAATTTATGTGAATGCTGAAAATTTATTTTTATCAAAATTAAAAAATATATCTGATCCAGAAAAAAAAAGAAAAATAATAGGAAATCTTTTTATTAAAATATTTGAAAAATATGCAAATAAAATTAAAAATGTAAAATTTTTAGCTCAAGGAACTTTGTATCCTGATTTAATTGAAAGCAAATCTGTGACTGGAAGTCAAACTTCAAAAATTAAATCACATCATAATGTAGGCGGTTTGCCAAAAAAAATGAAACTTAAATTAGTAGAACCACTAAAATACCTTTTTAAAGATGAGGTTAGAAAGTTAGGATCAGAACTAGGATTGAGTAATGAAATAATTTCTAGACATCCATTTCCAGGACCAGGTCTTGCAATAAGAATGCCTGGTATAATAACTAAAAAAAAAATAAACATTTTAAAAGAGGCTGATAATTATTTTATCAATTCTTTAAAAGAAAATAATCTATATAACAAGATTTGGCAGGCTTATGCTGCATTACTTCCTGTAAAAACAGTCGGTGTAATGGGAGATAATAGAACTTATGAGTTTCTTTGTCTTTTAAGGGCAATTACATCAGAAGATGGAATGACAGCTGATTTCTTTCAATTTAATAAATCTTTTATGCAAACAGTATCTAATCAAATTGTAAATAATATAAGAGGTATTAATAGAGTAGTTTATGATATTACTTCTAAGCCACCGAGTACTATTGAATTGGAATAATAAGACTATATAAGTAATCTATATGAAATATTTACACACAATGATTAGAGTCTCAAACATAGACGAGTCATTAAGATTTTTCTGTGAAGGGTTAGGCCTTAAAGAAACAAGAAGAAAAGACAGTGAAAAGGGCAGGTATACTTTAGTATTTCTTGCTGCTCCAGATGATGAGAAAGCTGAAATAGAATTAACATACAATTGGGATGGA
Source organism: uncultured Pelagibacteraceae bacterium (assembly GCA_902527265.1). Lineage (GTDB taxonomy): Bacteria > Pseudomonadota > Alphaproteobacteria > Pelagibacterales > Pelagibacteraceae > Pelagibacter. The sequence goes on along the minus strand of CABZNY010000001.1, from coordinate 15,232 downwards.
GATAGTTTGGGTGATGGTTCAAGAAACTTTGGACATTTGGCGTACAGAGTTGAAAATATATATGAGACTTGTCAAAGATTAAGAGACATGGGTTATACAATTAATAGACCACCAAGAGATGGTCATATGGCATTTGTTAGATCTCCAGATAAAATTTCTGTTGAAATACTTCAAGATGGCTACTTGGAACCAATAGAGCCATGGAAATCTATGGAAAATACAGGTACTTGGTAATAAATATTTATGCCTTCGAAAATAAGTAGGCTTATATTAAAAAAAAAAAATAAGTCAAAAATAGTCTGCTTAACAGCCTACTCGAAAAATATTGCTGAAGAAGTAGATAAATACACAGACCTTGTACTCGTTGGAGATTCCTTGGGTTCTGTTTTATATAATTTTGATACAACAAGAAAAGTGAATCTATCTATGATGATTGAACATTCTAAAAGTGTAAGAAAAGGAGTAAAAAAAAGTTTAATGATTGTAGATATGCCATTTAATACTTATAAAAATAAATTGCAGGCGCTAAAAAACTGTAAAAAAATAATTAAAGAAACAAAATGTGATGGTATCAAATTAGAAGGAGGTAGTAAGATCAAAGATATAATTAAACATTTAGTAAATAATAAAATTCCAGTAATGGGTCACATAGGTATAACTCCACAGTCTCAAAGAGGTAGATTTAGATATAAAGGTAAGACTGAAAAAGAAAAAAAAAATTTATTAAAAGATTCAAAAATCTTAGAAGAAGCAGGTGTTTTTGCTATTGTACTAGAATGCATTGAGAAAAAACTTTCAAAAAAAATTACTGAGACGATTGAAATTCCAACAATAGGAATTGGATCATCAAAGTTTTGTGACGGTCAGATTTTAGTTTTAGACGATTTATTAGGTTTGACTAATAGTAAAATAAAATTCGTTAAGAAATATGCTAATTTTAAAAATAATATTAGAAATGCAGTTAAAAAATTTGGGTCAGATGTGAAAAGAGGTTCATATCCATCATTAAAGCATTCTTACTAAAAATACTTTTTAAATTCCTCATTAATTTTTAGAATTTCTAAGTCAACAAGTCCACCAATAATAAGCTGTATTGCAAGTATAAGAATAACTGCTATTCCAATATAGACGACCCATAAATGTTTCTGAATATAATTAGCTAAATAAGTGGCCATAGCACCTGTGAGGACTACAGATAAAATTAAACCAAAAATCATAAACCCAAAGTTACCCTTAGAAGCACCAACAACACCTATAACATTATCAAAACTAATTGTTATATCTGCGAAAAGCACTTTATACATACCCTTTGCAAATGAAGGTTCAAAGGATTTTTTTGTTGGTGATTTAATTTGTCTCTGAGCTTGTAAAAGATCTTTTCTAAGATCATTTACTATCCAAATTAGAAGCAAACCTCCAAGAATTTTTATGAAGTAAAATTTGAATAAATAGGTCGCAAATACTGCAAATAAAACTTTAAAAATTAAAGCTCCTACCACTCCCCAAAATATGATTTTTTTTCTATTCTTTGGTACAAAATTAGCCGCGATTAGACCAATTATTATGGCGTTATCAGCTGCCAATATAATATCTATAAAGATAATTTGCAGTAAAATAAGGGCTTCTTCTATCAAGATAACAATATAATAGTAACAATTTCAAATTTTTCAATAAAACATGGGAAAATTTTTATTGATTTAATAAATAATACATAATGAGATGTATTTTTTAAAAATTAAGGAGGATTAATGAAAATTTTAAAAACTTTGTTTTCTATTTTATTTTCTGTCTTGTTAATAGCAAATGTAAATGCTTCTGAAAAGTGGGATATGGCTTTAGCTTATGGTGCGAGTAACTTTCACTCAGCAAATGCAGCAGAATTTGCTAAAAATGTTTCAGAGAAAAGTGGAGGAAAACTTACAATAGTTACACATCCTGGTGGATCATTATTTAAAGGTGGAGAAATCTTTAGAGCAGTAAGGACTGGTCAAGCACAGATGGGTGAAAGATTTATGTCAGCATTGGGAAAAGTTGACCCTATTCTTGAAATTGACTCACAACCTTTTTTAGCAACTTCATACGACGATGCTATGAAACTTTATCAAGCTTCAAAACCAGCAATCATTGAAAGTTTAAACCAAAAAGGATTAGTATTTTTATATGCTGTGCCATGGCCTGCACAAGGACTATATAGCAAAAATGAAATCAATAGTGTTTCAGATCTAGAAGGTTTAAAATTTAGAGCTTATAATTCTGCAACAATTAGAATTGCAGAGCTTACAGGTATGGCTCCAACTAAAATTGAGGCGGCTGAAATCAGTCAAGCATTTTCAACAGGGGCAGTTGAAAGTATGATTACATCTCCAACAACTGGCAAAAATAGCAAAATATGGGAGAACGGTGTTAAATATTTCTATGACATCGCTGCTTGGTTCCCAAAAAATATGGTTGTTGCGCATAGAGGATCTTGGAATAAGTTAGATGCAGATACTCAACAATTAATTAAAAGAGAAGCTGCTGCTGCAGAAGAAAAAGGCTGGATGCTGTCTAGAGTTGGAAATATTGAAGATAAAAAAGCTCTAGCTGGTGCAGGAATGGTAGTAGGCAAAGTAAATGCTGATTTAGAAAAACATTTCCAAAAAGTTGGAAAAAAAATGGCAAAAGAATGGAAGAAAAAAGCTGGCAAAACAGGTGCTAGCGTACTTGCCGCATACAAATAAAAAAAATATAATAAAAAAGGCTGTTAAAAAAAAACAGCCTTTTTTATGTTACAGAAATTAAATAAATCATTAAATAGTATTTATAATTATTCAGGATATATAGCTGCAGTTTTTTTAATTCTTATTGCAGTTTTTATATTAACTGGAATTGCATCTAGAATTTTCGGTTTTTATATAAGGGGGTTAGCTGAATACTCAGGGTATTGTATGGCTGCCTCATCTTTTTTTGCTCTTTCATATACATTCGTAAATGGGGGTCATATAAGAATCACATTATTTTTAGAAAAGTCTACAGGCTTTAAAAAAAAATTTTTAGAAGTTTGGAGCTTAGTCGTCACAACAATATTTGCAGGTTATATGTCATATTATTTTATCAAAATGTTAAAAATCTCGTATGAGTTTGAAGAAAGAAGTGAAGGTGCTGATGAAATTTTAATATGGATACCTCAATGTAGCGTCGCTATTGGAGCAACACTTTTTTTTATATGTGCCTTTCATCTACTAATCTTAAAAATTTATAATAATGATTGAAATTTTATTAGCTATTTTTTTTATTACGGTTTTACTACTTTTTTTAAGCTCTGGAATATGGGTAGCAATAAGCATGATTGGTGTTTCCTCTATTGGAATGATTTTATTTACTTCTCGACCAGTTGGAGATGCGATGGCCACAACAATTTGGGGCGCATCATCATCATGGACTCTGACTGCTTTGCCTCTTTTTGTATGGATGGGAGAAATTTTATTTAGGACTAAATTATCTGAAAATTTATTTGAGGGACTGGCTCCCTGGTTACAGAAACTTCCTGGAGGTTTGATACATGTCAATGTTGTTGGATGTGCATTGTTTGCAGCTATATCTGGATCCTCAGCTGCAACAGTTGCTACAGTTGGAAAGATGTCAATTCCAGAACTAAGAAAAAGAAAATATCCTGAAAAAATTTTACTTGGAAGCTTGGCAGGTTCAGGAACATTAGGTCTTTTAATTCCACCCTCAATAATTTTAATTATTTATGGTGTAACTGTTCAAGAATCAATTGCAAAACTTTTTATAGCAGGAATAATTCCTGGAATAATGATTGCTCTGATTTTTATGGGCTATGTAATCATTTGGTCTTTATTAAATAAAAATAAAATGCCATTAACTGAAGTAAATTACTCATTTTTAAATAAATTAAGTAAATCAAAACAGTTAATACCTGTAATTTTATTAATCCTTGGTGTAATTGGCTCTATTTATACTGGAATTGCAACAGCAACTGAAGCAGCATCTCTGGGTGTTGTGGGAGCTTTAATACTTTCTTATTTTCAAAAAAGTTTGAACTTAAAAACTTTTAAAGAATCTTTACTTGGTGCAACAAAAACCTCGTGTATGATTGCATTCATACTAGCTGGAGCAACATTTTTATCACTCGCTATGGGATTTACTGGCCTTCCTAGAAATCTAGCAATTTGGATACAAAATATGGAATTATCACCATATGTTTTAATTTTCGTATTAATGATTTTTTATATAATTTTAGGGATGTTTCTTGATGGAATATCAGCAGTTGTACTTACAATGGCCATTATCGAACCTATGATAAGGCAGGCTGGTTTTGATATGATTTGGTTTGGTATATTTTTAGTTATAGTTGTTGAAATGGCTCAAATTACCCCTCCAGTTGGTTTTAATTTATTTGTTTTGCAAGGTATGGCTAACAAAGATATGGGCTACATCGCCAAGAGTGCATTTCCGTTATTCTTGTTGATGATATTTGCGGTAATCTTAATTGTTTTGTTTCCTCAAATAGCCTTATGGATGCCTGAGCAAATGATTCAAAATATAAACTAATATTTCGATTTTTTTGATCCGTCTATAATTTCTTTTAATTCTTGATACTCTTCACAATTACAACCTTTTAAAACTTTTAGTCTTTCTTTTGCCAAATCTATTCTGTTTGTAACAACATATAATTCACCTAAGTATTCATTTATTCCAACATGATTTGGTTCAACTTGTAGTCCTAGTAAATAATATTTCTCTCCTGCTTCAAAGTCCCCAAGTTTTCTAGTTGTAAAACCCAAGTAGTTTAGTGTATCAGCTTGTAAGGGCTTTTCTTTGTCGAGTTTTAATAAAATTTTTTGAGCTTTTTCGTATCTTTTTAATGCTTTATCCATTTTATTTTTGGATTCATATTTCTTAGCTGCTTCAATTATTTTTACAGCATTTTTATAGCTCGGTTTTTTATCTGATGAACTTGTTCCAGCAGCAAAAGTTTCAACAGTTAAAAAAAAGAATATGAAAAGAGTAAATATTTTTTTTATCATAATTATATAAATTTTTTCATTTTATTTAGAGGCTTTAATTCTAAATTATTTTTTATCAAGTTCTCTCTTACTTGTTTTGCAGTAGAAAGAGAGCTTGCGTTATCCCCATGTATGCAAATTGAATCGATTTCACAAGGTATTTGTTTTCCACTGTGACAATTAAGAGTTTGGTTTTTTACCATATTGAATACGTGCTCTTTAGCTCGCTCAGGGTCGGTTATTAGGGCATGATCCTTACTTCTTGATACAAGTGTTCCATCGTCTTCATAATTTCTATCTGCAAAAATTTCACATGCAATTTTCATATTTAATTTTTTAGCTGCAATTTCCATTTTTGAACCTGTTGGTACTAAATAAATTATATCTTTATCAATACTATAAATAGTTTTTGCCAAAATTGTTGCCAGCTCAAGGTCCTCACAAGCCATATTATTCAAGGCTCCATGTGGTTTAATATGAGAAACCTTTTCATCTAATTTAATGGCAATATTTTGCAAAATTTCATATTGATCTATTAAAAGCTTAGAAATCTCATCAGCACCAAGATTAATCCTTTTTCTTCCAAAGTTCTCTGGATCATTGAATGATGGATGTGCACCAATACTTACATTATTTTGCTTTGAAATCTCTACAACTTCTCTCATAGTTTCCTCATCTCCAGCGTGGTACCCACAAGCCACATTTGCAGAGTTTACTATTTTGAGTAAATCGGGATCATTTTCATTTGAATGATGCTTTGATTTTTCACCTAAATCACAATTTAAATTAATTTCCATACTATAAAGCTTAAAGTATAACATGACATGATTAAAAATATATCAAATCTTGGTGACGCAGCATTATACTGTGACTTTGGTACTGAGGTAAATAAAGAAATTAACAGAAATGTTATAAATTATTTTAACAATTTAAGAGATAGTAATTTTTTAGGTATTACAAATATTACACCTAGTTATAATAAACTAGTAATTAGTTTCGATTTAAAACTTACGAGTTTTGCTAAATTAAAAAAACAAGTTGAAAATTTAGAGTTAAAAAAAAATAATAATTCAAAAAATAATCTTATTAAAATCCCAGTTTGTTGCGCAGAGGAGTTTGCACTAGATATAAAACGTTTACAAAAATTATTAAAGATAAATGAAGCAAAAATTTATGAAACATTCTTTTCTAAAAATTATTATTGTTATATGACAGGTTTTATTGCGGGAATGCCATTCTTAGGAGATATGGATAAATCTCTTTTTGCAAAGCGTTTAGAAACACCAAGAGTTAAGGTCCCAAAAAATTCCATAGGTATAACAGAGCAATTTTGTAATATTTATACTTTTGAAAGTCCAGGTGGTTGGAATATAATTGGCAATACACCAGTTGATATTTTTGATAATAAAAAAAATACTGAACCTAATCTAATCAATCCAGGTGATACAATATCATTTTACCCAATTTCTAAACTAGAGTATGAAAAAAAATATGAATAAAAACTATTTTGAGGTATTACGACCAGGTATCAATTCTACATTTCAAGACAATGGTAGAAATAATTTTTATCATATAGGTATACCTTTTAGTGGAGCAATGGATAATAGGAATTTTTTATTAGCAAATACCATTTCAAACAATGAAATAAATAATCCGGTCCTAGAATTTGCATATCAAGGTCCAAAATTGAAATATATAGGAGAAAATATCTCCATCAATGTTACTGGAGATGTTAATTTTAAAATTATAAGAAAAAACAAAAATTTAGAATTTAGTTGTTACGAAAATATTATTTTAGAGAATAATGATTGCTTAGATATACTGTCTACCAATCGATCAGTATATGGTTATTTATCTATTGGAGGCACATTTGAGGTAGATTATTATTTAAATAGTTGTTCTACAAATACTAAGGCTAAAATTGGCGCAAATAGTGGGGAAAAACTTGAGAAAGGACAAATAATTCATTTAAAATATATAAAAAAAATCCTGCCAAAAAATAAAATAGAATATCTAAATTCAAAAATTGAAAATATTAGAATAATAAAAGGACCCCATTTTGATTATTTTTCAAAGGATGCAATAGACTCATTTTTAAGTGATGAATTTAATGTAACCAAATTAAGTGATCGTATGGGAATAAGACTTAAAGGACCTAAGATTAGTAATATTAAAAATACAAATATAAAGTCAGAAGGATTAGTGAAGGGTGTTATCCAAATCACTGCAGATGGGGATCCAATAATTATGCTATCTGATCATGGAACTATAGGGGGTTACCCTAAGATTGGAGTTGTAATAAGTGCTGATTATGACAAACTAGTACAAATACCTCCAGGATCAAAAATTAAATTTAGAGAAATTAATTTAAAAGATGCAGAAACTATATTTAAGTTGTATGAGATGGAAACTCAAAATTTGATTTCCAATTTTAAATGAATTTTATTTCAAAGATACCAGGTCCATTATTAATCTTTTTTGGCGCATTTTGTCTAAGTTTTGGTGGGTTGATTGTTAAATCATTTGAAGGATCAACTTTATGGCAAATTTTATTTTGGAGACAGGTTTTTTTTATAATTGTTGTAACTATTTTTTTAATTGCAACTTACAAAAGAGAGGTATTTAAAAAAATTTATGTATCGGGAATTCCTGGCTTAATTGGTGGAATTATATTGGGTATTGGATTTAGCAGTTATGTTTTTGCTATGTACAATACTACCGTTGCAAATACAAATTTCATAATACAAACACAAACAATTTTCCTAGCGATATTTGGATATTTTTTTTTGAAAGAAAAAATTTCAAAAATTACTTTAGCTTCTATTATTTTAGCAATTTCTGGATTAATTTTAATGCTAGGAAATACTCTATCAAGTGGACAAATATCTGGAAATATTGTTGCCTTTGTAATGCCAATTACCTTCGCAACTCTTATTTTAATTGTAAGAAGATATCCTCATGTGGATATGGTGCCATTACAATTAGTTGCAGGAATAGTTGCAATGATAATAGGTTTTTTAGCTTCAACAAAAATTTCTATATCTTTAAATGACATGTTTTTGGCATTTTTGTCTGGGACATTTCAAATAGGACTTGGCTTTATCTTAATAACAATTGGTGCGAGAAAAACTCTATCAGCTATGGTAGGAATAATAATGCTTACAGAGGCAATACTTGGTCCTCTTTGGGCTTGGCTATTTGTAAATGAAAACCCTTCATTCTACGTATTAATAGGAGGAAGCGTTATAATTTTTGCAGTTTTTCTACAATTTGTCTCATCCTTTACAAAAGAAAATAAATATAATCCTCAATAATGAAATTAGCTATTATAGGCTCTGGTATATCAGGTCTAAGTGCAGCGTATAGTTTATCTAAAAAATATAAAGTAGATCTATTTGAGAAAGAAGACCATTTTGGAGGTCATTCTCATACTATTGATATTAATGTTGGAGATAATATAGTCCCTGTTGATATAGGCTTTATTGTATTCAATAAAAAAACCTATCCAAATCTAATAAATTTTTTTCAAGAAAATGATATTGCTATCGAAAAAAGCAATATGTCATTCTCAGTATCTGTTAGAGACTCAAATATAGAATATTGTGGAAAAGGTCTTTCTGGAATTTTTAGCAATAAGTCAAACTTGTTTAATATAAAATTTTTGAAGATGTTTTTTACTATAATTAGTTTTTATAAACAAAGTGAAAAGCAAGATCCCCTTAAAGAAAATATTACTTTAGGCAGCTATTTAGACTCTTTAAAACTGTCAGAGTATTTTATCAAATTCCATATTATACCTATGGTATCAGCTATATGGTCAATGCCCCCTTATGAGGCAAAACAAATGCCTTTGAAATTTTTTTTTAAATTTTTTCGAAATCATGGATTATTCAAATTAAAAGATCGACCGCAATGGTTCACAGTTTCCAAAAGGAGTAGAACATATGTAGATAAAATTCTAAGCAAAATCAGTGGCGAATATTATAAAAATTACAATATTAATAAAATTAAAAGAATTGGATCAGGTGTTCAGGTTTATTATGGAGATAAAAATGAATATTTTACTTACGATAAAGTAGTATTGGCTACTCATGCTAATCAAGCTCTGTCTCTAATTGAAAATCCTGAAGAAATAGAAAATAAGATCTTAAGTAATTTTAAATATAAAACAAATGAGGCTATAGTCCATGAGGATATAAGTTATATGCCAAATAATAAAAGTGCTTGGTGTTCATGGAATTCCTCGATCGAATCTGAGAATAGTGAAAAAAATTCAATTACTTATTGGTTAAACTTATTACAAAATTTGAATATAAATAAAAATATTTTTTTAACATTAAATCCATATTTAGAAATACCCGAAGATAAGATAATCCGAAAAGTTATATTTACACACCCTTACTTTGATCAAAATGCAATCAATAGCCAGAAAGATCTTCACTTAATTCAAAATAAAAATAATATTTTATTTTGTGGTAGTTATTTTGGATATGGATTTCATGAAGATGGTATAAAATCATCAATAGATATGATTAAGTATATAAATGCTTAAAAACTCTAAGATATACGTAGGAAGAGTAATACACAGACGATTTAAACCTAAAAGTCATTATTTCAAATATAGGGTTTTTTCATTATTAATAGACTTAGATGATTTAAATGAAATTGATAATAAAATTAAATTATTTTCATATAATAAATTCAATATCATTAGTTTTTTTGACAAAGACCATGGGGATAGAGATGGCACCTCTTTAAAAAACTGGGTAAAAAAAAAACTAGAAAATATTGGTATCGACAATAAAGAAGTTAAAATCAAATTATTCTGTTATCCAAGAATATTAGGTTATGTATTTAATCCACTAAGTGTTTTCTTTATATATGACAAGTACGATAAGATAATCTCTTTATTTTATGAGGTTAAAAATACATTTGGTGAACAACACACATACATTTTCAAAGCTGAAGATAATGAAACTTTAAGAAATAGTTGTGTAAAAAAATTTCATGTATCGCCCTTCATAGATATGGAGTGTAATTATAAATTTAGAGTAAATAAGCCCTCAGACAAAATTTCAGTTATAATTGACCAATCTGATAATGATGGTAAACTTTTATTCGCATCCCAGGACGGTACCGCAAAAGAATTTAGTAATAAAAATCTATTCGTTTCCTATATTTTTCACCCCTTGATGACATTTAAAGTTATTGTCGCAATCCACTATGAGGCATTTAAACTATGGTTAAAAGGAATAAAGTTAATTAAAAAAAAAATAGATATTAAAAATAATAGTTCGGTAGAAAAAAGTGAATTTGAATAAATTATCAGACAAAATTGTCTTTAACTCACTAAAATTTATTAATCATGGAAATTTAAAAATAATAAACCATGATGGAAAAGAATATACCTTCGGAAATGGTAATGAAAAATTAAATGCTGATCTAAAAATAAATAAACCAGGGTTAACTTTTAAAATTATCAAAAATGGAAGTGTAGGTCTGGCAGAAGCATATATGGATAATTACTTTGAGACAAATAATTTAACTAATCTTATAGAGCTAGCGGCAAAAAATATAAAAGTAGTTCATAAATTTTCTGGCTCTTTCGATCTTTCAATATTTAATAAAATCAAAAGTTTGTTTATTAAAAATAATAAATCTAGGAGCAAAGAAAACATTAGAAAACATTATGATTTAGGGAATGAATTTTTCTCATTATGGCTTGATAAAACCCTAACTTACTCAAGCGCAATTTTTGATGATAGTAATGATTTGGAAAAAGCTCAGTTAAATAAATATAAAAAACTCTCGAGTCTTGTTAGACCTAAATCAGGCGACAAGATGCTTGAGATTGGCTGTGGCTGGGGAGGATTTGCAGAATATATTGGAAAAAATTATGACGTAAAGTTAGATTGTATAACAATCTCCAAAAAACAATACGAATATTCAAAAGAAAGAATTCATAAAGAGGGTTTGAATGAAAAAATAAATATACAAATGTTAGATTTTAGAGATGTTAAAAATAATTATAATTCAATAGCTTCTATAGAAATGATAGAAGCAGTAGGGCAGAGTTATTTAAAAAACTATTTTAATATTATCAAAGAAAACTTAGTTGATGGAGGAACAGCAGCTATACAATCAATTACTATAGATGACTCTATCTATGATAGATATAAAAGTAAAACTGATTTTATCCAAAAATATATTTTTCCTGGTGGTTTTTTACCTAGTAAAAATGAGTTAGTAAATCTAGCAAACCAATCTGGACTTAAGTTTGAGAATTGTAATTCTTATGGTGATCATTACTCAAATACACTAAATATTTGGAGAGAAGAGTTCTTAGAAAAATGGGAACAAATTTCATCTCAAGGCTTTGACAATACTTTTAAAAGAATGTGGAATTTTTACTTATCATATTGTGAAGCAGGTTTTAAATCTAAAAATATAGACTTAATCCAATTTGCTCTTCAAAAATAAATAATATTATGAAAATAAAATATTTCTTATTGATAATAATTACAGTATTGATTACAAGTTGTTCATCAAACCAAGCAATGAAACCAGAAGATTTCAAAAACCAAAAACCTAGATTAATAATAGAAGAGTATTTATCTGGAAATGTAAAGGCATGGGGAATTTTACAAAATAGATCAGGTAAAGTGACAAGGCAATTTTCTGCAGACCTAGATGGAACATGGGATGGAAAACAATTGATACTTGATGAAAAATTTGTTTGGAATGATGGAGAAATTCAAAATAGGCAATGGACAATCAATAAAATTGACGAACACAACTATGAAGGCACTGCAGGAGATGTAGTTGGAACTGCGAAAGGTTTCTCTTATGGTCCTGCATTTAAATTTGAATATGTTCTATTAGTTCCGGTTAAGGGAAGAGAAATGAAAATAACATTTGATGATTGGATTTTCATGCAAGATGAGAGAGTTGCAATAAATAGAGCAAAAATGACAAAGTTTGGTATTAAAGTTGCAGAATTAACTGTAATGTTTGTTAAAGATTAAATTTATTTTTTTTGAAGCTTCGTCATTTTTCTTATTAAATATAAGTAGATCCCGTTTGGCAAAATCTTAAAAAATTTTAATATTAAAAATAAACTTCTAGGAAAAGCTATTTCAAATGAATTTTTATTTATTAAACCATCATAAATCTGTTCTGCTGCATATTGTGTAGTTTTTAAAAAAGGCATTTTAAATGTGTTTTTATCTGTAAGTCTTGTTTTGATAAAGCCAGGGCTAACCAGACATACGCGAACATCATATCTTTGAAAATCAAGATATAAACTTTCTGCTAAATTAATAAGAGCTGCTTTTGCAGGCCCATAGGCAGTTGAATTTGGCAATCCTCTATATCCTGCAGTAGAAGATACAATAGATATAACTCCTTGCCTTTTTTCTTTATAATATTTTTCAACAGCTTTAATACAATTTATGGTTCCAATATAATTCACATTTGTAACATCAATTATATTCTGGAGATCAAAATCCTTCTCTTTTTCAGGCTCATAAATTGCAGTAGAAAAAAAACAAATATCAACCTTATTGTATTTCTCCACGATTGTTTTAAAAACTGAATTACATGCTTCATAATCAACAATATCTAATTTCAAATAATCAATATTTTCATTTTTATCTGAAATATCTTTTAAGACTTCCTCACGTCTTGATGATATAATTACCTGCCATCCATTATTTGCAAACTTTAATGCAACTGCTTTTCCTATTCCACTGCTACCGCCAGTTATCCAAATTACTTTTTTCATCTATTTTCTTTATTTTATCTCATAAATTTTTATCGACATGCGACAAGAATTGAATAGTATTAATTATATTGAGAACTATATCAACCATATGTTCAAAATTATAATCATATATGAGTTAATTTTCGTCGCGTTTTGGAATATTCTTTATTATTCTAACTCTGGAGTAGAGAACTGGTTCCAAGAAAAAATTTTGACAGCCATCTTCGTGTTTCTATCTACCATGGCTTTAGGACTAACTTTAATTTATGTGATTTATTATAGTTTAAAAATTACGGGGCTATCAAAAATTTTAAAATCACTTAAAGATCCTAGAAAAAGCAATACACAATAATTAATTACTAGAGGCGCATCTCTTAGAGCAATACTTAACTTTTTCCCAATTAAGTTTCCATTTTTTTCTCCAAGAAAAAGGCTTGTTACAAACTTTGCATACCTTAGTTGGTAGGTTTTGTTTTTTCATTTAATTGTTTTCTGTTTTTTAAAAATAAGAAAAATGCAGCAATTTCATATATATAATGAAAAATAATAAATAAGGGTTTTATTGAAAAAATTTTAGATAGGATTTTATATTTTGGTATTTTTGACCAAATTATAATAAATGCTTTAGCACCTCCAATAACTTCACCATCATTTATTACATGTAACCTTCTGAGCAACTCTTTTTGCGACTTAGATGTTATTTTTATAGCCTCATCATTATTTGTAATATCTATCCACTCCAAATCACTATTTGCAATTTTTTTATAATGATTTATTTCCATTCTACAAATATTGCAAGAATCGTTAAAATAAACTTTAATTCCCATAAGTATTATCTTTAATGAATTTGTTTGCTTCTGATAATATTAATTTTTTTCTATCTTCTTTCATTTTATCAAAAATTCTTACCATCATAGACAATCTTGGATTTTTCAAAAAAAATTTTCTATTTCTATCTATGAAACGCCAATAAAGACCATCCATAACATTACACCAGTTGCCCCTTTTAAAATCCATCATTTTCATAAAATAACTTGATCCACAGATATAAGGCTTAGTTGCGAAAATTCCACCATCACTAAACAAACCCATTCCATAAACATTTGGAACCATAACCCAATCAGATGAGTCCACAAACATTTCCATGAACCATTTATAAACTGATTTTGGTTCAACTTCGCATAAATTCATAATATTTGACAATATCATTAATCTTTCAATGTGGTGCGACCAACCAAATTTGTCAGCATTTTTAATTGCATGATCTAAAGGATCCAAACCAGTGCTGCCATCATAAAATGTATCTTTCATTTTTCTATTATGTTTAAAGAAATTTCCACTTTCCATTTCTTTACTATAATTTTGATATATTCCTCTCATAAATTCTCTCCAACCAATTATTTGTCTTATATAACCTTCTAAAGAATTTAGTCTCACACTCTTACTATGGTGATAAGTCATTATTTTTTGAATGATAATGTCTGGAGTTATTAAACCTAGATTTAAATACGGACTAAGAGCACTGTGAAATAAAATATTATTTTTTTGATCAACAGCATCTTCGTAATCACCAAATAGGTTTAACTTATCTTTAATAAAAAAATCTAATAATTTTGAAATATCTTTATATTCAGTTGCAAACCAAAATTTTTTGGTATCACCTGGATGTTTACTAAATAATTTTTCAATAATTGGTTTTAAACTTTTTGTATGTTTAGTTTCTTTAATTTCTGGAAATTTTGGTATTAAGATATTTTTTGGCAGTTTTTTTCTATTATCCTCATCAAAACTCCATTTTCCTCCCTCTGGTGTACCATCTTTGTTTAACAAAATATTTAATCTTTCTCGCTTTTCTTTATAAAACTTTGCCATAAAGGGTTTTTTTGTTTTTGATAAATATTTTTTAAAATCTTCACGACTATCTAAAAACATTGGCGATCGAATTATATTCCACTGAATATTTTGTTTTTTTAAAAAATTATTTATTTTTGTTTCAAAAAATTTATCCTCTATTTCAAAGCTGCTCCATCTTTACCCTCACCTAGTCTTTTAAGTGGGTGGGCTTTAGCTATTCCTTGAGCAATTGCTGTATTTTTTAACATTGGTTGAGCTATCTTAGAATTAGTTAAACTTAGAGCAACACTATTAACTCTTATGTTTGGAGCAAATTCAGCTGCTAATGATACAGTTAGTCCCTCAATAGCCGCTTTGGTTGATGCTATTATTGAATGATTTGTAAAACCTCTTTGAGCTGCAACTGTTGAAAATAAAACAATTGAACCATTATTTTGTTTTAGGTTATCTTGATATCCTTTGATTAAGTCCACCGCAGAATAAAAATTAAGTTTCATACATTTATTGAAATCATTCTCAGTTGCCATCTTTAAAGGTTTCAAATCTATAGATCCAACACAATATGCTACACCTTTAATTTCTGATATGTCTGATTTAATTGTATCCA